>NZ_AP018268.1:9402715-9448901 GCF_002368435.1 Kalymmatonema gypsitolerans NIES-4073
CCCCTGACAGCAGAGGAATGTCCTTCCAAGGTATTTTTTTCTTGAATTGCCAACATCTGTTGAATGCTGATTATGGGACTCAAAGCAGGGTAATCGACAATGGGGCGCTTTCCCTGCACTAGCTTCTTGAGTGTTTGCCCAGCCTGCATCGCCATCACTAAGCTTTCAACCCTTTCTGGCGGATTTGAATTAAACCGTTCTAGGGCATAGCTGCCAATCTGTTCGACTTCAGTAGCAGTAAAAGCCCTTCGTCTAGCTTGTTCTGCAATTACAGCTACTCCTACAGCCCCCAGCAGCGACACTCCTAAAATCGTAGCCCCAATGTAACTTTGTCGCCGCGTTTTCTTTTTTGCCCGTCTCTCTTCTTCCAGGGCTACTTCTGCTTTCTGTTGCGCTGCTTCTAAAATCTGCTTCGCCTGTCTTTCAGTTGCCAAAGCAAGTTGCATCTCTCGCTGATCCAAATCTTGGCTAGCTGCTAAAAATTGATAATCCAAATCGCTGAGGCTTTTGTCTCTCGCCCAAGCTTGCACATCCCGCAACGCCTGTCCCCGCAATAGCCAAGATTCGTCTTTATTGGTAGCAACCCACGATTCTAATGCTTCTGCATAAGGTCGTAAACCTGCTAAGGTTTTTGTCACCCAATTTCGGTCAAAAACAGATTTGTAAATCTGATTATAAACTCTTAACTTCGACTGCTGTTTGACCACCAACCCCGACAACCGCAACTCCATTTGTTCAGGGCTGTCATCTCCGGCAATCTCTCCCTGCTGCAAAATTTGTTGATACAGTCCCAATAGTCTGCCGGCACGTTTCTCATTTTTCAAAATGCGATCGCGTATCGTCCGCAAATGTTCCGGTTCATCCTGCGATTCCCAATTCTTGATAATCCGGGATTTTACCAATTCCTCCACATATAACCTCTCCTCCAACCCCTCCCCTAACCTCTCCTCCAACCCCTTTCCCAACCCCTCCTCGCTTGCGGGGAGGGGTGCCGCAGGCGGGGTGGGGTTCTGCGGATGAGTATGAATGAGTTTACAAAGCTTCTGCGTCAGAAAAGGTTGTCCCCCAGTCCAAGCCAAAATCTCTCTCATGACAATCTGGCAATGAGTAACTTTTTTTACCAATCCTTTGACTAAGGGTTCGGCTTCATCTGCCTGAAAGCCGCATAGTTCAATAGCCCTACCAATATTAAAAGGTGTGCGTTTTTTATCTTCAATCAAATCTGAAGGCGTCGCTACCCCCAAGAGTGCAAAAGTGAGGCGTTTGTATTCTGGTTTATCAGCACGTTGGTTATAGCAGTCTCGGATCAAAGCAAAAAAATCGTCAGTCCCCACAGTTTGCTTGAGGTTGAGGACACCATCAATTTCATCGATAAAAATGACAATGTTTTGCTCAACCTCTTTTAGCAGAACTTCTTCGATAAACTCACTCAATCGTTGTACTGGGGAGAGAAACTCGCGATCGCGCCACCAAGCCCGTAAATTAAACTTGTCTGAGAGGTTAAAACTACTTACCAAACGGCGGACAATTCCCGCATACCATTGATCCGGTGTGACTTGCTGGCTGCCAATTGTAGTTAAATCAATTGCTGCACAAGCAATACCTTCTGCTTGCAGCCGTTGCATGGTTTGCACCCGCAAGCTAGACTTGCCCATTTGCCGTGAGTTCAGCACATAAGAAAACTCCCCTATTTTCAACCCTTCATAAAGGTCTTGATCTGCCTGTCGCTTCACATAAGTAGGGGCATTTGTTGGTAAACTCCCCCCGACTTGATATTCATAGACTGGGTTTTGTGCTAGGTTCATCAGGTGATTCTCAGGCGGTTCTTTTGGGAGCATCCCAAATGTGCAAGTTTACTGTCATGCTGAACGAAGCGAAGCGTAGTGAAGCATCTCGCGAGATTCTGAGTCCTTCGGACACGCTTCGCGAACGCTTCACTTCGTTACGTATGCCCTGCGGGCACGCTGCGCGAACAGAATGACAAACAGAGGTATTTTTGCCAAATTGGGATGCTCCCGTTGTTTTACAAAGAAGCAGCGCGATCGCGGAAATACTGACGGTACAAATTGAAACGAGGTACGACATAATTATTTTCTAGATCCACCAACCCCATACTTTTTAATTTAAAAGCTTGTATTGGCTCCAGTTGTACTGGTGCGCTTGTTGCAACAATTTGTTTCATTCCCATTGCTAGCTCAGGATGTTGTTTCAAATTCCACCAGTGTCGTCGCAAATGGTCGCCAAAAGGACCAGCATCTGTAGGGGCAACTTGTAATAACTCCTCCAGTTTGGTATCCCGTCGTGCAATGCGATAAAGTGCAACCCGCACCAAATAAGGATGTCCTCCCACCATTGCCATCAACTGCTCAACTTTGGTAGAATTCCAATTGAGTCCGTGCCTACGTGTCAAATCTTGCAGTTGTTCCGCATTAAACTCTGGTAACTCAATCGCCAGCCCCACATTAAAAGGCGATTGATTGATATTCATTGGGATATAAACTTCTGTTGAATGCGCTACTACCAACCGCAATTTCTTCCATACATCCCGATTCTTCGCCTCTTCATGCCAAGCCCGCAAAAGTCCAAAAAAGTCGGCAGCAATTTCAGGGTATTGATAGACTAAATCGACTTCATCCAAGCCCAAAGCCAAAGGTTCGTTGATTTGTGCCAGGAGATACTCCTCAAAATAAGCTGTACAATTATCCTTGCTACCAAAAATCTCATCCCAGTAATCCGCTAAGCGATTTGGTAGCCGCAATTTCCGCCCGACACTAGCACAGAACCAGCGCAAAAATAAATCCAGGTCTGCGAACACCTTACTATCAGCCAGTTGAAAACTCAAAGATACGGCTAGAGAACCTTCTTGTGAAGCTTGATGAAGAATCCGCGCCATCAGCGAAGTTTTACCCATCTGTCGGGGTGCTTTGATGCGGATAAGAGAACCAGGTTTCAAAATCGCCTCATAGCAATGAGATTCTATAGGGGGGCGTTCCACATAAAAGGCAGAAGCTAGATCCACTTGACCTTCTGGCAATTCTGGTTCTGCCACTGGCAAAGGTGGGGATTCCAGAGTTTCCACAGCAGGCGATGTTGTTAACTCCTCTTCTGAAAAGACAGCAATACCACGTTTTGCCAAAATTGTCAATATTTCTTGCAAAATCTTGGGTGTATCCGCAGATGATTTCCACTCTCGCTGTTGAATTCTTTGTAAATAACCCCGCAAGTCATAATTGAGTGGCGAACTCAAAGGAAAATTGATGCGAACGGGCAAAATCACGGGTTTACCGTCAGGACGTAAATCTTGCAACTGCTTCGCCCGCCTCACTTCTTCTGTCACCATTTCACTGGTTGCAGATTTAGGAGATAATAGCAGCAGAAAGTAATCAGACTGCTGCAATTCTCTATCGATACGCTCCGGCCAGTTTTCCCCGAGTCGGATACTCTCCCCAGCCATAAACGCTTCATGTCCAGCCGCTTTCAAAGCTTCATAAAACTGTTGAGCCAGCGTTAAATCTGGGTCTTGGCTACGATAGCTGATAAAAACTTTAGCGCTTTGACTTGCTGGTTTCACTGTTTCTAAAGAAAAAGCTTGACCCAACTCAGACCATGCTGTAACCAGCACTTGGGTAGGAATAATAAACGCCGCTTTGGCTGCCGATCGCTCCATTTCCGCCGCTACAGCCATTCCTGCTACACCTTGTAGCTGCTCATCCCAAATCGGCGCACCACTGAAACCAGGCTCTAATGCATAACCTTGTTGTTTTACATCCTCCAGTTGCACCCATCCATTTGCTAGTCCAGCCCTAATTTCACCAGAAGCCCAAGCGCCATTAGGTTGGTTTTTTGGAAAACCTAATACTCTAAAAGGATGTCCCCATAATTCGTCTGATAATACCAATTTTGCTGGTTGAGCAGCATCCGGAGGAGAGCTTTCTAACTTCAATCCTGCAATATCTTCAGCTAATTCATCCGGATTAACTGGTCGCCAGAAAACCACCTGAGCTGTGAAAAACTGTTTCGCAGCCAACAAAGGAAAATCCAAGCGAAGCTTTGCATCAGGCATTTGGGCAGTGTTTCTGGCAATTCCCAAAGCATCAGCTACCACATGGGCGCAGGTAAGGATGTATTGTTGGGACACCAAGAAGCCAGCACCAACCACTTTGCCACCGTTGGAGTAAATCCTGACAACTGATGACTCAAGCAGTGTGGTCATCCTGTGACTCCCGTTTCCACTTCAGCGTAATTTCGTAGTTGACCTCGCCATTACCAGAAGCAATCACTGCCCCAAGTTCTGCACTAATTTTAATGCCAAACTTGACTTCCACTTCGTCTGCTGGCTCTTTGATATTACGCACCTTGGTGAGAATCACATTAGCTACAGGTCTTATCTTATCCAAGGCAGACTCGAAAGTCTGATGAGCCTTGTCAACAATCTGATCCCGTAAACCAATGCGATCGTCAATGACTGCTGGCTCATCTACTTCTACAAGAATCGATTCGCCGCTTTCTAAAGGAAATTCAACTATGCGCTTCACACGCTCACCTCTATGTAAAATTTTTTCAAAAAATGGGTTGACTGTAGCCGTAAGCTGCAAATTTACCGAAACAATGGGTCTAAAGCCCAGTCTTGCGACAAATTATGCAAATTTTTTAACAGCAGTCATTGCTGCTAATCGTACTCAACAGCTACAAAAATCGTAACCTTTATCCCCTGTGTCTTGTTCTAAAATTCTACGAGCCATGATTTAATTAGCTTGTCATTATTTCTGGCAAACAGGAGCAGCATTCAACCTCTAAAAAAATAAAGACTAAGTTGAGAAAATTTTAGAGTAAAAAATGTTTCCTCCGTAGGAAGTCAACGTAAGTAAAAAATGACAAAAATAATACAAGTCTAGCTTTGTATACACTCATCTAGTTTTACTGCATCTGTTCTATGCTGTATGTCTAAATCTTCTAACTCTGATAAGATTCTGGTTGTAGATGATTCTCCTGATAATGTCTTTCTAATTAAAACCATTTTGGAGGAAGAAGGCTACACAGTTAGCACGGCAGAAAATGGTGCTTCAGCATTGGCACAGATTGAAACATCGGCTTGTGACTTAGTCTTGCTGGATCTGATGATGCCGGGTATAGATGGTTATGAAGTCACCAAGCGTATTCGGCAAAATATGGCATTGCCATTTATCCCAATTTTGCTCATTACCGCCCATGACTCACCCAACGTCGCTCAAGGATTAGACTTGGGTGCTGACGATTTTATCCGCAAACCTGTCACGGTAGATGAATTGCTGGCGCGAGTGCGATCGCTCCTCCGTCTCAAGCACAGTATAGATGAACGCGATGAAATCGCCCGCCAACGGCAAGATTTTGTCTCTCGCCTCACCCACGACTTACGCACACCCCTAGTCGCAGCGGATCGGATGCTGTTGCTGTTTCAGGAGGGTGCTTTGGGAAATCTGTCAGATCAAATGCAGGAAGTCATAGAGATTATGGCTCGCAGTAACAGCAACCTGCTGGCTATGGTAAATACCTTGCTAGAAGTTTATCGCTTTGAAGCAGGTCGTAAAACCCTGGCGTTTCAACCTGTTAATGTCAGCCAGTTACTAGAAGAAGTCTCTGAAGAATTAAGTTCTTTAGCAGCACAAAAGGAACTTGCAGTCAATCTGCATTTGGGTGAAGATTCAGGGATTAGTAAAGTGATGGGCGATCGCCTAGAACTGCATCGGCTATTCACCAATCTTATAGGCAATGCTATCAAATTTACCGATACCGGGTCAGTGACTATCCGCATCACCCCAGCGACTGCTTCAGATGAATATATTACCGTTGAAGTAGCAGATACAGGTCCAGGTATTCCTCTTGAAGAACAAGCAACTTTATTTGAACGATTTCGCCAAGGAAGTCACAAGAGTTCTGGTAGTGGGTTAGGGCTGTACCTTTCTCGTCGAATTGTCGAAGCACATCAAGGGACTATTCTCATGAATTCAGAAGTCGGCAAAGGGAGTGTCTTCACAGTACGTCTGCCTATCAAACAGTAATCATTATCGGTTATTCGAGATTAGTTATAAGAAAGTAGGCTGAAAACCCTTCGGCTATGCCTGCGGCACGCTACGCGAACAGCCAAGGGATGAAAGCCACGACGCAGGGTTTACCCTGCGGTGACCTAATCTTTTCAGTATCTTCACACATTTTTTATGCTTATGGTGTTAGCATAAATATGGAATTGCGTAGTCGCCGGATGATAATTTACGAGTTCAAGTGTAAAGGGAAAGACAGACAGTATCGAGCAATAAACGATGCTATTCGTACTAGTCAATTCATCCAGAACAAGTGTTTACGATACTGGATGGATAATAAGGACAAGAAAGTTGATAAGTACGCACTAAATAAGCATTGCGCTGTACTAGCTGCTGAATTCCCCTTTGCTGATGAACTCAATTCAATGGCTAGGCAGTCTGCTGCTGAACGTGCTTGGGGTGCGATAGCTCGATTTTACGATAACTGCAAAAAGAAGGTTAAGGGTAAAAAAGGGTTTCCAAAGTTTAAAAAACACTCTCGCTCAGTTGAATACAAAACAAGCGGTTGGAAACTTTCAGATACCCGTAAAGCAATAACTTTCTCAGACAAGAAGGGAATAGGAACTCTGAAATTAAAGGGAACCTATGACCTAAACTACTATGACATTAAACAAATCAAGCGTGTCCGTTTAGTGCGTCGTGCTGACGGATACTACGCTCAATTTGCAATTGATGTAGACCTTAAAATCGAGACTCAACCGACTGGTCAAGTAGTTGGTATTGACTTGGGATTGAAGTATTTTATCGCTGATAACATTGGCAATGTAGAACAATCTCCTCGGTTTTACCGCAAGTCTGAAAAACAGTTGAATCGGGCTAATCGTAAAAAGTCTAAGAGGTTTAGTGCAGACAAGAAGAAAACCAAACAACCGCAGTCCAAAAACTACCACAAAGCCAGAAACAGGTATGCTCGGAAACACTTAAGAGTAAGTAGGCAACGAAAAGAGTATTGCATTCGATTGGCATACTCCGTCATCCAATCTAACGATTTGGTAGCCTATGAAGACTTAAATGTGAAAGGGCTGGTAAGAAACCGACATCTGGCTAAGTCAATCAGTGATGCTGGCTGGGCAACTTTTCGGTCATGGCTAGAGTATCTTGGTTACAAGTATGGGAAAGTCACAGTAGCTGTGCCTCCCCACAACACCAGCCAAAATTGCTCTAACTGCGGCAAGAAGGTGAAAAAAGGTCTCTCTACTAGGACTCACCTCTGCCCACATTGTGGATACACCGAAGACAGAGACGTAAACGCAGCCATCAACATCCTGCAAAAAGGACTCAGTACCGTGGGGCACACGGGAACTTACGCTTGGGGAGATTTGCCCTCTTGGGCGATTGGTGCAAACCTGTCGTCTAACGGCGAGTCAACGAACCAAGAATCCCCTGGCTTTTCGTTAAGATGAGCGTAGCGAAATCTTAACAGCCAGGGGAGTGTCAAAAATAAGATATAGGCAAACAGCCCACCGTGACCAAAACAGTGCTAAGTACTAGACTTCTTGCAAAAGTATGATTAATGGATTATTTCAAACCACAGATGGACACAGATGCACACAGATAATTAACGAGTGTTAATCTGTGTGCATCTGTGGTTTCATTTTCATCCAATTGACTTTTGTAAGAAGTTTAGTGAGTACTGAGTATTGAATGAGATAAAGGAAACTAGGGGAAATTCACATCTTTCACCAAGCTTTAAAACCCTTATTTTCTGCCCCCTCCTCGCTTGCGGTGAGACCAGTGCTGCAGGAGGGTTTCCCGACAGCAGCGCCCCTGGCGTTCGTCGTATCCCTTACGGGACGCTCTGCGCTCAGACGTGCCGTGCCTCCTCCGGAGGAGCTGCGCTAACGGCGATAGCCGTGGCGTTAGCCATAGGCATACCCGAAGGGGGAGGGGGTTGGGGGGTGGGGTGCATTCCGGTGAGGGAAATCTTACTCAGTATTTATAGCTTACAACTTAGATCTTAACTGCTGAAGGGTGGGTTAATTTTAGCTACCAAGGACAAAAAGATGATTGCTCAAGAATTATCAATTGCCGATATCATCCGCAAACAGCGTGATTTTTTTAAGACTGGTCAGACAAAAGACGTTAATTTCCGACTTGAACAACTGAAAACTTTAAAACAAGCAGTTACTGAGAATAAAGAAGCGATTATCAACGCGCTAAAAGCGGATTTGAATAAACCAGAATTTGAGAGCTATGCTACAGAGATTGGAACACTCCAAGAAATCGACTATGCTATCAAACATATCAAAACTTGGACGAAACCTCAAAAAGCCCCTGTTTCCCTGCAACTATTTCCCGCTTCCGCAAAAATTTATCCTGAACCGCTAGGAGTCGTTTTAATTATTGGTCCTTGGAATTATCCATTTCAATTAATTATCTCACCATTGGTAGGTGCTATTGCGGCAGGCAACTGTGCAATTCTCAAACCTTCAGAACTTGCACCCCACACCTCTCGTCTTTTAAGTCAGATGATGGAAAAATATTTCGATCCGGCATATATTGCTGTGGTAGAAGGAGGTGTGCAAACAAGTCAACAATTACTAGCAGAAAAGTTTGATCATATCTTTTTTACTGGTGGTACAGCTGTAGGCAAAATAGTCATGGAAGCAGCCGCAAAACACCTGACACCCGTGACTTTGGAATTGGGCGGTAAAAGTCCTTGCATTGTAGATTCTGACATCAATATCGAACACACTTCCAGACGCATTACTTGGGGAAAGTTTCTCAATGCTGGACAAACTTGTATCGCACCTGACTATCTTTTAGTTGATAAAAAAATCAAAGAAAATTTGTTAAATGAAATCCAAAAACGTCTGCAAGAATTTTATGAAGATAATCCTGCCAAAAGTTCTGATTATGCTAGGATTATCCATCAAAAACATTTTGACAGGTTAGTTAGCCTCTTGAAAGATGGCGAAATTCGCATTGGGGGAGAAACTAATCCTTCAGAACTTTATATTGCTCCCACAGTGCTTGATAATGTCTCCTTGACAGACTCGGTAATGCAGGAAGAAATTTTTGGTCCAATTCTTCCTGTGATTGAATATACCGATATAACAGAAGCGATCGCCCTAATTAACTCTAAATCAAAACCCTTGGCTTTGTACTTATTTTCTAATAACAAAAACCTGCAACAACGAGTCTTGCAGGAAACCTCATCTGGTGGAGTTTGTATTAACGACACAGTGATGCAGGTTGCTGTTTCATCGTTACCATTTGGCGGTGTAGGTGATAGCGGAATTGGCAAGTATCACGGTAAATTCAGCTTTGACACCTTTTCCCATTACAAAAGTGTCCTGCACAAATCTTTTCTGCTGGACTTCAAATTGTTATACCCTCCCTATAAAGACAAGTTGTCTACACTGAAGCGATTTATTGGTTAACAGTTAGGAGTATGCGTGAAGAGTGAAGAATAAAAATTGATAATTCACGCGGTGTGCGACTTTTTCTTAAGCCCCCTTTTTAAGGGGGTTGGGGGATCTAAAATCTGGGTTACATCACGTGAAGATCCCCCTAACTTGAGAAAGGGGGAACAAAATAAAGTTGCACCGAAGCGTTAATTCATAACTTCTAATTAATGTAGAGACGCTTTCATTCGGCGCGCCTCTACAACTAAAACCCAAAACCACTAACTATATCGTTCCTCCGCCCAGGGTTCACCACGGCGGTGATAGCCATTGCGTTCCCAAAAACCCGATTCCTCGCGTTCTAGAAATTCCAAACCATTAATCCACTTGGCACTTTTCCAAGCGTAGAGGTGGGGAACGACAAGCCGCAATGGACCACCATGTTCTGCTGGTAACGGTTCTCCAAAGACTTTAAAGGCAAAGAAGTTTTCTTCCCGCACAAAGTCTTCCAATGGGATATTGGTAGTATAGCCACCATAGCAGTGTTCCATAACATGAACTGCTTTGGGGTCTACCTCAATGAGTTTCATAAAGTCTGTCACCTTGATACCAGTCCACTTGACATCAAGTTTCGACCAGCGCGTGACACAGTGGAAATCTGCTGTGAATTCGTGCTGCGGAAGCGCCATAAAGTCTGACCAGGTAAAGGTTGCTCCTTTTGCCAAACCCCATACCCGAAACTCCCATTCGTCGATGCTAACTTGCGGAGTTGCACCGTATGTTAATACAGGAAATCCCTTGGTCAAGTACTGACCAGGAGGAACGCGATCGCTCTCTTGCTGTGTAGGCTTTTGAAAAAATTTTCTTACCATAGTTACAGAAAAATAACTTTTCTGAAGACACTCTAATTTTTATAAGGTTATTTGTTGATCACTCACAGGTGATAGTTAGTCATTAGTCAATAGTCATTGAGTCAAAGGACTCTAGACTTTTGACTATGGACTCTTGACGATGAACTTTTGACTTAGGAATTATGATTCCTCTTCTTCCTCTTCTTCAGCTGTTGGATAAACAAATGTAGAACGTCCAGTCAAAATAGACTTGCCCAGAGAAAGAGCTTTCTGCGCTTCAACTGCGGCTTTGTGCCTCCATGTAGCTCGACGTTTGTCTCGTTTAGACTTGGATGTTTTCTTCTTTGGAACAGCCATTGTAACGGGTACTGCAAATATAGACAACCTTTTTATTCTAAAGCATACAAACAAATGCAGTGAGTCCTTGGGTACAAATCACTATTTTGCTTGCGTCGATGGTGCAGGAGGAGCCAACGGTGGGGAACATTCATAGATCCAGTCCTTCCCCTTGGAACAACAGCACCGGAATGAGGTATTGCTGGGGTTGGGTCTAAACGTAGAAAAATCTGCCAGCCTCCGGAAAAATCGCCCATGTATAAATACTCATTTTTTCCGAAAAATCTACGTTTGGGCGATTTTTCCGCCCAGATCGTTGGCGCTAAACCAACGCGCTTAGTAATGAGGCTGGCAGATTTTTCCGGTTTTAATGAAGCGGCAGTACTGGTGATCTGTGGTTTAGCTAGACTATTATGACGTAGGTTAGGCTTGTTTTTTTCACAAAGCCAACCACTACCAAAAGGCAAGTAAACAACGAGTAACAAAAATCGCGATGGCAAATAATTGGGCGATCGCAATTGGCATCAATCAATATCAGTTCTTTCAACCTTTAAGTTGCGCCCAAACAGATGCCGAGGCGGTCAAAGATTTTTTGGTAACACAAGGTGGTTTTTCGCCGCAACAGTGTCTGCTGATGACAGAGACTTCGCCACCGTTTCGAGAGAAGTCTACCTATCCCACTAAAGAGAATATTTTCCTGTTGTTTGAAGATTTAGCAGCCGCTTGCTGGCGACCACAAGACCGATTGTGGTTTTTCTTTAGCGGTTATGGCGTCAACTACAAGGGACAAGATTACTTAATGCCAGTCGAAGGTGATCCCAATCGCATCGAACAGACGGGTATAGAAGTGCGAGCATTAATGCAAAGTCTGCAAGTTGCTGCCCTTGATGCATTGCTATTGTTCGATATTAACCGTGCTTTTGGAACCCACGCAGATGCTCGCGTTGGCAAAGAAACGATAGAACTAGCCAAAGAACTACAAATTCCTATTATTCTTTCTTGTCAACCAGACGAATTTTCTCACGAAAGTAGCGAACTAGGTCACGGATTCTTTACAGCAGCGCTGTTAGAAGCTTTGCGTTATGGCAATCGTACCAATTTGGCGAATTTAGAAAAATACCTGAGTGTTCGCACGCCAGAACTATGTCAACACTACTGGCGTCCCACACAAACCCCCATCACTATTTTTGTATCAAAGCCGCAGGTTCCCTCGCCGCAATTGGAGGAGAAAAGCGAACCAAGAGTCAAGGAACTAGCAGAAGTAGGGGTAAACAATACTCTTTCATCTCCTCAGCTTCCCAGCTCCCCAGCTCCCCATCTCTCCATCTCTCCATCTCCTCATCCTCCTCACTCCCTCACTCACTCATCCTCCTCATCCTCCTCATCCTCCTCACTCCCTCACTCCCTCACTCCCTCATCCTCCTCACTCCCTCACTCCCTCACTCCCTCATCCCCCTCATCCTCCTCATCCCCTGATCCCCACAAAAGGTCATCAAACAACCAATTCTTGCCGTACCTTCTACTGGGGAGCATAGCTACAATCCTTCTTCTATGCTTAATCGTGGTTGTTTTGTTCCGCGATCGCCCTTTCTTCAAGTTAGCCCAGATATTACCAGCGTCCTCCAAGCCTGCTAGCGATAACACAAAGGTAGTTAAAGTATCACCAAAACCCAGCCCCACAGCATCACCAATCGTACTAGCCCAACCAGAAATCCAATCAACTCCTCAAGTTACTTCTAGCTCACAAGTCACTCCAAGTGCTGACGAATCGAAACAGCGTAACCAAGCACTGTTGGAATTGCAGAAAATGTCCCTCAGCCCAACTCAGGCTAGCGATTTGAGGCAAGCTATTAATACGGCTCGTAAAATTCAGCCAGGTGATCCCCTGTACACACAAGCTCAAGACAACATCAAGATTTGGAGCCGCATGATTTTAGATTTAGCCCAAGATCGTGCTAAGCAAAAACTATATGCGGGTGCTATCTCAGCAGCACAGTTAGTCCCCAAAGACCAACTTGTATACGCAAAAGCACAAACATCTGTTCAGCAGTGGCGGCTAGAAGCAAAACAGTATGTCAGCAATACAACCCTTATCGATGCTGCTGTTGGCTTAATTCGGTCTGGACAGGCTTCTAGCTACAATCGCGCTATAGAAGTTGCCAAAAAAGTCCCACAAGGTGAACCAGGGTTTGATGTTGCCCAAAAATCTATTGACAGCTGGAGTGAAAATATTTTGCAGCTTGCTAAAACAAGAGCTGCCCGAAGAGAATTTCAAGCCGCAATTGCAACCGCTGCTCTAGTTCCAGAGGGAACAGCCGCATATAAAAAAGCGCAAAATGCAATTACAGAATGGGAAAAAAACAGTCAATAGTTATGAGCTATTGCTAGTTGTTAGTTGTTAGCCGTTGGCTACGAGTTTTTGTACCAACCACTAACTACTAACGACTAAACAGTCTGGATGAGTCCTTAACAAGAGGCTCATTTATCAGCAGTATTGTGTGACATCCTCGCCACATTCATCTGCTAGATAGCACAGCGCTCGAAAACGTAAGCCAACCACTTCTTCATATACGGGGTTGAGCTTGCACATTGGCGGAATATGAAACAAGGTTTTACCCAAAAATTTCACATCGCGCTCAAAGGGACACTGGGAAGGAATCACCTTGCACAAGCGATGAGCAAGTTGGCGATCCCGAACTTGAAAGTTCTCTAACCAACGGCGTATGGGTTGGAGGATATCAATTTGAGCCTTGGCGGAAGGACGGTGCTGGTGGGTTTGTTGAGCATCGCCTTGTGCTTGATTTATCAACACCCAGCTTGCCAAGAAAATGTTTTTTGTGGTATTATCGTATACCTTCATGGTTCACTCCTCTATTTGATTGAGGCTCTTGAACTGCCTGATGAACATCTACAACATTGCCACGACGTGTTCGGGAAGAATGTTGTTCTGACTAAGATGCAATCTGATGATTTGTCTCATCTGATGATTTCGTAGCTACTGGCCTCAGTACCTGTTCTATATTACGTCAAATTAACAATAATTTCCTTTTCCTCGGAAGTATGGTATGGATATCTTGTTTATAACTTGACACAGATAAAATTATAGTAAAGACATCTACCTTTAGGTAGAGGACAACGTATCATTTACATAAACTTCACAAAACAGCTTTACCAGTATTTATGCTTAAGTTAAAATACTGTTTTTTTGTATCAGGCAGTTATGAGCTATTAGGACAACTGCGTAAATTCTACATTGACAGTAACCTCTAAATATTACATCCTTGCTACCAAAAAAAAACTTATATGTAAAAGAGGTTAAGTAGGAGATACATAGAATAAACCAAAGAAAATTTGGCAAAAAAGGCAAATTACCATTTTTTAAGAGTTCATTTTCCGTGATTTCAGCCAGATTCTCACTCGTAGTTTAGAAGTGGTAATCTTGCATTGGAATATGAGTAATTTTGCTGATAGCTGTATCGCTGCTGTGAATAAGTTGATAAATTTGTGATTCTCCTGCGACAATTTGCAATCTATAGTGTGTTAGGGCTGACTTACCTGGGGTTAGCACTGGGTTATCTACCCGGTTTACGCATGAACCGTGCCACAATTGCCCTAGTTGGTTCTGCATTTCTCATTGCTTTGGGTGTTCTGAGGTTGCAAGAAGCATGGGATGCGATCGATGCTACCACCATCGTGTTTTTGTTAAGCATGATGGTTGTGAACGCGAATCTATCTTTTGCTGGATTTTTCCCAAGAGCGCTGTCAGTGCTGTTGAGTTTCACCCGCAGTCCTTTAGGCTTGTTAATCGCCTTAACTTTTTCCAGTGGTATTCTTTCCGCCTTTTTTCTTAATGACACCTTGGCGCTGATTTTTACACCACTGACTTTGAGCCTGACAGAAGCTCTAAGTTTGAATCCAATTCCCTATTTACTTGCACTCGCTGGCGCAACAAACGTTGGTTCAGTAGCCAGCTTGAGCGGTAACCCGCAAAACATTCTCATTGGCTCTTTCTCAGGCATCCGCTACATCGATTTTCTGCGGGCGTTAGCTCCCGTCGCCGTGATAGGCTTGACAATTCAGGTGGGATTACTATGGCTACTTTACCCTGAGGTGCGCTCAACTCAACCCAGCGAGCAATTACTCCTTGGGAAGGCACGTATCTTCAAACCTCTGTATCAAAAAACCATTATCATCACTACCGGGCTGCTTATCGCCTTTGCTGCAGGCTTACCCCTTGCAGTGTCTGCCCTAGTTGCTGCTGCTTTATTGCTTATTACTCGACGTATTAAACCACAGCGGATTCTCAAAGAGGTGGATTGGAACCTGCTAGTGATGTTTTCTGGACTGTTCATCCTCACGAAAGCGACCCAGAAATTGAACTTGTTGCAACCATTCACTTATGCAGCCAACTCTTCTGCTGGTCTAGTGAGCGTCACAGCTATTCTGTCTAACCTGATTTCCAATGTTCCTGCTGTACTCTTGCTGCAACCCTTGATTCCTAAAGATGATACTCAGTCTTGGCTATTGCTTGCAGCCGGCTCAACCTTGGCTGGAAATTTAACTTTGTTTGGTTCAGTCGCCAATCTGATCGTTGTCGAAGCAGCTACTGAGTTAGGCTACAAGCTGACTTTTTGGGAACATCTCCGCTTTGGGTTGCCACTGACGGTGTTAACTCTACTTCTATTATACCTGTGGATTCACTGAATATATGTAGTGACTGATGGAACGTGCTATTGCGCTTTTAAAGAGCAGGGCATGATGCTGGGGAGAACCAAAAACTATGAGGATTAGGAGTCGGTACTTGAGCGACCAGAATCACATCACCATTCGTATCTATTACCCAACCCTGCGCTTCCACAATTTGAGTGGGGGAATTGACATTATTGAGTAGGACAGCCTCTGTTGTATTCTGACCTTGTGGTTCTTAGCTTGGGACTGTCACTAATCAGCTAGTAGTTTATGTCATTGATTTTGATATGTTCATACGGGTCAGATCCCCGACTTCTTTAAGAAGTCGGGGATCTTGTAACCCATTAGAATTAATGAAACAGACCACTAGTAGTGTTAATTTGATGAATTAACCTAACCATAGAAACCCAGTTTCTTTAAGAAACCGGGTTTATTGAACCCTTCAAGTGAAAATTGACACAGTACTAGAACGCACCATAATTCAAAGATTCGTTACGTCCTTTTAATGTTCACTGAGTCATTCCCACTCAGCTAGCACTTCTTACGATGCAACTTGAGCAGCAGTACGAGTACGACGCCTTCTTCCATCACTAACTTTTACTGGTGGCTCATCAGGAATTTGCATCAGCAAGGTTACAGATGGTTGACAATGCAGTTCCTTTCGCAAAGAGCGTGCTAGTTCCCGCTCCAAAACCTCTTGTAATCCACCCCAGTCTACCTCTGGCTGGTCGCCATCAAAAGAAGGGGCAAATGCTGACCAGCGCACGGTGAGGATTTCTTCGAGCCGCTGTTGTATCCACTTTTGCAGCAAGGAGCGCTCGACGCTCGTCACAACACCTCGCAGGTGAATTTCTGGCTTCGCCATCAGCTTGCCATTCCAATCTATTGCCGTCGCAATTGTGACAATTCCTTCTTCTGCCATACGTTGCCGTTCTTGCAGCACTTTGGCGCTCACCATACCAGAACCGGAAGTATCCACCAGTTCTAGACCAGCTGACACTTTACCAGCAACACGCAGGGATTCCTCAGTGAGTTCGACGATATTCCCATTCTGAATAATCACCATGTTTTCAGCGGGAATACCCATACTCTGAGCCGTTTGGGAGTGCTTCACCAGCATCCGATGTTCCCCGTGAACTGGTAAGAAGAACTTCGGTCTAGTCAGAGCAATCATCAGCTTTTGGTCTTCCTGACATCCATGACCGGAGACGTGAATTCCTTTGTCCCGACCATAGATAACGTTTGCCCCCTGCATCATCAATTTATCGATGATGGTGACTACGGCGATCGTATTTCCAGGAATTGGGTTAGCTGAGAAGACTACCGTATCTCCTTGTCGGATTTTGATGTGGGGATGTTCTTGATTAGCAATTCGGGTCATTGCTGACATTGGCTCACCTTGAGAGCCAGTAGTCAAAATCAGCACATTTTCCTCAGGCAAATTGCGGACAACGTGCAGCGGCTGAAATAGATTATCCTCACACTTGATATAACCTAGATTGCGGGCGTGGGCAATCAAGTTGAGCATCGATCGTCCTACCACGCTGACGACGCGGTTATACTTCTGCGCTAGCTGCAAAATCATGTTAATGCGATGCACGCTAGAGGCAAAGGTGGTCACGAACAGCCGCCCAGTGGCTTGACTGAATACCCTATCCAGATTTGGAAACACGGAACGTTCTGAAGGCGTGAATCCTGGTACTTCTGAGTTCGTTGAGTCGCTCATCAAGCACAGTACGCCTTTTTCACCGTGTTCGGCGAGCCTTTGCAAGTCAAAATGCTCACCATCCACGGGCGTGTGGTCAAATTTGAAATCTCCTGTGTGGATGAGCACGCCAAGAGGTGTATGAATTGCTACGGTAAAGCTATCAGCGATGGAGTGGGTATTGCGAATGTATTCTACAAAGAAATGTTTGCCAATTCGCACCAGATCGCGGGGAACGACGCTTCTTAACTCTGTGCGATCGCGCACCCCCGCTTCTTCCAATTTGCCCTCTAGCATTGCCAGTGCTAATCTGGGACCGTAAATCACGGGAATGTCAAATTGCTTCAAGTGAAAGGCTATCCCACCGATATGGTCTTCATGACCGTGGGTCACAATCATGCCTTTAATTTTATGGCGATTTTCCCGTACATAGGTCATGTCTGGAAGAACAATATTGACTCCATGCATCCCGTCTGTGGGAAAAGCCAATCCTGCATCTAACAAGATAATTTCGTCGTCATACTCGAAAACACAAGTATTTTTACCAATTTCATGCAAACCGCCCAACGGAATGATTTTTAGGGCGGCTAAAGATTCGTTTTTAGCCATTTTCTCCTTAGATTGTTCTTTGTCGTTAAAAATTTGAAATTTTAGAGATTGCTCTTTGTCGTTAAAGATGTAGAATTTAACGGTCTTGTAAAACTCACAAGACAACCAATCTATGAAATCACTCTCAAAACAGTTGAATTTTTATGAGATATTCAATTGTTGTTTAATTAATTGGGCTTTAAAAGCTCACAATTCATCATCTATTGATTCAGTCGTAGCACAGGCTTTTCACCTGGAATTTTGTAAAATTACGCACCAACTTTTTATAAATATCTTCCGCTAACGAACCCTGAGCGCCTTCAACAACTTGCTGCTAAATTAGACCTAGCTCTTTGAGAACCACTTCTAACTTTCGACTGACTTCTGAGTCAGCTTCGCACAAGGGCGGACGAGTTGAACCAACCTCCCAACCTAAAAGTTTCAGTGCTTTCTTGACTAGGATAGGGTTTGTAGTTGCAAATAAAGCTTTAAACAGAGGGAAGAATTGGAGATGTATTTCCCTGGCTACTTGAGTTTTACCCGCATCAAAGGCTTGAATCATCTTTTGTAGTTGGTTTCCTACCAGATGAGAAGCCACACTGACGACACCCTTCGCCCCTATTGCTAAGAGAGGCAAAGTCATGTAATCATCTCCAGAGTATATCTGGAATTCTTTTGGCGTCAAGCGACGGATTTCACTTGCCTGGTCTATATTGCCAGTAGATTCCTTAATCCCGACAATGTTGTCAATCTCTGCTAACCGAGCAACTGTTTCTGGTTGAAGATTTTGACCGGTACGACCAGGAATATTGTATAACAGCACAGGTAGGTCAGGCGTAGCTTGAGCGATCGCCTTAAAGTGCTGATAAAGCCCCGCTTGCGGTGGTTTGTTGTAGTAAGGAACAACATGGAGTGCGCCATGTACTCCTATTTTAACCGCCTTTTGGGTAGCGGCAATTGCTTCTTTAGTGGAATTGGAACCACACCCTGCTATCACAGAAGCTTTTCCCGCCACCGCCTGCAACACCACACAAAACAACTGGTATTCTTCCTCCCAACTCAGGGTAGGAGATTCTCCCGTGGTGCCACATACCACGAGTGTATCTGTACCGTTGTCAGCTAGATGTGCTGCCAGTGCTGCTGCTACATCATAATTGACACTGCCGTCTTCTTTAAACGGCGTAATCATAGCGGTTAGAACTCTGCCAAAATCTACCACCCTCTTTTCACTCCTAAATATTCCTCTTTGTTCTTTGTTTTTTTGGGTTTTGGTGGTTTTCTATTGTAATAATCTATCTGACTATTACTTTCAAGCGTAAGCAAGCGCCTTCATCCTTTATAATTTCTCTTTGTCATAAGTCATTTGTTCTTTGTCTAATACCCATGACCAAATAACTCATGACTTATAACTTCTGACTAACGGCTACCGCCCCTTTAAGCAGATTTTTTTCTACTAATAACTCAGCAATTTGTATTGCATTCAAAGCTGCACCTTTACGAACCTGGTCGCCACATAGCCACAGTTCTAAGCCGCACGGGTGAGAAATATCCTGACGAATTCTCCCTACCAAAACTTCATCTCGACCTGTCGCTTCAATTGGCATAGGAAAATGATTTGCCTTCCAATCTTCCACCAATTTCACACCAGGTGCTTGACTTAGAATTTCTCTTGCCTTATCTGGGCTAAATGGCACCTCAAATTCTAGGTTAATCGCTTCCGAATGGCTACGAAGTACGGGTACCCGTACACAAGTTGCAGTAATTCTTATATCCTGATTTCCAAAAATTTTGCGAGTTTCGTTAACCATTTTTATTTCTTCCTCGCAGTACCCCAAATCATTCAACGGGGTGTTGTGCGGGAAGACATTAAACGCTAACGGATATGGGAATACTTCAGCAACTGGTTCTCTACCTTCTAAAATGGCGCTTGCTTGGGTTTTCACTTCTTCCATTGCTTGAGCACCAGCGCCACTAGCAGATTGATAAGTTGCGGCGATCAGACGCTGCACTGGTGAAACTTTATGTAGAGGCCAGACTGCGAGTGTCATCAAAATCGTCGTGCAGTTGGGGTTGGCTATAATGCCTTTGTGGTCAGATGCAGCTTGCGGATTCACTTCTGGAACTACCAAAGGAACTTCTGAGTTCATGCGAAACGCGCTGGAGTTATCAATCACCACAGCGCCAGCCGCGACAGCTTTTGGTGCCCATGTTTTCGATGTGGAACCGCCTGCACTTGCCAGCACCAGATCCACATTCTCAAAGGCTTTTTCGCTCACTGCCTCTACAGGCAAATTTTCCCCCTTAAAAGGCAGTGTTCGCCCTGCACTGCGAACGGAAGCCAATAACTTTATGTCAGAAACAGGGAAATTTCGACTTTCTAATAATTCCAGCAACTCTTTGCCAACGGCACCAGTTGCTCCCAAAATAGCTACACGGTAGGATTTAGACAAACTGGCTTCCTCCTTTACTAGATGTTATTATGTGCAATTTGTTGTAAAAATTCAAAGTTTAAATGGCAATAGCAGACATTCAATAAACTTTTTAATAGTTTGATTATTTTTTGCAAATGATTCTAATTCTTAATTTAATACATTTATTTTGTTACTTATCCTGATTTATGTTGCAATTTATAATGATTTACGACTGAACTTGGGACTCACTTAAAATATCTATTATACAGCAGACCATCTTTCAACGTCAGCATGACACAAGCTTGATGCATCTTAGCTTCAGACAGCTATTGGTGTCTTTAAGATGCGTTCGTCTTGATGATTGGTGTACTATGATTCAAATGGACTGAAACCAGCAAGGCGAGCAGCGACAGCTTTAAGCGAGGCAGGAGCTAAGCATAAGCTCTCGCTCAGTCCTACAAAGCAGCCAGCACCAAGGTTACAACAATGGAAATGCGAACTGCTGGTTTAGAAACAGGATATCACGGTGTTAACCCTTTGGTAAAAAACAATTTAGAGTTGAAATTGCTAAACTAGTTAGCGCTAAAATGTCAAGAACTTTTAGCAACTAAAGGGTAAAGGATGAAGGATGCACAAAGGAAGGAATAAACAGGATACAAGCCCTTGGAGAACTCCGTCGAGAAAATCTTTACTGTGTTGTATCCTTGTCTAGAGGCACCGGATTCAGCAAGAAGTGGATACTTCTAAGTCCATAGTTTACACTTGGGTCAACAGTTGGCATCTTTCATCCAAGTCAGGAAACTTTAACTTAAAAGACGCTATTCCCTTGCGCCAAATCACGTAATTAGTAAAAAGAAATACCAAGAATAGAGACATAGCATGAAAGTTACCCAGGAAAAACTTCCCGCCAGTCAAATTGGTCTAGAAATAGAGATTACGCCAGAAAAGACCAAGGAAACTTACGAAAAAGTTGTTAAAAACTTAGCCAGTACTGCAAATATTCCTGGGTTTCGCAAGGGTAAGGTACCTCGGCAAATATTGTTACAGCGCCTTGGCGTCACTCGAATCAAGGCAGCAGCTCTAGAAGAATTAATTCAATATGGCATTGAGCAAGCGCTAGAACAAGAACAAATCCAGGCACTTGGTCAACCACAGCTGCGCTCCTCATTTGAGGAATTGATTAACAATTATGAACCAGGCAAATCCCTAACATTTGCTGCATCTGTAGATGTGCCACCAGAACCCAATCTGGGTGAGTATACGAGCTTGCAAGTCAAAGCTGAGGAAGTCAAATACGATCCAGAGCAAGTGGACAAAGTTTTGCAAAGCGAACGCCAAGAAATGGCGACGTTAATTCCTGTGGAAGGACGCTCAGCACAGATAGGTGATGTTGCTGTGGTCGATTTTAAAGGTGTTGTGGTTGCATCCGAGGGTGAAGACGAAACAGCAGAACCCCAGCCAATACCTGGCGGTGAAGCAACTGATTTCCAATTAGAGATGCAGGAGGACAAATTCATTCCCGGTTTTGTGACAGGGATAGTCGGAATGAATCCTGGAGAAACCAGAGAAATTTCAGCTCAGTTTCCAGATCCTTACGCAAATGAAGATTTAGCAGGAAAACCGGCTGTTTTCACCGTAACAATCAAAGAACTGAAGGAAAAAGAACTGCCCGAATTGAATGATGACTTTGCCCAAGAAGTCAGCGATTACGAGACTCTAGCAGATTTGCGCTCTTCTTTGGAAGAGCGTTTTCAAAAAGAGGCTGAACAGAAAACAAAAGCGAACAAGCAAGAAGCCTTGTTAGGTGAACTGCTCAAGCAAGTAGAAGTTGACTTGCCAGAATCAATGATTCAGCAGGAAGTGGATGCGATGCTGACGCAAACAGCCATGCGGCTTTCTCAACAGGGGCTTGATATTAAAAAATTGTTTACCCAAGATGTGATTCCCCAGTTGCGGGAACGTTCTCGCGGTGAAGCAGTTGAGCGCATTAAGCGTTCTCTGGCGCTGCGAGAAATTGGGAAACGCGAGTCCGTCCAAGTGTCAGAAGGAGAAATCAACGCTAGAGTCCAAGAATTGTTGGAACAGTACGCTGAAAAAGATGTTGATCACGAAAGACTACGTGAAGTCGTAGAAAACGAATTGTTGACCGAAAAAATCATCGATTGGCTTTTAGAACGCTCAACGGTTGAATTAGTCCCTGAAGGTTCTTTGAGTGCAGCAGAAACTGAAACTGAGACTGAGACTGAAGAAGTCAAAGCTGCTGACTCAGATGCTGCAACTGAAACAGTAGAACAAACCCCCCAAGTTAGTGCAGAAATCTCACCACAAGACACAGAGTCAACAGAGGCACAATAGATGACAAGGGGACAAGGGAAAGAGGACACGGGGACAAATCAATCCAAAATTCAAAATTTTGAATTGATTTGTCCCTCCCTCACTCCCTGTCCTAAGGTGGAAGTTTAAGAAATTTTAAATAAGTAACAGTGTACGTAACACCCTTGGTTTGATACTGTTTTACACGATAAGAATTTATATGAGGCATAATGGTTAACACATAGCCACATCAAAAATCAAATTCCTGAAAAAGGCAGCCGTTGCTGTCTCGACCATTGTTACACTTAGTGTGAAACGTTCTTTTATGCTTGTATCGCAATCGGGAAACTACCAATTTAACAGTTTGAGTGACTTTAAACTCTACTCCCTAGACAGTCCTAACAACATCGTCCCGATGGTGGTAGAACAATCTGGCATGGGAGAACGCGCTTTCGATATCTACTCTCGCTTGCTACGGGAGCGGATTATCTTCTTAGGAACGCCAATAGACGATAACGTTGCCAACTCAATTGTTGCCCAGTTGTTGTTTCTAGATGCTGAAGATTCCGAAAAGGATATTCAACTGTATATTAATTCTCCTGGTGGCTCGGTGACAGCAGGCATGGCTATTTATGATACTATTCAGCAAATCCGTCCTGATGTAGTCACGATATGTTTTGGATTAGCCGCGAGCATGGGGGCGTTCTTGTTAGCAGCAGGAACGGCTGGTAAACGGATGTCTCTTCCTGATTCCCGGATCATGATTCACCAACCACTTGGTGGTGCACAGGGACAAGCCGTTGACATCGAGATACAAGCCAGAGAAATTCTTTATCATAAGTCTAAGTTGAATCAGTTATTGGCGACTCATACTGGTCAACCATTAGAAAGAGTCGAAGCCGATACTGATCGCGATTTCTTCATGTCGGCTGAAGAGGCGAAAAATTATGGGTTGATTGATCAGGTCATCTCCAGGCAAAATCTTCCCTCTCCAGGGGAAAACGTCACCATTGTCAAATAAGAGGCTGGTATGTCTAAGTACGACTCCCATTTAAAGTGTTCATTTTGCGGCAAGTCTCAGGAGCAGGTTCGTAAACTCATCGCCGGACCGGGAGTCTACATCTGCGATGAATGCGTTGACTTGTGTAATGAAATCCTGGATGAGGAGTTACTCGACACAAATGCGGCAGCATCGTCGCAACCAGCACCCAGGTCAGAACCACCTCAGAAACGCCGTGCTCGTTCCTCTAATCTCTCGTTGAATCAAATACCTAAGCCACGAGAGATTAAAAAGTACCTAGACGAACACGTTATTGGTCAAGACGAAGCCAAAAAAGTGCTTTCAGTCGCAGTTTATAACCATTACAAGCGGCTAGCATTGGTTCAGTCTAAAGGCAGTGGCAAAGGTTTGGATGATGCTGTAGAACTCCAAAAGTCCAACATTCTCCTGATTGGTCCGACAGGCTGCGGCAAAACTCTGCTAGCACAGACTCTGGCAAAAATTCTCGATGTTCCTTTTGCTGTTGCTGATGCCACCACGCTAACAGAGGCAGGGTACGTGGGAGAAGATGTGGAAAATATCTTGCTGCGACTGTTGCAAGTAGCAGACTTGGATGTAGAAGAAGCGCAGCGGGGAATTATCTACATCGACGAAATCGATAAGATAGCTCGCAAGAGTGAGAACCCTTCAATTACCCGAGATGTCTCTGGCGAAGGCGTACAGCAAGCTTTACTGAAAATGTTAGAGGGGACGGTCGCCAACGTACCACCCCAAGGAGGACGCAAGCACCCCTATCAAGACTGCATCCAGATTGATACAAGCAACATCCTGTTCGTCTGTGGCGGTGCTTTCGTCGGTTTAGAAAAGGTCGTAGAGCAGAGAACTGGCAAAAAGTCAATAGGATTTGTACAACCTGGAGAAGGGCAGACGAAGGACAAACGCACAGCAGATACTCTGCGCAATCTAGAACCGGATGACTTAGTGAAATTCGGCATGATTCCGGAATTTATTGGGCGCATACCAATGGTGGCGGTGGTAGAACCACTGGATGAAGAAGCGCTGATGGCGATTCTCACCCAACCGCGTAGTGCCTTAGTTAAGCAGTACCAAAAGCTGCTGAAGATGGATAATGTCCAGTTAGAGTTTAAACCAGAGGCTCTGCGAGCTATTGCTCAAGAAGCCTACCGCCGCAAGACCGGCGCAAGGGCGCTGCGGGGCATTGTAGAAGAACTGATGCTAGAAGTGATGTACGAGTTGCCTTCGCGCAAAGATGTGACTCGTTGCACAGTCACGCGGGAAATGGTAGAGAAGCGTTCCACCGCCGAACTCCTGATACACCCATCCACACTACCCAAACCAGAATCAGCGTAATTGTCATTAGTCATTAGTCATTAGTCATTAGTCATGAGTGAAAGACTTTTGACTTTTGACTTTTGAGTTTTCACTTTTGACCTTTGACTTATGCCCTACATTAATGTTCGTGGTGTTGAGAATTACTACGAGTGGATAAAAAAGCCGTGGAAGACTGAAGACAAGCCTGTGATGGTTTTTATTCACGGTTGGGCTGGTTCCAATCGGTACTGGCAAAGTACGGCACATGCTTTATCAGAACAATTTGATTGCTTACTTTACGATTTACGGGGATTTGGGCGTTCCCGTGGACAACCAACTGTAGCCAAAGCGAGTGAAGCTGTGGTTGAGTCTGTCGAGTTGCACTCACCGCAGGCAGAATCTGTAGCAATCCAAGAGTTAACTTATGAGCTAGAGGAATACGCTGACGACTTGGCAGCTTTGCTAGATGAGTTGCAGCTCCAACGCGTGTATATCAATGCTCATTCGATGGGAGCGTCCATTGCTACTTTGTTTCTCAACCGCTACCCGCAACGAGTGGAAAGAGCAATTCTCACCTGTAGCGGTATTTTTGAGTATGACGAAAAAGCATTTACAGCTTTTCATAAATTCGGTGGCTACGTGGTCAAATTTCGTCCGCAGTGGCTGGAGAAAATACCGTTTGTTGACCGGATGTTTATGGCGCGATTTCTACACCGTGCCATACCAGCAGCAGAACGTCGGGCTTTCTTGCAGGATTTTCTCATAGCAGACTACGATGCTGCTTTGGGTACAATTTTTACATCTGTTAGTAAAGCCGCATCTGAGTTAATGCCGCAGGAATTTGCTCAGTTGACGGTGCCGACACTACTGGTGGCGGGCGAGTACGACAAAATTATTCCAGCCCAGATGGGTCGTCAGGCAGCCGCACTGAACGATAAAGTAGAATTTTGCTTGATTCGCAATACGGCTCATTTCCCTATGTTGGAAGACTCAGCTACTTACCTCAAACGGGTGCGAGAGTTCTTGCAACTAGAGCAAAGATTAGGATAGAAAATTGGCTTATGAATGAGTGAATTATGAATTGGGAATTGCCGTATTCATAATTCACTCTTGATCATTCAACCCAAACCCAGCTCTCGTTTGAGCAAGTTAATCGAGTTGGTACCAATATATTTTTCGCTAGTCATGTGTTTAGGTGGGCGAATAATGTCATCCATAGCAGCTTGCATAGCAGCTTGCACCGCAGAAAAACTCACCTGATCAACGCTAAAAATGACTTGTGCCCGCTTGACGATCGCCTGAAGTTTGTAAGCATCTTTTGGTTGTGCAGTCATCACGAGTATTTCATCCCCTCGTAAACCGTGGAGGATAACTTCTGCAGCTCGAAGAATTCCAGAACTGATGCTGACTATGCCAAGACAGCTGTCTTTTGGTAGGTTTTTAAACTGGTTGAATTCGTTGGCGTAGTCATGAATGTCAAGCGGTATGACGCGCACAGCTTTAGGTGCGGCGATGACTTCCACCTCGCCAATAAAATACCGACTGGTGACAACTGTCGCTGAGGAAGTTTGATCTAGCACAGCCGCTAATTGTTCCATCGCTACCAACTGCACTGGTATTTTCAGCGCTTGTTCTAATTCATAGACCATCAATTCCCCAACACCGATATCCTGAGTTGGAACAGCAACCAACACTCGCGCACTACAACGCAAGCGCCAATCAACTTCCGCCAAGAATAACTCACGTGCTTGATTGAGGGAGCAGCCTTGAGAAAGGAGCTCGTCTAGTGCAAGCTGAACAACTTTGTATGCTTGAGGATATTCTTTGAGAATCGGTGATTGCAGCCTACTACCACCCTCATGACCTTGGGCGCGGACGTAAATTCCTGACCCCGCAAGACTTTCTACAAGCCCGTCGTCTTCCAATTGACGGTATACTTTGCTAATGGTATTACGATGCAAGCCTGTCTGCATTGCCAGCGCTCTCGTACTCGGTAGTTTATACCCAGGTGGATATTGCCGAGAGGCGATCGCAAACCGAATTTGATTAAACAGCTGGTTTGATGCGGGGATTTCACTGTCTGGCTGTATACGAAACTGAATCATCACCAAAGCTCCTGCATGATAGTAGCTGCATATGACCAGCTGCGAATGCTAACTGTCAAATATTTTACTTATATATTGAATTTCTATGAAGGGAAAATTCTGGTGTGGTTGTTACTCGTAGTTGATAATTTGATTGGAGATCGCCTTGACATCTTGGCATAGCTATTTCTTTATAGTCACACAGCACTGGTAAAACCTATTATGGCAGAGCGAGCAATACATACCACAACTGTTAAACTTTCGCAAGATGATTTGCAAATCGACGCCTATCTAGCTAAGCCTTCTCAAGAAGGTTCTTATCCAGGAGTTGTGGTATTGCAGGAAATTTTTGGAATCAACTCCCACATTCGGAACGTTACAGAACGTATCGCCCAAGAAGGTTATGTCGCAATTGCACCTGCACTGTTCCAACGAATTGCCCCTGGTTTTGAAACTGGCTACACCCCGCAAGATATTGAAATAGGCAGAAACTACGCAATGCAAACCAAGGCATCAGAGTTACTGAGCGATATCCAACGATCCATTGACTATCTGAAAACCCTCCCTGAGGTGAAAAAAGATGGCTTTGGCTGTATAGGCTTTTGCTTTGGCGGTCATGTGGCATATCTTGCCTCTACCCTACCAGATATTAAGGCTACCGCTTCCTTCTACGGTGCTGGAATCGCCACCCGCACGTTTGGGGGTGGAGAGCCTACCATTTCTCGCACAAGAGAAATTAAAGGCACTCTCAATGCCTTCTTTGGTATGGAAGACGCCAGTATCCCAACAGAACAGGTAGACCAGATTTCGGCAGAGTTAGAAAAATACAACATTCCTCATCGTGTGTTTCGCTACGATGGAGCTGACCACGGATTTTTCTGCGACCAACGCGCCAGCTATAATTCTATAGCTGCTGCTGATGCGTGGGAGCAGGTAAAACAACTGTTTGGACAACTTTAGCTATCCGATTTGATTTGCGTTCTGGTTGCATTCAGGTCGTCCCTACTCATTAGTCATTAGTGAGCCAGCGCTGCAGGAGGGTTTCCCTCCGTAGGCGACTGGCGTTCACCGAAGGTGTGCCGAAGGCATACCCGAAGGGTCATTACAAAGAACTAATGACTAATGATAGTCTTCACGAGCAATCATAGTCACTCGAATAGTGTTGTTTAGCGTTGAGTAAAACTCCAGTGGCATCAGCTAGAATCGCAATTTATCTTTAACAGTCATGGATTCCGAAGCGCAATTTTCTCAAAAAGCCAATTCGTCGTTTACAATGGACGACTTTGCCAAAGCACTGGAAAAACACGATTACCAGTTTCAAAAGGGACAGGTGGTAAACGGCAGAGTCTTTCAACTTGATCCTGATGGAGCATATGTTGATATTGGTGGCAAGTCGTCGGCGTTTGTCCCTCGCGATGAGGCTTCTTTGAGAACAGTAACCGATTTGTCCGAGATACTGCCATTAAATGAGAATTTAGAATTCTTAATCATCAGGGATCAGGATGCAGAAGGTCAAGTCACCCTTTCGCGAAAGCAACTGGAAATCCAGCACATTTGGGACCGACTGGCGCAAATGCAGGAGAATTCTCAAACGACGCAAGTGCGGGTAATAAATGTCAATAAAGGTGGCGTTACCGTTAATGTTCAGGGTTTGCGAGGATTTATTCCGCGATCGCACTTGGTTGAGCGAGATAATTTAGAAGCACTTAAGGGTCAATCTCTCAATGCTGGCTTTTTGGAGGTTAACAAGAGCAACAATAAGCTTATCCTTTCCCAGCGCATAGCAACTCGTTCTGCTAGCTTCAGTACATTGGAAGTGAATCAGCTGGTGCTTGGGAAAATCAGTGGTATCAAACCCTTTGGTGTCTTTGTGGATTTAGATGGCACAAGCGCCTTGCTTCATATTAAGCAGATAAGCCAGAAATTTATTGAAAATCTGGAAAAGGTGTTTCAAGTCGGTCAGCCGATTAAAGCTATAATCATAGACTTGGATGAAGGCAAAGGTCGGGTTGCTCTTTCCACGAGAGTTTTGGAAAATTTCCCAGGCGAGATGCTAGAAAATATGGACGAAGTTATGGCATCAGCCGAGGCGCGTGCAGAACGAGCAAAGAACAAGGTCTCGGAATAGGGAATTGGGTTGTAGTTGCAACACGCGACTACGAAGCCATTAGCAATGCCAAATCGTGGCGATAGCTCTCTCGAAGTTTCTGCAACGTCGATTCTGTCAAGGCAAACTTGATTAAACCGACTAACTTGCCCCAACTGCACAACACAGGCTCTGAGAGAGCTTGCCAAAATTCATTAGCAAAAAATTCTGCCCACCACTTGGGTGCTTGCTTCCTTTGAGCAGGGTCGTTTCCTCTTTGCCAGCGTTTGCGCCATTTGACAAATTCTGCTGGAGTGGGTGGCTTGACTCCGATAATTGGCGGAAAATCTGCGTAGCTGACAAACTTACTGACACCCTTGGCGTGGACGTATACCACGTAACGCCAGCATTCCACGACGTAGATATCTTCTAACTTGATATTAAACATCAGGCAAACCGCCTCTTCGGTCACAAATCGCGCTAGCTGGTGGAGAAGGGACGATTTGTGGACAATTTTTGAAGAGCGAATGAGGAGCGTTTTTGGCTTGAGTGATGATAGCATATAATAGAATTCCTGTGAAACGTCGAGGTATCTCCCGTGAAACGTTGAGGTACGTGATACGTTGAGGTGTCTCCCGTAATGCGGGATATTTTGGAAAATGTAAATGCGATCGCTCTTCAGTTTCCTACGCCGGAGGGTGATCGTTTTTTAGAATATAATTATTAAACGATAGAATTCAATCGTTTGTCAAGAGTAAAATGGGGCTGATTAGGCTGCGGATTCGAGAATTTGCTGACTATAAGGGTTGGACGCTTAAAGATGTGGCTGACCGTTCTGGAGTAGCCTACAGTTCGGTGAGAGCCTACGCAAGAGCGCCAGGGCTGGCAATGGTTGATTTTACCTCAATCTTGAAGATGGCGCGTGCCTTGGACGTAATGATTGAAGATTTGGTTGAAGTAGTAGAAGAGTGAAGCAACGGATAAAATAACGGATGTAACGGATAGATTCACTGGGGAAATTACAGAGAAATCATCCCCTACATCTGCTATATCCACTACCTCATCGGCTCCTATGCTTCATCTCCATCACCGATATCGCGCTTCGGTGGGCGCTTGAAGGTAAACGTGAAAGTGTCACCACTGGTAATAACTTGCCGCATCTCATCATACATTGGATAATTACCGACACCACTCAGACTTGCCCAGCCCCGTGTCCTGGTTAAAGCCACAAACAACTGGTTACGACAATTCACATCACTTTCATTACGAGCGACATTATCAAAGCCGACTACATACACCATATCAGCCTCATTTCCTTTAGCGCGAGGGACACGAGAGACTGTAACAGCCCCATCACACCAGAAGTTGTTTGGCTGACTAACTTGCCATTCAAACTTTAAGATATTACTGCTGGGAGCACTGGGAATATAGATATCAATACCCTGTTGCATCAAAAATCCCGCCACTTGAGTTTCTAAGTCCATTGCCTCGGAATTAGAGCCTAAAATCACTACTAAGATATCGCGGGTGGGATTAAGACCATCATGGACGATGTTATGCATGATGTTCTGCGCCAACGCAGTCATTTCTTCTTGGCGAGAACTGTAAGTTTGAAATTCCAATACAGATGTGTCCCAGAGTTCAGGAATTGGATTTGGTGAATATTGTGGAGGTCGATGCACAGTTATTGGCTTACCGATACCCCGAAAGTCTCCCTGGACTTCATAACCAATTCTGTTCCAATCATCTTTATTAGTGATACCTGCAAGCATTCCCTCTGAGCGTAGCAAACCCATACCAATGGCATGAGCTGCTGTGAGAATTGGTCCAGGAGTGCGGTAACAGTGGCGCATCACTACAGCACGTTGGATACCGCCGACATACTGCGGTTGCTTGTTCAACAAATTGCTCAAACTCTTGCCAAAGACTTCTTTAGCCTTTGGCACTGCTATACTATCGAGGCTTTGTGCTTCATCGTAAGCCCAAATTAACCTCCTTTCCTCTGGTTTTTCCTCACTCACTGGTCGCAACGCTTGATAAGCCATCCAGTAAATAGCTTGCTTATCCTCATATTTCAATTCATCTTCGGCTACTAAATCTTGACCTTCATCAATCAAGATGGCATCGAACATCGGTTCAATCTCTATTTCCTCTTGTAGCCGTTTACATAACTCTGCCAAACCTCGGTTAGGTTGTTTGTTCTTTGTATCTGCAACAGTCCCGCGTCTTTTACCGTGGTACTCGCAAATCGTCCCGTACAAACCTGGTTGTTCCCTCGCTCCCCAAGCATGAAGTACTTGCAGCTTGTGGTTTGTCTTATGGTCGTACTGCATCTCACCACAACTGAAGCGGCGTATCCACTTATCTACTAGTCCGATAATTTGCTTGTAGAGCGATCGCGTAAAAAATACCAAAGCAATATCCCACTCTGGGTGCTTAAGGTGCATCATCGCCGCTTTTTGACACAGCAGCACTGTCTTACCTGAACCCGCTATACCGCGAATTCGCTGAGGTCCTGGGGGAATTTCTTTTCCTATGTGTTCTTGCTGTAAATCTATTTCGTACAGCCTTTGCCGCAAACTGTCCATAATGCTGGCGCGGGTTTTCCCTATGGTCGAGGTTGTGGCGCGAGGAGGTTTGCGAAGTACAGGTGTCCCGCCAATCACTGAAAGTAGCAATTCCCAGTCTTTATCCTCCAGGCTTTCTCCTGGAACTACACAAGAGATTTGTTGAATACGTTCCAATAAGCCAACTTTGCCTAACTGGTCTTGGAAAATCACAGGAGGACAGTTGGGTAGTTGGTCAAAACCTTTTTGTTGCCATTGTTCTTGGGTAATCAGAGGTAGTGCAGCGAGCGATCTTCCAGTAACCCTGCGCCAGATAGCAGATTCGCGGTCAGTGTATGCAATCAATGCTCGCAGTTGATGTTCGGCTCGTTGATAAGGATTAGCTTCTGCGATGTGATAGTTTTGCAACTGCCAAATATCATCATTAATAGTCACTATTTGGTCAATGGCGACTGGCAATACTTCAATAACCACTAAACCAAATTCTCTATCAGCTATGAGGATATCAGGTTCCTTACGAATCTCTCCCACCTTCGAGAAAATCGGATAGCGCCAGTATCCGATACAGTTTCTATCAGAAAAAGCACTCTTAACAGCATCCCAAACTTTTTGCTCACCTGCTTCACTGCTAGCTTTTAATGGTTCGGTAGTGATAAATTTGCTACTTTGTTCTTCGTTACCACGATCCATTCAGTACCTGCCTGTATTTGTTAAACTTCTGATACAAAAGCATTTTGAGTAATGCTGTCAGGCTAGCACTGCAAATGTAATACTTACCAGTGCAGATACACGGAACTACGTACCTGGCTGAGTTCAGCAGATATGCGGTGTTAGTTGAACGAAGTTTGTGATAATTTTGCTCGTTAACTTTTAGATACTGAAGGTAAGTTAGTGTTGCTCCTCCTCTAAATTCAGGGCAAGCGTGGAATTTCAAAGTCATTGAACAAGCAAACATCATAAGACGTAGCCTAGTAGCATGATGCAACTGGCGTGGATTGGAAGGGAGAGAGGGCGATCGCGTGGTGGACCTATCTCCAACAAGAATCTAGAAGTCACGATTTTTTCTGCAATGCCTCTCGTGTAAGTATATCTAGCACCCGTCCTCCTGGCACAAGGCTGATTGCTGTGTGTTTGTGAGCTAGTGCAATAGGGATAAGTGCATTTTCATATAGGTCACACTCAAAGTGGTTGATTAATGCGATCACACGAGGTAAATTTGAATAGCGATGAATTTCTGTTTTTACCTGAACAAAATTGCCAGAGTCTTTTGAGGCAAAAGTGTATGGCAGTGCAAAAACAAAAGACCTGCCAGAATCTGTTTTATATATAAAGTCCTGTCCGTAGTAGGTTTCATCGCCGAAGCCCTTTTGAGATCGATCGCGTCCAGGAGCGATGTAGCGGTAGCGATAGCCGTCATCAATAGCAAAAATTTGGTTGGGTTGCACGAAACGCTCAATCAAACTAACATGATCAACAACTTGTCCACTCTTTTGCAGTCCAATGATTAATAATTGAGGTTGGTGAATTTTTCTCAAGCGTTCGTTGACTTCTGCAAGGTAAAGCATGATTGAGCGGTGAAGCCATGCAGCTGTACCAAAGATAGCTAGCGGTCTATCTACAAAAAAAGCTAAAGAGCCGAGGGATACCAACGAATTTTCAACCAAATAGCGAATATAGTGCATGGGCAGTAAATGCTCAATCACTTGCATAAAGCGCGACATCACTGGTGTGTTGGATTGAAACTCGTTAACCTCTTCCCAAAGCCGGAGACAGTCCGAGGGGTAAACTTCTGCGTTGCAGTTGGGACAGTTTTGAGTCTCTGGAATATCTCTAACCTCAATAGGGCCAGAGCCACAACTAGGGCATTTGTGGAGCTTGAGAATCTGGGTATCGCCGGTTCCCATATCTCCCGGACGTCGTGAAGCCAGGTGAAACAAAGTAGTGCGGAGGCTGGTTTTTGGCTCGTCTGGTTTGAACCTAGTTTTTGCACTGTAGAGATGGTCATCAACAACCGCACGAAAACTATCCCGCACAGACGTTTTTCCTTTCCAGCAAATATTGGAGCTTGGCAATAAAAACTTCAGGGCATTATTATCGTTCTGAAGTTCTGCGACTCGAAAGGGGTCTACAAAACGTCCTACCCGAAGCGACCCAAATTTTGCCATATCAATCAGCACAGAGCTAACTTTCACATAACCTATCTCTGTACTTGGTAACTTCTCGTAGATGCTTGATGGATAGTCGCTACCATCTATGGCTATGATCTGTTGTGGTAGTTCGACATTGTCAACCTTTGGCGGAACCTCAAAAAAAGCGCCGATAACCTTGCCCTCTTCCTCTGAAGGTGGCTTAAGATAGCCACAATCTTCAAGAAACTGTGCAACCTCTGGATCTTTGACAATATCAAAGTGGGATGCTTTGTTAGCAAATTCTCCCTGGTATGGCATGGCTGAGTGACTTTATAAAACAAAGAGTTATATTTACTGCTTTTGTGCAGCAGGGTCGAACTTATCAATTTGAACTGGAATCACGAATGGACTGGAGAGGGTTTTGACGCGAGCAAACCCAACATCCTGCGCCCTAAGTAGTGAACGGCTAAAGTCCTCGAAGTCATAAAACTTCGCAAGTTCCTTGATTTCACGATCATTGTTGAGGTGGGTGACAAACCAGTTCTCAGTGTTCGAGAGAATGTTTGGATGTACTGAGGAAACCTCTTGTGTGGCGTAAACTAGAGCAATCCTATACTTCGCTCCTTCCTTAGCTAGTCGTGGCCATGTTTCGGTGAGTTCCATGCCCTTTCCAATTAGGTTGTGAGCTTCTTCGATATAGACAACTATATTCGGTGGAACTTCACTCTTTACGAACGTAGCCATCGATTTGCTGAAGATGTCAGAGGCAATTTGCTGACTAATTTTCTGTCGGAGTTCTGGATCACCTACTGATAGGTCAAGGATTACGATTTTGCCATCGACTAGATGCTGGTAAATCTCAGCACCAACTTCTTGGCTTCTGCGGGGGGAGTGGTATTTTTTAGCATCCGTAAGAATCCCATAACCTTTAATATAAGCACTATTATCGTTGTTCTTAGCAAGCATATTAAGAATGGCGCGTGTATCGTTGTCAAGCCAAGGCTTTCCACTGCTACTTTTAAGCAGGTTCTTAGTTCCCTCATTGGCAATTCGCGCTGCCAAAAACCACTCGCTCGCCTCGTCAAGCGTTAGACCATTCTTGGGGTCTTTTAATGTCTTGTTAGCTAGCTGCTTAACAGCATCGCGAACACTCTGATTAGCCTCAAAAAACACCTTGTAATCTGTAGGTGCTGGAAATTCAGCCTTATGGAGCAACGCTTTGTATGCAGCAACCCGCACTTGCCAACGTTTATGTGCGCTCTTATCCTGAGCATCCGGTTCATCAAAAGAAGTGTTCAGAAAAACTTGGACATCAGCCTGTGAGTCATTTTTGCTTTCTAAAATTGTTCGACGAATGATTGAAAAGCCTTCGTTTAGCTGAACATAGAAATTGTTTTGTAACTCTTCAAAATCATTTGTTTGAAGCATTCGGTAGCGCACGGTATCATTTGGGTAAACATCGGCGATCGCGCCTTTGTCCTGCTGGTTAGCATTGGCGTATTCCCCATTAATGTCATAGATAATTTGACCAATTTTGATACCACCCTGATTGGCTACTCGCTTCACAACAGCAACCATCTGCTTGACCATATTTGACTTACCAGTTCGCGTCATCCCCAGTACAGCCGTGCGACGTGCCAAGAAGTCAGTTGGCTGAATAGACACTGGAACTTTCTCAACATCTTGATTACGATGCAATCGATCCGTTGATGTGTAACGGACTGTACCAATCGGGAAGGGGGCAATTGGTTGCTGGATACCAAGTTCCTGCATCTCCTCAGCTGCTTTGTTTAGGCGAATTGGATCTACGTAGTTAACTATTATCTTCAGTGCTTCTTGTCGGGGACGATAGACGTTAAAGCTTGCTGCTGAAACAAAAGATTCTAAGTCACTACCAAGCCATAGTTGATCGTTTCTTTTATAGAAAGTACCTAATACACGACATTCAAGGCCGTGAAACTGCATCTGATTCAATGTAATGTTGTCATAATCTGGCGTACTAGTGTTGCCATACTTCTGTCTTTGCTGCTGGAAACGGTCAATTTTGGCTCTGATGAGATCGTCATCTTGTGGCAGCTTAGTAGAACCAACAACGCGAAGAAGAATTACCTCTTGCTCTTGTTTTGGGACTTCTGAAAACTCATTGGGATTAAATGAAGCAGCCACTAAAAAGCAGTTGTGCGGCACACCAAGTGCATTGGATTTCCAAAGGTCGTTAGTCATCACTTGGGCTGAGTCGTAATCAATTCTGTAAATCCAGCCTACAAAGTTTTCCTCTTGGATGAGCTTCACCAGTGGATCGCCCTTAAGAATTTTGCTGCCAATGCCCTGCATTACTCACACCTCCTAATACTGGCTTCTTAATTTAGATTTTCCTAAAAAGCTTGTTGAAAATTTTTAATTTTTAACTACGTATTTAAATTTTTTTAGCAATTCCATTGCCTATTCATGCAGTATCAGAAGAATACTTGTCAGTTTTTGACTCCTCTTTTTGCTCTTTTTGCCGCTAAAGGTTAGTCTCCGAGGGTAGGCGTAGAAGGTTTGTCAGAATTACCTCCTGCTGTGTGGTTCGTTTTCCAGTACATCTCCCTGTGCTGTACAGCAATTCTACCTGTATCGAATTATATCTCCCACTCGAGTATAACTCCTTAACTCGTTCAGGTGAGTCATAACTTAAAATCCAACTAGCTTCTAGTGAAAGGACATAATCGCGAAGCCTTCGATGTCCAACATCGTTAAAATAGTACCTGTACAAGTGATCTGCTTTTTCAAAAAACGGCGGGTCAAAGTAAAAGAATATGTCGGCTGGCAGAGTACCTCGCTTTTGCATTTGCTGAATGCGAGATAGACCGTTTTGCCAAGACAGGTTCCAAACAAATGCTACTCGCTCTTTAAGCGCTTCTGCCTGTCGTATACGCTTCACCAGTGTCTCTCGCGGAAAGCGGCAATCAAGACTATAAGCAGATTTTTGCTCTCTTCCACCAAGAGGACCAGATCTAGCAAGAATTCCAGAAAAACTTGTTCGGTTTAAAAACAAACAAGCTATGGCCCGATCGCGTCTTTCTGTTATGTCTGTGGTCTTAAATTTGTCCCATTGCTCAAGTGTAACTTTAATTGTTTGGACCTGGTGTACGAGCCAGTCAGTGTCAAAAAATACCGTTTTCCAGAAATCGGCAACTAGCGGATCTAACTCTATTAAACCGATCCGTTCAACTACCTTATCGTTTAATAGCTGCAACGCTACGCTAGCTCCGCCTGCAAACGGTTCCACGAAAACCTCCGGATGGCAATCATTCAGCTTCAGTGTTTGTTTAATATAACCTGCAAGCCGTCGTTTAGAACCCGGATAGCGAAGGGGACTAATTATTGAAATCTTATCTCTAATCAGGGTTAGCTTATCCGTGTTTATACTACATTTCAAATAGTTACACAGAAGCTTACAGTTCAACTGTTTTCTATGGAACTAGCGATCGCCCAACCAACTATCACAAATCATTCAACGGAGAGGGGGAGATTCGAACTCCCGGAACCTTTCGGTTCATCCGATTTCAAGTCGGACGCAATCGACCACTCTGCCACCTCTCCAAGTAAGCTGTCAGCACTTAGCTGTCAGCTGTCGGCTTATAACGCCGGCCAAATACATAGTATATATCATCCTCTACGCAGGTTGCACTACTGGACTGGGTTTTTGATAAAGAATTTCCTCAGAAGTGACAGTGAAATCCTTTCCAACCCAAACCAGGGAGACTTGGGAGACGACACTACCTTCCAGCAGGACAATGGAGAAGTTACGCTGCTTATAGCTGCCATGTTCCACAATCCTGGGTACACTTGCGGCGTTCAAGTAAACTATCCCCTCTGGACTTCTAAAGATGCGCTTTCGCGGTTCTTTCTTTGTGTGTCGCAGGCTATGGTGCATATGACCAAATGTGACGAGGGGAATGGTTTTACCAGCCGTGATCGTCTGAGATATCGCCTCTCCTAAATCCGCGTCGCCAAAGTCGCCGCCTATGGGATGCCAATCTTTGCCGCAGGGATCTTCTGGGCGATCGCCCAACCCTGTAGGACCGTTGTGACCCAAAAAGATTATTGTCTGGTAAGCCGCACTCTTTGCTGCAGTGACAATGCGGGCTGTGGACTCTTCAAAACTGGTCACTCCATACCACTGTTGGTAGAAATCAGTATATTTCCACTCTGGTCCACCCCAGCTAAAGGGACGACCTCCAACAACCGTTAAATTTAGAGCCGGAAAATCTAGCTTACCGTAACCGACTTGGGTTTCACCCAATAAATCCAGTTGCTGCTGTACCCAGTCTTCCTTGGTGCGGTCGTAGGGACACTTCTTGCGTCCCCAGTCTGTGGCAGTGTACCACGCATCGTGGTTTCCCATCACGGCTGCTTTGGGAATGTCGAGGGATGCGATCGCTCTTACGACTTGCACCGACTCATTGCCAAAATCCCCAACAAACAGCACTAACTCAACACCCAGATGCTTGAGTGCAATGCCATCTTCTTCTTCCCATTGGTCGTGAACATCTCCTACTACAGCAATTTTCAAAGTTTTTGAGTTTGTTTTCTGACTGGTCATGCCACTTTCCTTGCCATCTGTTTCCAGCATATGAAAATTACGGGATTTTGACACAATTCCGGGGGAGGAGCATCACCCGTCAAACATTTTTGGTAAAAACTACTATAATTGAATCCACTAGATAAAACTTGTAACATTCAGCAACGTCTAACTGTGTTTACGACTGCACTTGCTCAACGTGGAAAAACGGAACAGGGTGATCTACCACTAGATTTATTTACAGCGATTGAGACTCTTAAAAAAGAACTCAATGCTGTTATCCTGGCACATTACTATCAAGAACCGGATATTCAAGATATTGCAGACTTTATTGGGGATTCGCTACAGCTTGCCAAAGCAGCAGCGCATACAAATGCAGATGTGATTGTCTTTGCTGGTGTCCATTTCATGGCAGAAACGGCAAAGATTCTCAATCGTGACAAGATGGTTCTTTTACCAGATTTGAATGCTGGTTGTTCTTTAGCCGATAGTTGTCCACCAGAGGCGTTTGCTGCTTTTAAAGCGGCGCACCCAGATCATTTGGTAGTTTCTTACATCAACTGCTCTGCTGATATTAAGGCAATGAGCGATATTATCTGCACCAGTTCCAACGCCGTCAAAATCGTCGAGCAGATTCCCAAAGACCAGCCGATTATTTTTGCACCAGACCGAAATTTGGGGCGGTATGTGATGGAAAAAACTGGGCGAGATTTAGTGCTGTGGGAAGGAAGTTGTGTTGTGCATGAAACTTTTTCTGAAAAGAAAATTGTGCAGTTGAAAATGGCATACCCACAAGCAGAGGCGATCGCCCACCCAGAATGTGAAACTAGTGTATTGCGCCACGCGAGTTTTATCGGCTCGACAGCAGCTTTACTCAACTATTGTGAACAAAGCCCTTCTCAAGAATTTATCGTTGCTACCGAACCTGGCATTATTCACCAAATGCAAAAACGAGCGCCGCACAAGCGCTTTATACCTGCACCACCGCTGAATAACTGCGCTTGCAATGAGTGTCCTTTTATGCGGTTAAATACACTGGAAAAGCTCTACTGGGCGATGAAAAATCGCGCTCCAGAGATCAGCTTACCAGAGAATATCCGCGAGGCTGCATTGCGACCAATTCAAAGAATGCTAGAAATGAGTGCTTGATATTAAGCTACTGACCATTTTGACCATTTTGAATACGTGTGCCTCCTGGTGGGTCGGAGTTGCGCAAACCGCGTAGCGTGCCGTAGGCATATTTTAAATTGCTTAGGAGGACCTTTTCTTTGATTCTTCTTCAGCAGCTTGACTATATTTTTTGTATAGTTTAGTGCGGATCTGAGCTTCCTGATAGCGGCTGTGGTTTGGTGGCACGGCACTCATTAATTCTGATGCCCGTTGCCACCTAGCAGCAAGATCCAACCACTGAGCTGAACTTGTAGCTGTTTTACCAGTTGCAGAAGCTTTGTTGGCAATTCGTACTGCTGCTGCAAAGGGATCTACAGAAAAAGTAGAACCATTTGGACTAGCAGTAGGCGGCGGTACTTCAGGTTGTTTTTGGTTGGTAGTTACTGGAGCTAGAGAGTTTAATATTTCTGGTTGAATTGGGTTTTTCAGCTTATTTCCTAGCAAAGCATACGCAGCTACACCAAGCGACAGAAAAAACATACAAAAGCTCGCGGCTCCTAGCATTCGTCCAACAGGAGAATTTTTGATTTTATTGTTATGAGTAACTACTGAAAGACGAGAAGATTGAGGTTTGGGTAAATTTGTTTTTCCTTGTTGAGTTGTACGCTCTTTCAATTCTTTTATTTTTTGCTTAAAAATATTAGGTTTGACTAATGTAATTTCCTGTGACCACAGCAATTGATTTTCGGGGTTGCGATTAATTTCCTCTAGCCACAGCAACTGCTGTTCCCGAACAATACGACTGTTGATATTGACTCGACAAATATTGCGTGGTGCAATTGACTCGAGAATCTGCTGGATGTGCTTTACCAAAGTTGATTGTTCAAGTTGAGCCACCGTACGAGCCTCACAAAGAAGTTGTAAGACACCATCGTCAAAAATAGCTCTGGTTCTGATACCAGACGAGGCTAGTTTTTCGTTCAACAGTTGAATAATCGCAGCAACGCTACCTTGATGAGCTTGCCAAGCGATATCATTTATCCGCTCTACCATTTGTGAATTAGGGATAGCAGTTTAACCCTGAATTATTAACAGACAAATTTATTTAGGAAATTTAGACTTTGCCTTGTTTTAGATTTTATGAGTAAAAATATGATATGCCAAATTTGACAAAAATCTCCTTTGTGGATCGGTTGCGTTGCTTTTGTCAAAAGTAACGCGGTTCGTGCGCTTGGGGATGGTGTGCATCAAACTCCTCAAGGGTTAATTTGACACCTCAACTCTAACAAAATATTTCAGCAATATTGCTTATTCACATATCGAGCAATGTCTTCATGTGTCACCAATCGCTTTGGAGACAGGGTGTAGAGCGTCAACTATAGCGCTTCTCGTTTGAATGAAGTACAAATTTATCTGTGTTCCATGAGCGTCCATCTGTGGTTCTTATTTCTTAATGTATTGCACTCAACCCCCGAACCGCTATATAGGGTATATAGACAGCCTCAAAAACTAGGACATAAAAATAAAGCCTCTTTCTGTGTTAGAGAAAGAGGCTTTATTTTAAAAATAGTCCTGGCACCGAGCTATTGTCACAGGCAGCTACCCGCCAACTATCGTCGCCACAGCAGCGTTTCACAACTGAGTTCGGGATGGGGTCAGAGTGGTTCCACCGCGCCATAGGCACCAGGAAAAACAGTGGTCAGTTAACAGTTACCAGTTACCAGTTATCGGGCATCGTGTTGCCTGATAACTGTTCACTGATAAGTGATTCAAAACCCTGAAGGCTGCACAGTAACGCGAATTTCATTCATCAATGTTGTTGAAGTCAAGCCCTCGGTCTATTAGCACGGGTTGGCTGAGCACATCACTGCACTTACACCGCCCGCCTATCAACAGGTGTTCTTCCTGTGACCTTACCAGCTTATTGCTGTGAGAGTACTCATCTTGAGGTGGGCTTCCCACTTAGATGCTTTCAGCGGTTATCCGCTCCGCACTTGGCTACCCAGCGTTTACCGTTGGCACGATAACTGGTACACCAGCGGTGCGTCCCTCCCGGTCCTCTCGTACTAAGGAGGGCTCCTCTCAATACTCTTACGCCTGCACCGGATATGGACCGAACTGTCTCACGACGTTCTGAACCCAGCTCACGTACCGCTTTAATGGGCGAACAGCCCAACCCTTGGGACGTACTTCCGCCCCAGGTTGCGATGAGCCGACATCGAGGTGCCAAACCTCCCCGTCGATGTGGACTCTTGGGGGAGATCAGCCTGTTATCCCTAGAGTAACTTTTATCCGTTGAGCGACGGCCATTCCACGCTGTGCCGTCGGATCACTAAGACCGTGTTTCCACCCTGCTCGACTTGTTGGTCTTGCAGTCAAGCTCCCTTATTGCCTTTACACTCAACGCACGGTTTCCAAGCGTGCTGAGGGAACCTTTGTGCGCCTCCGTTACCTTTTAGGAGGCGACCGCCCCAGTCAAACTGCCCACCTGAAACTGTCTCCTTTCCGGATCACGGAAACGGGTTAGAATCCTAGCTTCGCCAGAGTGGTATCTCACCGTTGGCTCCTCACTCCCCACAAGGAGTGAATCAATGCCTCCCACCTATCCTGCGCAAGCCAAGCCCGGACCCAATTCCAGGCTACAGTAAAGCTTCATAGGGTCTTTCTGTCCAGGTGCAGGTAGTCCGTATCTTCACAGACACTCCTATTTCGCCGAGTCTCTCTCCGAGACAGTGCCCAGATCGTTACGCCTTTCGTGCGGGTCGGAACTTACCCGACAAGGAATTTCGCTACCTTAGGACCGTTATAGTTACGGCCGCCGTTCACCGGGGCTTCAGTCGTCAGCTTTAGGGCGAACCCCTGACCAACTTCCTTAACCTTCCGGCACTGGGCAGGCGTCAGCCCCCATACTTCCTCTTACGAGTTGGCGGAGACCTGTGTTTTTGGTAAACAGTCGCCTGGGCCTCTTCACTGCGACCCGATTGCTCGGGTACCCCTTCTCCCGAAGTTACGGGGTCATTTTGCCGAGTTCCTTAGAGAGAGTTATCTCGCGCCCCTTAGTATTCTCTACCCCCCCACCTGTGTCGGTTTGGGGTACGGGTACTAAGCTTTCATCACATACACGGCTTTTCTTGGCACTATTTTCACTACCCGGCGTCCGTAGACACCTCCCAATCCAGTCAGGGTGTAGCTTATCTTTATGCGTCCTGTGTATGCTCCGGCTTAATAGTCAGGGATTGTTGACCCTGTGTCCATCGACTACGCTTTTCAGCCTCGCCTTAGGTCCCGACTAACCCAGAGTGGACGAACCTGGCTCTGGAACCCTTGGGGTTTCGGGGCATTGGATTCTCACCAATGTTTGCGCTACTCAAGCCGACATTCTCACTTCCGTTTCGTCCACACCTGCTTGCCGCTAGTGCTTCTCTCTACTACGGAACGCTCCCCTACCACTTATTTCTAAGTCCACAGCTTCGGTACATCGCTTAGTCCCATTCATTTTCGGCGCAGGAGCGCTTGACCAGTGAGCTATTACGCACTCTTTCAAGGGTGGCTGCTTCTAGGCAAACCTCCTGGTTGTCTGTGCACTCCCACCTCCTTTGCCACTTAGCGATGATTTCGGGACCTTAGCTGGTGGTCTGGGCTGTTTCCCTCTTGACGATGAAGCTTATCCCCCACCGTCTCACTGGCAACGTGTGCTCTGGGTATTCTGAGTTTGTCGAGATTTGGTACCGGTCTCCCAGCCCGCACCTCAACAGTGCTTTACCCCCCAGGTATAGTCGTTACCGCTGCGCCTAAACACATTTCGGGGAGAACCAGCTAGCTCCGGGTTCGATTGGCATTTCACCCCTAACCACACCTCATCCGCCGATTTTTCAACATCGGTCGGTGCGGACCTCCACTTGGTGTTACCCAAGCTTCATCCTGGACATGGTTAGATCACCCGGGTTCGGGTCTATAAACACTGATCAACGCCCTTTTCAGACTCGCTTTCGCTTTGGCTACGTCCTTGACTTAACCTACCAGTGCTTATAACTCGCCGGCTCATTCTTCAACAGGCACGCGGTCAGACGTTGAATCGTCCTCCCACTGCTTGTAAGCTAATGGTTTCATGTTCTATTTCACTCCCCTTATCGGGGTTCTTTTCACCTTTCCCTCGCGGTACTGGTTCACTATCGGTCACACAGTAGTATTTAGCCTTATCTCGTGGTCGAGACTGATTCACATGGGATTTCACGTGTCCCATGCTACTCGGGATTCAGCTACTATCCTTAAGTTTTCGACTACAGGACTCTCACCTTCTTTGGTGCAGTATTTAGCTGCTTCGTCTAACCGCCAGATTCGATATTGCTGTCCCACTACCCCAACAAGCAAGCTCGTTGGTTTAGGCTCTTCCCCGTTCGCTCACCACTACTTGGGGAATCTCTGATTGATTTCTTTTCCTCCAGCTACTAAGATGTTTCAATTCGCTGGGTTGGCTCTAACCTGTCTATATATTCAACAGGCAGTACTTGGGGTTGCCCCATTCGGATATCTCCGGCTCAGTCGCTTGCTTCCAGCTCCCCGGAGCGTTTCGTCGGTCACCACGTCCTTCTTCGCCTCTGTGTGCCTAGGTATCCACCATTAGCCCTTATTCGCTTGACCACTCAACAATTGGTGATATCTATCAATAGCAAACACTTTCATTTATGCAATCATAAAATGTCTGTGTCTACCTGCTTCGCGTTACTATGCAGTTTTCAAGGTTCTGGCTGGATAATATCCAGCAGTCTGACGAATGTCATGTTGCTGAATTCATCCACATTTTCTCATTCTATCATACTCGTTTCGCCACACCAAAGTCTTTTCTTACTTTTTTTGTGGCAATTTTTCACTTGGAGTAGGTGGAGGTTAGCGGACTCGAACCGCTGACATCCTGCTTGCAAAGCAGGCGCTCTACCAACTGAGCTAAACCCCCCTAAGTCAGTTTTCAGTTACCACTTACCAGCTACCAGTTTTTTACTGTTTACTGTTCGCTGTTGACTGTTCACTGTCTTCAGGTGGGCCATCCTGGACTCGAACCAGGGACCTCACCCTTATCAGGGGTGCGCTCTAACCACCTGAGCTAATAGCCCATAATCGAACCCTGTTTATAGTTTGAAAGCTTTCCTTAAGATTGCGACCGACCTCGGGATGTCTTTTCAGTGTTCAGTTATCAGTTACCAGTTACCAGTTTTTTTGCTTACTGTTTACTGGTCACTCCTGACTGAAAAGTAGGTCTCCCTAAAAAGGAGGTGATCCAGCCACACCTTCCGGTACGGCTACCTTGTTACGACTTCACCCCAGTCACCAGTCCTACCTTCGGCGTCCCCCTCCTCGAAAGGTTAGGGTAACGACTTCGGGCGTGACCAGCTTCCATGGTGTGACGGGCGGTGTGTACAAGGCCCGGGAACGAATTCACTGCAGTATGCTGACCTGCAATTACTAGCGATTCCACCTTCACGCAGGCGAGTTGCAGCCTGCGATCTGAACTGAGCCATGGTTTTCGAGATTTGCTTGCCATCGCTGGCTTGCTGCCCTTTGTCCATAGCATTGTAGTACGTGTGTAGCCCAGGGCGTAAGGGGCATGCTGACTTGACGTCATCCCCACCTTCCTCCGGTTTGTCACCGGCAGTCTCCTTAGAGTTCCCAACTTAATGATGGCAACTAAGAACGAGGGTTGCGCTCGTTGCGGGACTTAACCCAACATCTCACGACACGAGCTGACGACAGCCATGCACCACCTGTGTTCCGGCTCCCGAAGGCACTCCTAACTTTCGTCAGGATTCCGGACATGTCAAGCCCTGGTAAGGTTCTTCGCGTTGCATCGAATTAAACCACATACTCCACCGCTTGTGCGGGCCCCCGTCAATTCCTTTGAGTTTCACAGTTGCCTGCGTACTCCCCAGGCGGGATACTTAACGCGTTAGCTACGACACTGCCCGGGTCGATACGGGCAACGCCTAGTATCCATCGTTTACGGCTAGGACTACTGGGGTATCTAATCCCATTCGCTCCCCTAGCTTTCGTCCCTCAGTGTCAGTTAAGGTCCAGCAGAGCGCTTTCGCCACCGGTGTTCTTCCTGATCTCTACGCATTTCACCGCTACACCAGGAATTCCCTCTACCCCTACCTTACTCTAGCTATGTAGTTTCCACTGCCTTTATCTGGTTGAGCCAGACGCTTTGACAGCAGACTTACATTGCCACCTGCGGACGCTTTACGCCCAATCATTCCGGATAACGCTTGCATCCTCCGTATTACCGCGGCTGCTGGCACGGAGTTAGCCGATGCTTATTCCTCAGGTACCGTCATTATTCTTCCCTGAGAAAAGAGGTTTACAACCCAAGAGCCTTCCTCCCTCACGCGGTATTGCTCCGTCAGGCTTTCGCCCATTGCGGAAAATTCCCCACTGCTGCCTCCCGTAGGAGTCTGGGCCGTGTCTCAGTCCCAGTGTGGCTGATCATCCTCTCAGACCAGCTACTGATCGTCGCCTAGGTGCGCTCTTACCACACCTACTAGCTAATCAGACGCGAGCTCATCTTCAGGTGATAAATCTTTCACCCTAAGGCACATCCGGTATTAGCAGCCGTTTCCAACTGTTGTCCCGAACCTGAAGCCAGATTCTCACGCGTTACTCACCCGTCCGCCACTAACTCCGAAGAGTCCGTTCGACTTGCATGTGTTAAGCATACCGCCAGCGTTCATCCTGAGCCAGGATCAAACTCTCCGTTTTGATTCCTTGTACAAAGAGTGAATCTCACTCATGTACGCTCTTTTCGCTGATTTTTTTAACCTTCAGCTTCGGTTTTTATTCTTTACTACCGCAACGCTTAAGGTGTATACTAGCTTTCAAAACTATAAAATTTTCAAGGTTCTGAGCCTTTGGCTTTGCCTTTGTTTTGGCGTCCGCTCTTCAGGCACTTATTTAATATATCCACCCACTCCTGCATTGTCAACTCCTTTTTCAAAATTTTTCC
>NZ_AP018264.1 GCF_002368435.1 Kalymmatonema gypsitolerans NIES-4073
GGATTTACCCTCAAACAAGGGAAACTTATTGAGGATGCTATCTCCTCATTAACTCCCGTTTATTTTAAGTAGTGCTGAAAAATATCATGAACACCTCACCCCAGCCCAAACAAGAAAGTAATCAAATAACTTCAGGGCGATCGCTCCTAGCACTACTGACACAGTTTATTCCACTTTCTCTATCTGATGTTGCCATGACTCTCGGCGATCCGCTTCAGACATCTGCACTCAGTCGCCTAGCCTATCCACAAGAGACATTAGCTGGAGTCGGGGTAGTCAAAGGAGTTGCCGTATTTCTGGAAAGCCCGATCATCATGATTCTTCATGCCTCAACCGCACTGGGAGGCCAAGCCAAATCTCGACGCGCACTTTGGCAGTTTACGATGATTGCGGGATTGTCTCTAAGTGGTATCTTTCTGTTACTCACCTGGGAACCCTTGTATAACTGGCTATTGCTTGATGTATTCGGCGTTAGCTCATCAATTGCCGCTAGAGGAAGAACTGCTTTTTTATTGATGTTTCTGTGGCCTTTCGTGATTGCTTGGCGGCGATTCTTTCAAGGGTTGCTAATTCGCGCCCAGAAGAGCATAGCTGTGGGTTGGGCAAGTGTAGCGCGATTGACTTGGGTAATTGTGTCGCTGGCAGTGGGAGTAAGTTTACGGTTAGATGGCGCATTTTTAGCAGGTATCACCATGATGGGAGCCATACTCATTGAGGCGGTACTGGTTACATGGTTTTGTATGCGTCTTGGTGCTATTTCTATTCTTAACCAACAAGGATATTTTGAGACTAAGAAACTGCCTCAAACTTTGTCAGGAGTCAGCTTTTACTATCTTCCTTTAGCCTCTACCATGCTTTTAGTATGGGGCGCAAGAGCCATACTTTTGAGTCTGATTGCTCGCGCATTCGATGGTAGTTTAGCACTTGCCGTTTGGCCTGCGGCCTGGGGACTTGTGCTGGCGATCGCTAACGGTACACGCATGATTCAACAAGTGGTAATTTCTGCTTATGAAGAAACTTCCAAGCGAACACTTGCTGCTTTTGTAATTATTGTCGGGCTGAGTTTTACTTTGATACCGTTTTGGCTGGGGTATACAGACCAAGGATTATTTTTACTGGGTCAGTTTTTGGGAAATAATCCCTCTCTTGTAGAAGCATCTCGTCCAGTTATACAAATACTCTCATGTTTCCCCCTGCTCCTGGCTCTGCAAAATACTTTTCAGGGGCTACTTATTCACAAGGGTAAGAACTGGTTCATCAACTTGGCAACAGTAGTTGCTGCGACCTTTACTTTAGTAGTATGTGGAAGTTTGATTTTTACCAAACATAGCGGAGCTACTTCAGCAGCCTATGGAATGCTTGCGGGTGTAATTAGTGAAATAATCGTGCTTTTCTTCGCCCTTAAAAGGAAATAATCAGATCAATTATGACTAGCTATTATGCCACTATGAATACGCAACAAAAAGTATGATGAAGTACATAATTGCTAACACGACCCAAAACAAATTCTTCCATACCTGAAAGCCAATGCCGCCGTCCCATTACAATTAAGTCGGCTTGCCAATTTCGCGCAAATTCACAAATGGTTTCGCCAGGTTGACCAACGTGTTGTTTGTATTCTACTTCTACACCTGCTGCTGTTGCTTCTTCTGTATATAAATGCAGCATTTCTAACTTTGGCTGGGAGAATTTATCTAACATTTTTTGGCTATATTTTACGGACTCGCTGTATTTATCTGAATTATAGTAATTTAACAGTTCAGATTTATCTAAATATCCATCTTCTTCAGGACATACAACATTAAATATCATCAAGTTAGCCTTGGTGAGCTTTGCTAGAGAAAGTGCTTTTTCAAAAACACGTTTGCTAACTTTAGAACAATCTATTGCCACTAAAACTTTTTGAAACATAAAAAACTCCTTAGCTTTCGTTAAGTAAACCTAATTTAGATAATTAAATTTGCTTTTGGTATCTCTTGTTTATACAGTTACTCTAACTTTCTAAATTTCATAAGTGCGCTACTAAAGCTGTAGCGCACCACTAACAATTTCACAAGTTTTTTCTACATTTTGAATTTGTTACCTGGATATAAAACTGTTGTATAGCCGAGTTACCAAGGCAGCATATAAAGCTGTTCCTACAGTCCAAAATAGAAGGCCAACAATAAAGCTTCCCCAGGTAATAACCCTAGTAATATTGCTTAAGTCCATGTGCAGGACATAGCTAAAAAAAGCCATTGCTGCTTTTGGTGCTATTGCTACAAACAGAATACAAGCTATATAGACTAAGGCTGTGATTATAGCTGTAGCAAGAGCAAGCGAACGCGTGTTTAGCTTGTTAATAGGGTGCCTGACATTATGTTGATTTTCTCGATGATGACTTTGCGATAGCATAATTCACCTCTGATTAACTGAGTAGAAAGCTTGAATAATTGCAATCGAAAAAATTTAAGTTTTTAATCAATCAGGACTTACGCAAAATATAGCAACAGCCAAGGTGGTTAGGACATCAACAGATGATAAAACGTAGACAGTAAAAGCCTTTTAACTCTGTCACCTGTCAAGAGTCACCTGTCACCTGCTATATCTCTCAAACCCTCATTCCTCCGTGTCCTCTGTGCCTCTGTGGTTCGTTTATTCCATAGCTCGTGCGTAAGTCCTATAAATCAAAAAAATATATATTTATTCCACACGCACAACATCTCTAAGGTCTAGCCAGTTATAACGTCGAATCAACCAAGGCAACACTATAATTACAATCAGTAAAATAATCGAAATAGCAATTCCTAAAGGTGTGCCTACCCTTAATGCTCCTCCCATGTAGGTCAGTAAAAATGTTGAGGGAATCATGCCTAAAAAAGTAGCCAGGGCATATTTAGGAAGAGAAAGACCAGCAATTCCCGCAGCATAGCTAATCAAATCAAAAGAAAATATTGGCAGCATCCGAGTAATAAAAATTACCCAGCTAAGATAGGTCTCTCCTGTGTTTTTCGAGAAATAAATTATCTTACCAGTTAAAGCTTTAATGGCCGATCGCCCCAAAGTTCGACCCAAAAAATAAGCAATTAAACCACCGATAAAACCTCCTATTATGCTGTATATTCCTGCCATGAATGTCCCCCAAATAGTGCCAGCTATAACTGCGAGTGGCGCACTGGGAATAGGACTAATAACTACAGATAAAGCTAAGATACCAATATAGACAAATGGGCCAAGTAACCCTAAATTTTTTACAGTTTCTCTAAATCCTTCTGGTGTTAATATATTTACCTGTGGATTCAGTAACCAATAACAGACGGCTAAACATAGGAGCAAAATTGCCAACGCAAAGGTGTTTTGACAATTAAACAGGATTTTGATTCTTTCCTGTCTTTTCACTTACTTAGTTCTCCCTTTTAGGTATTACTTCTCTTGGTGGTGTCTCCCAGACGAGGAAAAAAAGCTGGTGTATTGCTGGCATAGAGATCGTACTCTGCACCAAATTCTGCTCGCACTTCACGTTCTTCTTGGCGTGCCAGTCGTGTATACATCCACACCAGCACTGGAAACATCAATAATGTGAGAATTGTAGGCCACTGAAGCAAAAAACCAAACATGATACTGATAAAAGCTAGATATTGGGGATGGCGAATTGTTGCATAAGGGCCGGTAGTAGCTAATGTGTGAGAACGCTGGGCTTTGTAAAGAACCTCCCACGCTGATGCTAATAAGATAAACCCACCAAAAATGAGGATGTTACTCAAAATATGCAACAGATTAAAGTGAGGATTGCCTTTCATCCCTAGCATTGTCCACCAGAGATGTCCTACATCATGGGAAAGTAAATCCAACTTTGGATAGCGGCTTTGCAACCAACCTGAAAGCAGGTAAATTGTCAAAGGTATGCCGTACATTTCCGTGAACAAAGCCATGATAAAGGCAGAAAAAGCACCAAAGGCTCGCCAATCACGGGGACTTTTTGGTTTTGTAAAGCTGAAGGCAAAGATGATGAAGACTAAAGAGTTGATAATCACCAAAGACCAAAGACCGTAGGCGGGTGCGTTGTTCATTTCTTATTTCCTGTTGATTGATATTTTTTACCGAGATGAACGATCATTTCCGCCACTGTGTCCGCCGTGTCCACCATGTCCTCCGTGCATAAATAAGTGCATGAATGGGCAGGCTAATAGTAACAAGTAGGGCAGAATTCCAGCTAGATGTGCTAAGTGTTCAGTGATGAGAAAAAATGCAGCAATGGCCAGGAAAATATATAAGGCTATTTTGGCGGGCGATCTCCACCAACTATCTTGACTAGATTGATGATTCATAGAAATTTTCCCCCAATGCAGTTAGCAATTGCAATTCAATTTGTTGACAATTTGAATCCTTTCAACAGTGATGAATTAACAATCACTGACAAGGAACTCAAAGCCATCGCAGCTGCGGCAATAATTGGGTTGAGAAAACCGAAGGCAGCAATGGGAATGCCAATGGTGTTATAAATAAACGCCCAGAATAGATTTTGTTTAATTTTGAGCATCGTGGCACGAGACAGGCGAATCGAAGTCACAACATCCCGCACATCGTTTTTCACCAGAATGATACCGCCTGTTTCCTTGGCAACATCTGCACCAGAACCAATAGCAATACCAATGTCAGCAGTTGCTAGGGCGGGTGCATCATTAACACCGTCTCCCACCATTGCCACAACTTCGCCGCGTCGTTGAATATCTTTGACGACTTGGGCTTTATCACCGGGTAATACTTCAGCAATTACCTTATCGATTCCCAGTTGACGGGCGATCGCTTCGGCAGTATGCTGATTGTCTCCGGTGAGCATCACGACTTTAACTTTTTCCCGTCGCAAAGCAGCGATCGCTTCCTTGGCTTCAGGTTTGATGGTGTCGGCTACTGCCACAATCCCCATTAGCAAACCATTACAACCAACCAGCATGGCTGTTTTACCGTCAGATTCCAAACGAGTCAGTATCTCTTCTGTTGCAGGATTAATTTGATAGCCTTGCTCGCGGAACAAGCGGCGATTACCAAGCAAAATCCTATCTCGATTAATTTCTCCCCGAATCCCATGTCCGGGAATAGCTTCAAAATTATTCACTTTGGGAATATCTAGCATCTGATGTCTGGCTGCTCGCACAATTGCTTCACCCAAAGGATGTTCTGAACCCGCTTCTACAGCCGCCGCCAACCGGAGAATTTCATCGTTTGGGCGTTCTGCCAAAGCTACAATATCCGTTACACTAGGCTCACCACGAGTCAAGGTGCCAGTTTTGTCAAAAATGACAGTCGAGAGCTTTTCTGCCCTTTCTAAAATTTCCCCACCCCGAATTAAAATCCCGGCTTCTGCTCCCTTACCCACACCAACCATCAACGCGGCGGGAGTAGCAATACCCAAAGCACAGGGACAAGAAATAATTAACACAGCAATGAATGCAAGTAAAGCTTGGGGAAAGTTCCCGACAAGTAACCAACCGAGAAATGCCAGTACCGCAATTCCCACCACCGCAGGGACAAAATAGCCCGTGACTTTATCTGCCAACCGTTGGACTTGCGCCGTACTTGCCTGAGCTTCCTCCACAACTTTGATGATTTGAGCCAGAGCAGTTTCAGAGCCGACACGAGTTGCTTGGAAGTTGAATGCTCCTGTTCTGTTCAATGTACCACCAATCACAGTCGCTCCAGCTTGCTTCTCTACTGGTAATGACTCGCCTGTGAGCATTGACTCGTCTACAGATGAAGCTCCATCCAGCACAACTCCATCTGTTGGTACTTTTTCCCCCGGACGGACAATAATGGTTTCGCCTACCATTACTTGCTCTGCCGGAATATCCATCTCCATGCCGTCTCGGATGACTCTAGCGGTAGCAGGTTTTAAATCTAGGAGTTTACGTACTGCTGCCGATGAGTTCTTTTTGATAATTTCTTCCATATACTTGCCTAGTAAAACAAAGGCAATGACGACGGCAGAAACTTCAAAATAAACATCTCGCTCCTCGACTCCGACAGGTAGAGCATTAGGAAAGAAAATCACTGCCACGCTATAGAAATAGGCAACGCTGGTTCCTAGAGCAATCAGGAAATCCATGTTTACATTGCGGCTTTTGATGGCATTCCACGCTCCCACGTAAAATGACCAGCCACCAATGAACTGTACAGGGGTAGCCAGGATAAAAAGCCAGACTCCCCAGGTGAACCAGGGTAGAGCAGAAATCGGCACCCAGCTTAAGATACTTACACCTGCTGCCAGTCCCAAAAATGCAGCCGCTCGCAGAATTGCTAAAAATAGTACCCCCGTCATCGCAATGGTGACGCGAGTCCGCATAGATTTGAGTTCCTTCTCAGGATCTAAAAATGTGTTTAAGCAAGTTTGGCTACAAAAATAGTAAGTGCGTCCACTTCGTTCTGTCTTCAAGGATGTGGCTTTAGGTACTGTCATGCCACAAATAGGATCTTTTGCCATCCCACCTTGGGGTACAATGCTTGCGTGTCTATGTCCGTGATGCTCGTGAGTTCTTGCCATTTTTGAATTAACTCCTTCATCCTGCTGGTTGTGATTCAAAAGTATGCAGGCAAGTCTGGCTGCAAAAATAGTAAGTCTGTCCGTCTCGCTCGGACTTCAATGCTGTAGCCTTTTCTACAGTCATGCCACATATTGGGTCTACAGCAGTCTTGTCACTATCTTGTTGACGCTTGCGTCTAAAAAAATTCCACATAATTGACCTCCTTGAGAGCAGATATCAATCGTGTCAGGTCAAAATCTCTCCGGAATTCAACTTTCTTCGGGGTTGGATTTATACCAAACCTGATACCACTGCTGCATCTGGTTAATTTCAGCCGTTTGAGTTTTAATGATGGACTGAGCTAAGTTACGAATTTCTGGTTTGGTAGCTTTTTTAGTAGCCATCTGCGACATCATTAGAGCCATGCGATGATGAGGAATCATCTGGCGGATAAATTCTTTGTCGAAATCTGGTGCATTTTTCAAGGCTGCCAAATCTACATTCATACCCATCATGTTGCAGTTCATCGGCATTTTCATCATGCCTGGGTTCATCTGTTGGCACATACGCTGATGCATTGCCATCATTTCTTGACGAGTCATGGCTGTTACAGGTACTTCTTTCCCGTACCATGCCTTGTACCAAGATTTCATTTGCTGAATTTCACGGTTTTGGTCGTTTTTAATCGCTGCCGCTAGCTTTTTAATTTCTGGGCGTTGAGCGCGACTTAATGCGATATCAGCCATTTCCATTGCTTGAGTGTGATGAGGAACCATCATTTCAATGAAATGTTGATCCATATTAGTCATCATCCCTCTTTGGGGAGGAGGAGTAGTTTCTGTAGATGGGTGATGAGTATTGTGTTCTGAGTTTGAAACCTGAGCTTGTGCGTTATTTAAAATTACTAATCCAGCGAGCGCACTAGTGCTTAATAGACCAGCCAAGCCATACAACAATGTTTTTGTTTTCATAACCCCACCTCATTTTAGGAGTTAAAGACAACTTATATTTATGAAATTATCGAGAGATTGTGAGGAACTTGTGAGACAATAAATTTTAAATTAAACTCAATAAAATTGCTCAGACATCAAGTATTATGCAAGTTTTTTTTGGTTTCACTTTTCTTGCAAAAATTAAGTTAATTTTCTTTCCAATCAAATAGCTAAATCGTTTTATCTTCAACAAAAACCTATAATTTAAGATTTACATCTAGAGATGAAAAGAGGATGAAATATTCTTCTTGTACACGTTTCTTTACATAATCAAGGCGATCGCATCCTTACTGGTCTAGTAATAAATGCGATTACCCGAAGGATACTGCTAAAGACAATCGCGCTGTTTGGAGTTTGTTTAACATCCATACTTAATTCAGTGCTTGACCTACACCCACTGCTAGCAATTGGTCACGAGTTGGTTTACCCGTCAGCACTAACACTCCGTTGATAGCGATGGCTGGTACTGATTGAACTCCATAATGTTCAGCTTTCGCTAGATAAGTCTGCTGTTCCTGACTTGAACGCAAATCATAGACTAATACTTCACAATTTGAGCAAGCTAATTCTTGCACTGTACGGACTGTTTCGTCACAAAGAGGACAATTGGCTGTAAATATCTCAATTTGACGTTTTGTCATAATCTCCACCAACAATTACTTTACTAGTATTGTCAACTCTCCTGTTAGGTGGAGATTCAAGTTTATGAATACAATCTTAATAATTTGTATAAATTTCTTTGATATTAATTACAAATTAATTTTCTGCATACAAATTTATAACTATGTTTTGCTTCATAAAAGTTTTTCTCGCGATCTCTTGACTCTCCAGTTAAATGGAGCATTAAAAATTAAATTATTGAGTTGCGAAAAGAAAGGATAACTTTTTGTCCTTTCAATAGTTATACCTGGGAATTTATTTATGACAAGCAGACAACAGTTACATCAGAGATTGACATCAAGTTCTGATTCTAAAGTACCTCACAAAAATCGATTCAGCATTCAATTATTATTGGGAAAATTCTGGAGATGGTTTGTTGACTTCCTCTATAAAGAACCCGAACCAGAAGTTTGGGAACGGCGCGATAGCCAAGGTAATGTCTGGTGGTTTGCCTATGATCCAGCAACAGGTAAATCTGCTTCTTTGGCTTCGGAACAGGAAGTTTTAATTTGGATTGAGCAACTTTATTATCAAAAAACTTTAGGTTCTCACAAACATAGATGGTAAAGCAAAGCCTAAGTTAAATATTGAGTTCTACGGAGATTAAGTATGAGAATAATACTCGATAAATTTTTGGATGATTTTCAAACTTACCAAAAACAAGAATGGACACCTTCAGATATTTCTGATGGATTTAGACCTCAATTTCAAGAAGTCAGCCAACCTTTGAATCATGCGGCTAGGGCGATCGCTCTAGCTTTGATGGAAAGTTCAAGTCCCTTTATTTGGCAGACAAGCGATCGCATGGGAAATATCTGGTGGATTATTGATGATTCACTGAGCGGAAATCGTTTCCAAGCGTTATCTGAAGAGGAAGTTAGTGCTTGGCTTGCACAACATCACTATGCTAAACCTAACTCATCACAAAGTATTTCAAGTGATGTAGACTTTATTATCAAAAAAAATCTAGTTTATAACAAACAGAAAGGCAGAGGTAATACCAATTCTGTATGAAGACACACTCATCTAAAAGAGGAAAAACTTAAACAGGAAGAAATGTAGAGACCTTACGTATAAGGTCTCTACACATATTACACAAATATGCAAAGTGTTGTACATTTAATTTGATAATGTTTGAAATAAATTCTGTAACGCTAACATTTGTTCTTTTAAGCTAACTACTTCCTGACGCATCAGTGGCGGCAGCCTATCGACTTCTCGAAGTTGATATATGTGAGAACGCAAACGCTCATTTAGCGGTTGATAAATTTCCTCTGGACAAGATAAAAGAAACATTGTTAGCAAATAAGTTAAGTTTTTCTCTTGGAGTTGCCACTTTCCTATAACAGAAGTTTCCGAGAAATTTCTATTCAACAGTACGTTTTGAGCAACTGTCCATAAAGGATGCGATTTAATTTCCTCCAATAAACAGCACCATATCTCAAAAAATTCAGTCGATAGGGCATCTTCAGTAATGTAGAGAACAGAAGTTAACTCTAGTGGTAAGTTTATTAATAATACATCCAGTAACACAAATAATGAATCTGGCTGTTCTTGAGCCAGTAAAGTTGGTGCAATATCTTTAAAATAAGGTGCAACTTTCGCCCATTGATGTATATTAATTCCTACATGAAATAAATTTTGACTGGAAATATTCTTATTAGAAATAAGCATATAGCCACGACACTTACCAGTTGCAGTATCAATGGGTTGTAGAGCATTCCATAAAACAGTTAGGGGAACCCAGTGAGGTGGGTATTTAAAACGAGCCACATCTAAAAGCAACACAAGGTCTCGTTCCGGATGGTATCCTCCCACTGGTGAAAAGTGTCCATCCCCAGTTTGTCCTACAACTTGTCGTGAATAAGAAACAACTAAATGTAAACCTTGAGGTAGAAAGGTGGCTTGCTTAACAGCTTCTCGGAACTCTTGTAGGTTGCTTTGGTCGTAACGATAGGGTTGTACTTTAGCTCCATTGCAACGCGCTAAACAGACAAATTCGTCAAAAGTAATGCCTTGATTTTTAACTGCACTCAGTGGTTGGCAACATTCGAGAAATTCTTCACCGTACCATCTCCATACACCTTTCCAAATTCGCCCAGGATCAATTGATAAGGCGTTGAGAATCATGACCAACGTACCTAACCCGCAAAAAGCTGGCTCTGATTGGGTATGAAATTGTTCGGCAAGGGGAAAATAACCCTCCATACCCCCTAATGCGATCGCTTCTTGAAAGATTTGTCGCCCATCAGGGGAAGCAAAAGAAATACTAGGAGGAGGTAAAGGACGACGATAAAATCCTTCAGTATCCATGAACAAAGAAAATCTCAACTATGATGGATTGAATTATTGCAGATATCAGATATATCATTGGTCAGTTATCTGCTTTGTTTAGCATCTAATTGTGTAAGTATAACTGCGGCTAATAAAAGCCCAGTTCCTAATAATCTGGGCGCACTGACGATATGACTCATAACCCCAAATAAACCAAACTGGTCAATGATCAGTGACATCAGCATCTGTCCAAATGCTACAGCCATTGTTGTGTTTGTCAAACCTAATTTAGGAATGCTGAGAGTATTGAGCGTTACGTAAGTTGCTCCCAAAGCACCGCCAAAGAAAGCCCACCAAGGAGCTTGAGACAATTGATTGAGGGATAGTGGGCCGATGACTCCCAGCACCATCAGTAGTGCTAAAGTTGTAAATCCAATAGTGAAATTAACAGTAGCAGCACCGATCGCGGAACGAATTACTTGCATTAATCGAACATTAGCAGCACTACCATAAGCAAGCAGTCCGCCAGCAGAACCAGCACCAGCGATCGCTAGCAAAATTTCCATACTAATACTCCAAACTAAAAACTCTTATTTCAAAGTGAGAAAGAAAACGGCTAAGAGTAATAATGCTCCAGCAATGCGTCGGTTAGGCGTGAGACGACGAGGCTGTACTGAGAGCCATCCAAAATGATCTACCAGCATCCCCATGAAAGATTGACCACTGACAATCAACGCAATTGTGAGCGTAGTTCCCAAGTTAGTTGTCAAGTATGCACTTGAGGTTATGTACCAAGCACCAACCAATCCGCCACAAAAAGCCCACCAAGGTGCTTTGGGTAACGCAGACCAATTTGGTCGTCCGAATTTGCCAGTTAATAGAAGACTTACGAGAACTATAGTGCCTACGAAGTAGGAAATATCTCCAGCTAGAGGGAAAGAACCTATTGACCGAGCTAACTGAGCATTAATTGCTGCTTGAATAGGCAGTACGGCTCCATTAAAGAAAGCAATTAACAGAGAAGGTGAAGGGGGACGAATTAAGGTTGAAACAGTAGGAGATTTTGAAACAGTGGTTTTTGTTGAGGGTAGATGGATGATGCTCATAGCTGTTAGTCCAGTGAATTACAAGTCCGACGCTGAACTATGCCAGAACCGCTGAAATGGTATAACCATAGGCAAATTTTGCCAATAGCGCATTCCAAAAGGTTTCCGAACTTTAGATCAAGCTGGTTATTGTTTGCTGGAGTTTATCTTCAAATATCTACTTCACTGGAGAGTCAAGAGACTTGAACAGAAATTTTTCCCCACTTCAGTTAATGTATGAGAAATAGCCGCAAAGCTAGTTGAGAAAGGGATTTCTGCCTAGTTCCAATTTTTTTCCTTTACCCCCTTGACACTCCAGTGAACTGGAGCATTCAAGATGAAATCAGTCTTGAACACGACTTGATAATTGGAGCTTTCAAATGGAGAATGCCACACTTAAACTACGCGGTATGAGTTGCGCTTCCTGCGCCAGAAGTATTGAAGATGCGATTAGTTCTGTCCCTGGTGTAAATGAATGTAGTGTGAATTTTGGGGCAGAACAGGCAAGAGTTGATTATGACCCCAGAAAAACAGATTTACAAGCTATACAAGAGGCAGTAGATGCCGCAGGTTATTCTGCCTATCCCCTCCAAGAACAAAATCTGATGGCGGGAGATGATGATGAAGAGAAAAGATATCGCCTGAAAGAATCCCGTGATTTGCAGCAAAAGGTGACAGTAGGGGGAATCATTAGCACTGTGCTGGTGATTGGCTCACTACCAATGATGACAGGGTTAAACCTACCTTTTATTCCCACATGGTTGCATAATCCTTGGGTGCAATTAGTTCTGACCACTCCTGTACAGTTTTGGTGTGGTTATTCTTTTTACGTTAATAGCTGGAAAGCTTTTAAGCGTCATGCCGCGACAATGGATACCTTAATAGCTTTAGGTACAAGTGCAGCATATTTCTATTCCCTATTCCCTACAGTATTTCCTAGTTTCTTCATCAGTCAGGGGCTACAACCAGATGTATATTATGAAACTTGTGCTGTAGTCATTACCCTAATTTTACTAGGACGACTATTTGAAAATCGCGCCAAAGGACAAACCTCAGAAGCTATCCGTAAACTGATTGGTTTACAGGCCAAAACAGCAAGGTTAATTCGCAACGGACGAGAAATAGATGTACCCATTGAGGAAGTACAAATTGGCGATGTGGTGCTGGTGCGTCCTGGGGAGAAAATTCCCGTTGATGGCGAAGTAGTTGATGGGACATCCACAGTTGATGAGGCGATGGTGACTGGCGAAAGTATTCCTGTGAAAAAACAACCAGGGGATGAAGTCATAGGCGCAACCATCAACAAAACTGGAAGTTTTAAATTTCGAGCGACAAGAGTAGGAAAAGATACTGTACTGGCGCAGATTGTCCAACTAGTGCAGCAGGCTCAAGGCTCGAAAGCTCCTATACAAAGACTAGCAGACCAAGTTACTGGGTGGTTTGTACCTGCGGTAATTGCGATCGCTATTCTTACCTTTATCATTTGGTACAACATCATGGGCAATGTCACCCTAGCGTTGATAACCACAGTTGGGGTGTTAATTATCGCTTGTCCTTGTGCTTTGGGTTTAGCCACACCAACCTCTGTCATGGTAGGAACAGGTAAAGGTGCAGAAAATGGCATTTTAATTAAAGGAGCCGAAAGCTTAGAAATAGCACATCAGATTCAAACAATTGTGTTAGACAAAACCGGCACGATTACCCAAGGGAAACCGACAGTTACAGATTTTCTCACAGTTAACGGTACACTGAACGGCAACGAAATTAAGCTGATACAACTAGCAGCATCTTTAGAACGCAATTCTGAACACCCACTTGCAGAAGCAGTTGTTCGATATGCCCAATCTCAGGAAGTACCATTAGTAGATGTCAGAGATTTTGAAGCTGTGGCAGGTAGTGGTGTCCAAGGTATCGTTTCTAACCGTCTTGTGCAAATTGGTACACAACGCTGGATGGAAGAGTTGAGCATTAACACTCAAGCCTTGCAACAAGATAAAGAACGCTTAGAATACCTCGGTAAAACAGCCGTGTGGTTAGCAGTTGACGGCGAAATCAAAGGATTGATGGGGATTGCTGATGCCATTAAACCCACTTCCACCCAGGCTGTAAAAGCATTGCAAAAACTCGGTTTAGAAGTTGTCATGCTCACAGGTGATAACCGCCGCACCGCAGAAAGTATTGCCCGTGAGGTTGGTATTAAGCGGGTTTTAGCAGAAGTCCGTCCCGACCAAAAAGCCGCTACAGTACAAGCACTACAAACAGAAGGCAAAATTGTCGCAATGGTTGGTGATGGTATCAATGATGCACCAGCCTTAGCTCAAGCCGATGTAGGAATTGCAATTGGTACTGGTACAGATGTAGCGATCGCCGCTAGTGATATCACCTTAATCTCTGGTGATTTGCAAGGCATAGTTACAGCAATTCAACTCAGCCGCGCCACAATTCGCAACATTCGCCAAAACCTATTCTTCGCCTTTATATACAACGTTGCTGGTATTCCCATCGCCGCCGGAATTCTCTTCCCCATCTTCGGTTGGTTACTCAACCCCATCATCGCCGGTGCAGCAATGGCATTTAGTTCAGTTTCTGTCGTTACTAATGCGCTGCGTTTACGCAACTTCCAACCTAAAACACTTGCATAGAGGAAATAACAATGTTCAATCAAACCATATTTTTCGGAACTTTAGCAGGATTTGGATTTCTGCTGGGAGTGATTTCAGGAATTTTAGTGTAGCTAACAACTTACCCACATGCACTTCGGAGATTTTTCAATGGTAAACAAAACAGCACTCATCGGTAGTATAGCCAGTTTAGGAATTGTATTCTCAATTGCATCTAGTGAAGCAGTCGCACAAAAATCCCACCAAACGCACTCATCGGCAACAGTCCAAACTAATCAATTTCAACGTATCGATCAGCCACTAGGGAACAAAATAGCCGTCACTCTCGGCGGATTAGGACTAATCGGCTTACAACTTTGGTGGTTTTTACTCAGTAAACCTAAGTCTCAAAAAGCAGTTGCAACAGGTGGAAGCGTTCAGGAAGTAAGTGTCATTGTTGATGGGGGATACGATCCCAGTCGAATTGTAGTGCAAGTAGGGAAACCAGTAAGACTGAAATTTGAACGCAAAGATCCCAGCAGTTGCTTAGAAAAAGTCGTGATTCCAGACTTTCACATTGCCGCAGATTTACCGCTTAATCAAGTAACCACTGTGGAATTTACACCCAAACAAGCCGGAACTTATCTCTTTACCTGTGGCATGAATATGTTTCGTGGTGAAATTCAAGCCGAAGCTTCAGACATTCAATCAACAGTCATAAAGGAAGAAAAAACGATGAAAGAACCACAACCCAAATCCTTCAGTTCAATCGATGAGCATGAAACAACTGTAGAGCAAAGAATTCAGAAAACCACCATCAATGTAGATAAGGGATATGCACCGAATCATGTTGTTGTTAAAGTGGGGCAAAGAGTAAAGCTCAACTTTCTGCGCGAAAATCCCAGTAATTGCCTTGCGAAAGTGCTAATTCCTGATTTTGGTATTGCTGCTGATTTACCACTCAATCAATTAACCTCAATTGAGTTCACTCCAGAAAAACCAGGTGAATATGCTTTCACCTGCGGCATGAAGATGTTTCGAGGTGCAATTTCCGTCCAAGCCGCAGACGCTAGTGAAGAAAAGGTGTCCACTCAAATTCATTTCTCATAAAAATGACGGAATGATACTGCTCATGCTTGACTCTCCAGCTAACTGGAGAGTTTAGTATATGATCGGTAATCATATTTCACTAAAGATTTGCTAAGTATGTTAGCTCAAGCAGAAGCAAAACAGATTGGTGTAGTTGCCAAAGACAGCGGAGTACCAATTAAAACTATTCGCTACTATGAAGAACTTGGTCTACTCAAATCATCCGGAAGAACAGAAGGAGGATTTAGATTATTTAACTCTGATGTTTTGGAACGACTACACTTTATTAAACGCGCTCAAAGTTTAGGGTTAAGCTTATCAGAGATTAAGGATTTTTTAAATGTTCATGATAGTGGAGAATTACCTTGTGAGCATATCAAAATTAAACTAGAAGATAAGGTAAAAGCTATTGATGAACAAATTCAGCAATTACTGATTTTGAGACAAGAATTATCAGGGTTGCTTTCTGGTTGGGAAATAAAGCCTGATAATGACCATTCAACAATTTGTCCGATTATTGAACATGAATAAATTTTACAAAAAACAATATGAGTGAAACTATAGTTCGTAACCAGTATGACCAGTTAGCTTCTGTTTACGATCTACGTTGGAAAAGTTATATAACTAATACACTATCTTTTCTGAAAGCCTGGGCAGAGATATCACCAACAGATACTATACTTGATGTTGCCTGTGGTACTGGTGAGTTTGAAAGTTTAATGCTGGCTGAGTATTCATCGCAACAGATTGTTGGGGTAGACATTTCAGATAAAATGCTGGCGATCGCCAAACAGAAATGTAGTGCTTATCCTCAAGTCTCATTTCAGATTGCAAGTGCTTCAAATTTGCCATTTTACAGTAATAGTTTCGATGTGATTGTGTCTGCTAATTCATTTCACTACTTTGATGATCCACTTGCTGCATTAAAGGAGATGAGACGTGTCCTTAAGCGTGATGGCAAAGTCATTATCCTCGATTGGTGTAGAGATTATTTACTTTGTAAAATATGTGACATTATCCTTAAAGGTTTCGATCCGGCTCATCAGCAGTGTTATACCCAAAATGAATTTCACCGCTTGCTTGAAGATGCAAATTTTGCGGTTTATCGCGCAACCAGAATTCGCTTTGGTGTTGTATGGGGGTTGATGGTAGCTACAGCAATTCTCAAGAATTAAGTTGTTTTATTGCTGCTTATACACTTTTAATTTTACTAAAATTAATACTTTCAAAAACTTTTCACTAATTACAAGAACAAAAATTCCAATTTTATATAAAACCACAGATGCACACAGATAAATCATCACTGTTTATCTGTGTGTATCTATTTTTATCTGTAGTTATTTTTTTATTTTTCCTCTTGACTCTCCAGGCAGATGGAGAATTTAAGCTAATTCCAGGTTGAGTAAAAAAATTAAACACTTACTCAAACAAACCACGCTTTAGTAGTAAAAAAATCAGGAGTTTTTAGAGATGACAGTACAACTTACTATCCCTAAGTTAGCTTGTTCAGCTTGTGTAAATACTATCAACACAGCAATTCAAAAAGTTGATGCTGCTGCCACTGTAAAAGCTGATACAAAAACCAAAACTATCAATGTAGAAACTCAAGCATCAGAGACAGCGATTAAAGAAGCAATCGCCTCTGTTGGTTATCCATCCATCTAGAGGTTTTCAAAAATATATCAACAGTTAGCAAAAGCTAACTGTTGATAAAAAATTTATCAATTAGGAATTATTTCGACTCAATTGAAATTACAGGAAATTACTCAAACATGAACCCTTTGGAAAACCAAACTCCTATTCTAGATTTAGATGATGATTTGGAAAATCAGACTCCCATTCTAGATGACGATGATTTAGAGGCTGAATCACCATCACCGCGATCGCGGCGACCTTGGCTTTGGCTATTGCTCACTCTACTATTAGCAGGTGGAGGTATTGCAGTTTGGCGTGTCTCTACTCCCAGTGCAAAACCCCCAGTAGCTACAGCTGCTGCACCTCCTGGCGTACAAGTAAAATTATCCTCCCTAAAAGCAAGCACAATTGAACAAAGTTCCAATTTTATTGCTAACCTGCAATCTCGGCGTTCAGTTACTCTGCGTCCGAGAATCCAAGGACAAATCACCCAGATTTTTGTACAAGCAGGGGATGAAGTAAAAGCAGGTACACCCATTCTGCAAATAGATGCAGAAGAACAAAAAGCAGCAGTTAGCGGTGTAGATGCAGCTGCAATGGCGGCGCGATCGCAACTCGAAAATGCAAAAGCGACTCTCAAATCTATAGAAGCTGAACGTTTATCTAAGCAAGCTGATGTGAAGCTAAACGAGTTGGACTACCAAAGGTACTCTTACCTGGCTGCGGAAGGTGCGATATCTCGTCAAACTCAGGATCAATACGCTAACAAACTAGCTACAGCTAAAGCCAGTTTGAATGCAATTGATGCCCAAATTCAAGCCCAAAAAGCAGCTATCTCTCAAGCCGAAAAAGCCGTACAACAAGCTCAAGCAGCTACCAAACAACAACAAGTCCAGTTGAAATACTACAAAATTACCGCACCCTTTGCTGGCAAAGTAGGCGATATACCCATCAAAATTGGTGATTTTGTCGATACCTCTACTCAATTGGCAACTATTACCGAAAATCAAACTCTAGAAGTCAATATTTCCGTACCAGTTCAACAAGCAACCCGATTGCGTCCCGGAATGACATTGCAGTTAATTGACGAACGAGGTAAAAATCTCGGAAACAGTCGCATATTTTTCATAGCTCCCAACACAGCCAATGATACTCAGTCAGTCTTAGTCAAATCATTGTTTGATAATTCCCGCAGACAGTTGCGAGCCGACCAATTTGTTAGAGCGAAAGTGATTTGGGACAAACGCCCAGGCGTATTAATTCCTACTTCAACTGTCATCCGTTTGGGTGCAGAAACCTTTGTTTATGTCGCTGAATCATCACCCAAGCGATCGCAGTTAGTAGCACGGCTCAAACCCGTAGAGCTAGGTAGTATCCAGGGTAATCAGTATCAAGTGCTGAAAGGTTTAACCGTAGGCGAGAAAATTGTTGTTTCCGGTTTACTCAACTTAAGAGATGGTACTCCCATTCTCCCTGAACAGTAGTTACTTACAACTGGTTTTAGTTTCGATTACACTCTTGCCTCTTCTCTGCGCCTCTGCGTCTCTGCGTGAGACAAAAAAGTGTAGTTAATCTAACCAACAATTCCTGTACAACCAGATTTTTACCTACAAAGAAATAAGTCTATGTTTGCGAATTTTTTTATCAAGCGACCTGTATTTGCGATCGCCTGTGCTTTAGTAATGCTCATGGTAGGGATAATCAGCATTCCCCTACTACCAGTAGAACAGTACCCAGATATCAGCCCCGTACAAATCAATGTCACCGCTAATTACATTGGTGCGAGCGCGCAAGTTGTAGAAGAGACAGTCACAACAGTTTTAGAACGACAAATTAATGGTGTTGAAGGTTTGAAATATATCACTTCAACCAGCAGCAGTGACGGTACTAGCAACATCATCGTCACTTTTGATCAAGGCTATGACATTGATACTGCGGCGGCTGATGTGCAAAATCGAGTCTTGCTTGCAGAACCAAAACTGCCAGAAGTTGTCCGACAAACAGGTGTTTCTGTCACAAAACAATCCAGTGGTATCGTCTTAGCGATGGCTATGTATAGTGAAGGCGATAAGTACGATGATACTTTTATTAGTAACTACGCCGACCTTTACGTTTTAGACCGCCTCAGACGCATTAAAGGTGTCGGGAACATTGCGACTTTTGGCGATCGCCGCTATGCGATGCGGTTGTGGCTTGATCCGACTCAACTTGCTAATCGCAAACTCACGACTGAAGACGTAATTAACGCACTTCACCAACAAAATTTACAGTTAGGTATTGGGAGTATTGGACAGCCACCCGCACCCGATGGGCAAATGTATCAAATAGAGTTGCAAACTCAAGGGCGGTTAAAAGAAGCTGACGAATTTGAAAACATGGTCATCAAAGCGGCTACAGATGGCACATTAGTGAAACTTAAAGATGTTGGTCGTGCTGAACTTGGAGCAGAAAATTACAGTTCCTTTGCTCGCTATAGTGGTCACGTTGCTGTTGGCTATCAAATTCTGCAAATTCCTGGGAGCAATGCTTTAAAGATTGCCAATGCGGTAAAAGCGGAAATGGAGCAAATTGCAAAGGACTTTCCACCTAGTTTGCAATATGAATTTCCCTATGATTCTTCACTATTTGTCGAAGCGTCGCGCAAGGAAGTTGTCAAGACTTTATTAGAAGCAATTGTGCTGGTTGTCATCGTCATTTTTATTTTCTTGCAAGACTGGCGCACTACCATCATTCCTGCAATTACAATTCCGGTTTCTTTAATTGGGACGTTTGCCTTTGTTAAGGTTTTCGATTTTTCACTTAACAGCTTGACATTGTTTGGTTTAACCTTAGCAAGTGGCATGGTTGTAGATGATGCGATCGTTGTTGTTGAAGATATAACTCGCTTGATTCAAGAAAAAGGTTTAAGCCCGCGTCGCGCTGCATCCCAATCAATGCACGAACTATTTGGGGCGGTGATTGCTACATCTCTCGTACTTTTGGCTGTATTTGTTCCTGTAGGTTTTTTCCCTGGAACAACAGGACAACTATATAAACAATTTGCACTAACGATCGCATTCTCAATTGTACTTTCAACTTTTAACGCGATTACCCTCACGCCTGCTTTAGCTGCTTTGTTATTACGAAAAACACAAAAACCACGCGGTTTACCAGGCTGGATTTTTGGAGCGATTAATTGGTTGCTCGGCTGGATACAAAAAGGCTATCAACAAATTCTCAGATTGCTCATCAACTTCAAAATCGTTGTCTTATTACTGTTTGTTGCATCTTTGGTTTGGACAGGCTGGCTTTACCTGCGCGTCCCCACAGCATTTTTACCGGAAGAAGACCAAGGCTATTTTATTAATTTAATGCAGGGGCCAGATGGCACTTCACTCAATTACACCCGTGAAGTTGCGAAGCAAGCAGAAAAAGAACTTCTGAAAATCCCAGAGATTCAAGGTACTTTTGCAATGGGTGGTGTTGGTTTTAGTGGTAATACTCCTAACCGAGGCTTGATATTTGCACCGCTAAAATCTTGGGATGTCAGAAAAACAGCCAAACAAACTGCATCAGCAATTGTAAATCAAGCTAGAAGTGGACTGTCAGCAATTAAAGACGCAGCCGTGTTTGCAGTGAATCCTCCAACTATCCAAAGTTTAGGGAGTGTGGGTGGTTTTGTATTTCAATTGCAAGATAGAGGCGATCGCAATAATAGTGATATCAATAATTTAGTCAAAATCAGCCACGATTTAATCGGCAAAGCTAATCAAACCCCAGGATTGCAAGGAGTCTTCAGTACCTACACCGCTAACGCACCACAGTTACTTATCGAAGTAGACCGAGAAAAAGCCGAAGCCTTACAAGTTCCTGTCAGAGATATCTTTAGTACCTTGCAGACTTTCATCGGTTCCCGCTATGTCAATGACTTTAATGCTTTTGGCCGCACGTACCGAGTCTATGTCCAAGCAGATCAACAGTTTCGCTCTAACCCAGAAGACATCGGACAACTATATGTGCGTTCTGGACGGGGTGAGATGATTTCCCTTAGTAGTTTGGTGAAGGTTACACCAACCACTGGGCCGCAAACAATTAACCACTACAACCTCTATCGTTCAATAGAAATTAATGGCGCAGCTGCACCTGGTTTTAGTTCTGGACAAGCAATAGAAGCTATGAAAAATTTAGCCGCTACTGTCTTGCCAAAAAATATGAGCTACGAATGGTCAGGTATTACCTTAGAAGAATTAGAATCTGGTGGTCAAGCACCAATTATTTTTGGTCTAGGAATTTTCTTCGTTTTCTTAGTCCTGGCTGCTCAATACAATAACTTCGTTGACCCCCTGATTATTTTATTGTCAGTTCCCTTAGCCGTTTTGGGAGCATTGTTAGCTCAATCATGGCGCGGCTTATATAACGATGTTTACTGTCAGGTCGGTTTAGTCATGTTAATTGGGTTAGCTAGTAAAAATGCAATTTTAATTGTCGAATTTGCTAACCAATTACGTGAACAAGGTTTTTCAATTACCAAAGCAGCTGTGAAAGCTTCTGGCGAACGTTTAAGACCAATTCTCATGACTGCGATTTCTACTCTGCTAGGAATTTGGCCGCTTGCTGTGGCTACAGGTGCAGGTTCAGCTAGCCGTCAATCTCTTGGTACTGCTGTCTTTGGTGGAATGTTTGTTGCAACTTTCTTGAGTTTGTTTGTAGTACCTATCCTGTATATCGTGATTACCCAAATTCGCTTACTGTTTGCAGGTGTACCAAAGGTTAGGCATCAAGCAGGTAAGTTAGTAAAACAATCAGAAGTTGACGTACTTCCCTGAAAATAAGCGAGAATTCTTAGCTTGGCGTATATCCCCTGGCTTGAGCTTAGGGGTTTTCACTTTACCCCATTATTTTTAATCGAGTTGATACTTGACTCTCCATCTGACTGGAGAATCTAGGATAAGGTAGAGGGTTAAATTTAAGAGAAGTAATTATGCTAGTTCAAGAAAAGTCAAAACAGATTGGTGTAGTTGCTAAAGAAAGTGGCGTGCCAATTAAAACCATTCGCTACTATGAAGAACTAGGTCTACTTAAATCATCAGGCAGAACTGAGGGTGGCTTTAGATTATTTAATACTGACGTTTTAGCTCGACTGCACTTTATTAAACGCGCCCAAAGCCTTGGTTTAACTTTAGCCGAAATCAAAGAATTTTTGAATGTTCATGATGAAGGAGAATTACCATGTGGACATATAAAAACCAAGCTTGAGGATAAGGTACAAGCTATTGATGATCAGATTCAGCAATTACTTGTTTTGAAACAAGATTTGTCAGGGATGCTTTCTGGCTGGGAAATTCAATCTGAAACATATCATTCAACAATTTGTCCTATTATTACTTGAAAGTTAATATTGAATTTTAAATATCAGATTTTCAGGCACGTTTATTTAAAACAATAAACGTGCTTTTGCATGGAATTCAATAAAAATTAAACATAATAATTTATTGATTTTGCCTCTTGACTCTCCAGTAAACTAGACAATTTAAACTCAATTTTATGTTAAGTAGATAATTCATAAATTCACTAATGGAGCAGAATCGATGAAGAGATTTATCAATGCGATCGCTATCACTACTACTTTGGTAATAGTTCAAGCTTGCTCATCATTACCTAAAGCTGAAGAAAAAGCAATGTCTGTTAGCACACATCAGCATGAGGAGCTTTCAATCAATGAAAGTCATCATGGAGAACATTCAACAAGTAGCACAGTTCATGGTGAGAAGAAAGCGTTGACTCAAGCAAAACTTAAAGTTTCCAGTAACATCACCCCAAATAAAAATATTTCGCTATTGATTGATGTTCAAGATTTAGAAGGAAAGGCGATCGCCAAGTTTGACAATTTCCAAGAAAAGCTCATGCACTTAATTATTGTCAGTGACGATCTTCAGTTTTTCAGCCATCTTCATCCCACATATAAAGATAATGGTCAGTTTCAAGTAGAAGCTAGTTTTCCAAAAGCAGGTGGTTACACATTCTTTAGTGACTACAAACCTGCTGGTCAGTCAGAACAAATTTCAGTATTAAAAACACAAGTTCCAGGAATCACTATTGCTGCTCCAGAAATTGACATTAAGCGTAGTAAAACTTTCAATGATACTCAAGTCAATCTCGCTCTTTCTGAACCCACTGTAAAAGCAGGTCAAGAAGTAACTTTAATGTTTAAATTACAAGATGCTACTAACAATCAACCGCTTACAGACTTGCAGCCTTACTTGGGAGAAAAAGGACATTTAGTTATCCTGCGACAGTCAAGCTCATTAACAGCAGCAGATTACATCCATGCTCACGCACTCAACAATACTCCAACTGGACAGGTTCATTTTATGACTAGCTTTCCGCAAGCAGGAAAGTATAAACTTTGGGGACAATTCAATCGCAACGGTAAAATCATTACTGCTGATTTCTGGATTAATGTAGTTTAATTTAGCTGATGTTTTCTTAGTAAAATAAGAAGGGCAGAACTTCCTACCTTCCAACTTTGGATGTACATAGTACCTATATGAATTCACCACCTAAATAGGTGGTGAATTCTTGTTTCTGGCTATCTCTAATTTAGGAGTTGACCTATGCTAACAGCTAGCGATTGTGTTAAATTCGGTTTCTCAGTTCAGACAAGTTATCCATTGATGCGATCTCTTCACTACATTTACTCCAAAATGTTGAGCTTTTTTCTGCTCTTATTTGATGCTTTATATCAATTTGCTAGTTCTAAACTAGATTTAAATCTCCAGTCAAGCAGAAGAGTAAGTGGTTAATCTGTATTATTTGGATCAAGGATAAGTCTGAATCTGAGCTAAACCAAGTGGAATTTCTTGCGTCAATCCAACTTTTTTAGCATAAACTTGGTACTGCCAAGTTGCACCATAGCCTGATTCATACGCTTGAGTATTGACTCCTCTCATTAAAACTGAGAGCTTTGTTTCAGGAGCTATTGGTTGTGAAAAAGCTACTGTAGCTTTTTGTCCATTAATAGAAACTGTCGTAGAAATTTCCTCCCCTGATTGATTTTTAACTTCAATTCCCTTATCAATTCTTACTCCGTCAGGTAAATTAATTGCGAGTTCTGCCAAAGGTTTACCTTGTACATGAACTTCAAATTTATGAGTAGCATCTGTGACATAAGTAGTATTAGGAATGGCAGCACCTCTGAGCAGATGAGAAGTTCTAAAATCACCTGGTTTTCCACTTGCCCATACAGCAGGAACTGAAAAAGATGTCACTGCTAAAGTAAATGCAGTCAGATAAATCAATCTTTTCATTTTGTTTCTCCTCAAAAATTACGTAAATTTTGTTCCTATTATCAGTTTCACATCCATAAATGAAATCTCCATGAAATTCCTTAATTTGTTATTAGAAAAAGATTCGATTAGTAAATACGAAACCAAGCAACACCTATAGGGATTTCTGCATCAATACCAACCTCTCTAACTGAGAAACTGTAAACAGAACCATTACCAAGATTTTGTCTTTTTATCTTGTTAAGGTCAATATCAAACTTAGTATTAGGGGCAACTGGTTCAGCAAAAGCTAGTAGTATTGTTTTACCGTTGACAGATACATTAGTATTAATTTTCTGTCCCTTTTCATCCACAACATCGATATCCTGAATGTCATTACTTATAGTTACATTGTCTGGAACTTTGATAAGTAGTTGAGTAACAGCTTTACTATTTTGGGGAACGTGCAACTGGAAAGTATGTCTAAAACTTCCCCAACGTGTAGGGGGAAATTGTGTATTTCTATCAATATGGGGAACCTTACCATTGTCTGTTCTAGGACTTGCATAGCTGGGAAAAATAATAGCTGTGCTACTCAGAGTAAACACAACAGCGTAAATCAATGATCTCTTCATATTTACCTCCAAAATAATCAAATACATCAGCTAGCAGAGCATTATTTATGAGTTAATCTGTTCTTAATAGATACATCAAACTTGGCAAAGCTATATTTAACTACCTCATTGATACTCTGATCAATCACGAGAAGTAGCCTGTTAAGTTGCCCTTATTACGTTAAAATTATTGGTAATTTTTCACTGACGATCTATATTAACTCTATCTACTAGCATGACAAGTCATAATGAAATCAAGATGAAATTTCAGTAGTTATCATTAAAATTTACAAATAGATTAATATGAAGAAACTTGAACTTCATCAAAAGAAATTTTTACGTCACGGCTAACGACTTTAGCCGAAAGATGATAGGTGAAATTATAACTAATACTTGGTTATAGTAATGTGTTTAAGCTTATTCGCAAGTAGCTAGTGCTAGAAATAACTGCATAGCACTATTAATTTTAAGAATACTATTACAACATAAGGATTAAATTACTGGATTTGGTTTTGAAATGCAATAATTTAGTTTTAATTTAGTGAAAAAATATAATTATTTTTTGTAGCAAGTAACTTAATTTCTCAAGAAAATAATCTATTTAATAAAATTACTTATAAAATAACAAATCTTTTAATTAATAAGAAATCAAGCTTTTTAGTCATGTTGAAAGTGGCATGACTAAAAAGCTTGGTGGGGTGTAAACATGAGGAGCATGTTTCTATTTAGATTATACAAAGTATAGATGAAATCAAGATGAAATTAGGATTTATCAATGTATTTAAATAACGGTTACCCAAAAATCAGCAGTAATAATTTTCCCGTTTCGATTAAATTGTCCCCACATTTTATATTTTCCCGGTTTTGGAAAACGGGTGATAAAATGAACCTCATAATCTGGAGTATTTTTCATAGCATGAGCATGGATATAGTCTGCTTGTGTTAACGGTGATGATTGCTTAAGAATAACTAAATGTCCCCTTTCTCCTAAATAAGGTTTTAAATCTGTAGGTGGTTTTTTAGTTGCAGCATCCTGTAAATTGAAAATTAAATGCACCTCTTGTCCAGCTTTAATGGTGGATTGAGATAAGTTGAGATTAACTTGAGTATTATCAAAAGTTTTAATAGTAGCTAAATCAATTTTTGGTTTAGCTGGTGATTGACCTGGAACTGGTGCTTTGAGGACTGACACTTGTTCTGCTTTTCCTGCTACTTTGTAATCACTCAAAAGAGTGTAATTAGAAGAATAGGGAAAATAAACTTGAACTTCAAAGCGTCCATTTCCTTTATATTCAGGATGAATATGTTGGAAAGATTGTAAATCATCACTAACGACAATTAAGTGCATTAATTCTTCTTGAAATTTGTCAAAATTAGCAATGGCTTTACCATTTTTGTCTTTTATTTCAATCGCTATAGGAACAGGAGTGTTAGGAGTTATTTTGCTGGGAAGGATAAGCTTTGCAGTAGCGTTCGCAGGTTCTAACTGGGAATGACCATGCTCATCATGGGAGTCCCCCATATTATGTCCGTCATGAGGATTATCTTTTTCTTTTGGTTTTTTAGAATTCTCCATATTGTGACCAGTATGGGGATTCGCATTACTTATGCTGGTGGGATTAGTGTCTGAAATTTCCCCAGATTTAACTTGTGAAGCACAACCTTGAGCCAACGCAAGGGTTGAAGTGATAGCCAGTGCAGTCAACAAACTTTTCATTTTGATGAAAATAGTATTTGTGTGTAAAAATGTACGGTTTAAAGGTGAGATTGCCTCGAAAAATAGAATAGTCAGCGTCGAAATCGAAGCATTATAGATACTAGTTAGCGATTAAAGTTAAAACGTCCGGTTGCTTTTTCGTCTTTAATATCTGCCGTAATTTTCACTTGATACTGACCAGATGCTTTTTCATTCAGTAGACCAGTATAGTGTTTATCCTTGGCATCATAAGTAAAAGGAATTGTCTTTTGTTGTCCACCAGGTAGCTGAACTTGAGCCGTTACTTTTGCATTAGGAACTGTTTCGTGATTATCACCTGTTAGCAAATATAAATCCATGTGAGTTGCATTTGCTTCTTTCTCAGGCACAAATTCTAAATGATAGCTTCCTGTCTCTACAACTTGGCCTCCATGAGATGCACCATGTTCGCTATCTGTTTTTGTTGCTGGTGAGGCAGAAACAGATGGTGTTTGAGTAGTCGCCTTGGAAGCATCTGGACTATTTTCTGTATTAGCTGCTTGATTAGCATTACTGCAAGATCCTAAAAATAGTAGTCCCACACTTCCAAGAATAATTAAGCCAGATTTAAGTGATTTCATTAGTTTATTCCTCTCTGTATATATGTGCAGAAGTTTTGAGTACCTACATGTGCATAAAAAATTTCTCGTCTTTTGCTTTACTCTCCTCCGTTTTCTTGGGAAATAAATGTTTACCAAACTTGGCATACAAAGCAGGTAAAACAACCAAAGTTATCGCAGTTGATGTAAACAAACCACCAAAAACAACAATAGAAAGTGGTTGCAAAAGTTCTTGTCCTGGGCCACCTTGTAATACCATTGGTGCTAGACCTAATGCAGAAGTCAAAGCTGTCATTAAAATCGCATTAAGTCGTTCCATTGAACCTTTAACAATGATTTCTTTTAACGGCATTCCTTCGGCAAATTTACTGTTATAGTTATCCACTAATAACAAACCATTGCGAGTTGCTACCCCAAACAAGGAAACAAATCCAACCAAAGACGCAACAGAAATCACGCCTCCAGTTAACGCTACTGCGATTACACCTCCTACCAAACCAATTGGTAAATTAATCATAATCATGATGGTAGAAGGTACAGATTTCACTGAAATATACATGAGAACTGTAATTGCCACAAATGCGATCGCACTGAACACCAGGATATTTTGGGTAGCGCGTTCTTCGGCTTCAAATTGACCTGCGTATTGAATAAAATAACCCGCAGGCACTTGGACATTACTTTTGACCTTGGCTTCAATCTCATTGACAATCGAGCGTAAATCCCTACCTTTAGCATTAGCTGAAACTACAATCAAACGGGAAACATTTTCACGATTGATTGTATTCGGCCCAGTACCGTTGTCAATTATTGCCACATTACCTAAAGGGATTTTCTGTCCATTGGGGGTATCAATTAATAAGTCCCGAATGGTGGACAAATCTTGTCGTGCTTCCGGCTTTAACCACACTAAAAGGTCAAAGGATTGTTGGTTTTCTAAAACTTGAGAAACTACTTGTCCGTTGAGTGCGGTTTCAATAATGCTAGAAATTTCTCCGACTGATAAACCGTAGCGACTAGCAGCATCTCGATCAAATTTAATTTGAATTTGCGGTATGGGAATTTGTGGTTCTAGCAATAAATCTACAACCCCATCAATCGTTTTCATCTGGGCTTCTACTTGTTCCCCAATCTGACGGAGTTGTGCTAAGTCTGAACCGAAAATTTTAACTGCGATCGCACTTCTTACCCCGGACAAAACTTCATCCATGCGGTGGGAGATGAATCCGCCCACATTCGGTGCTGCTCCCGGTATCTTATCAAACTCTTGACGCAGCTTTTCTAAAGTTTTCGCGCGGTCTTTCATTCCCTCATCACTGAGTTCGATATCAACGTGTGCAATATTCACACCTGCCGCATCTGCATCTCCCTCAGCACGTCCAGCTCGTGTTTGAATAAATTTGAAGCGGTTGTCATTTTTGAGCGCATCTTCTACTACATAACCGGCTTTTGTTGTCGCTTCTAAAGACACACCAGGATATAAAGTTAAAGTATTTACCATCGTTTGCTCTTGGAACTCTGGTAAAAAAGCTCTACCGAATGAAGGAATAACTGCGATCGCAGTTACTGTTAAAGCCAATGCAACACCAATGATTGGTAAAGAATTCCGAAAAGAAAAGTTGAGACAGTAGCTATAAATTGTCTTACATAATCTCGCCAACCAAGGCTCTCTTTTTGCCACTTTGACATTAGGTAGTAAAATCGCACACAAAGCAGGGGAGACTAACAGCGATTCTAAACTAGAAATAACAACTATTACTAAATAAGAGATTCCCATTGGTGTAAAAATTCTGCCTTCTACACCTGGCAGAGTAAAAATTGGTGAAAAAACAATAATGCCAATAACAGTTGCACCAATCAATGATTCTCGTACTTCTGCTGAACCTTCAAAAATAATTTCTAATGGTGGTAATGGATTGTCAGAAATTTTATTTTCTCGCAATCTTCTATAAGTATTTTCTCCATAAACAATAGCATCATCAATTGCCGTACCAATCGCTACTGCTAAACCTCCTAACGTCATTGTATTCAGTCCTATTCCCAACCAAGAAAGGGCTAGCAATCCAAACAGTAAAGTTAAGAAAAAATCTAGTAAGCATACTGCCAGAGTCCGCCAATTCATTAAAAAGGGAATAAGAATTATTGCCGCAATGATGCTACCTTGAATTAATGATGAACTAACATTTTGAACCGAGGAATCAATATACCTATCTTGGCGAAATGTCGTGGTGATTTTAATCTCTGGTGGTAAACCAGCTTGAATTTCTTTCATTGCCGCTTCTATCGCACGGGAAACAGTGGGAGTATCTGCAAGCGGCTGTTTGTTAACCATTAAAATAATTGCTGGTTTACCATCAAAACTACCATCACCCCGTTTAATCGCACCACCAATTTTCACATCTGCTACATCTTGTAGCTTAACAGGTACTCCGTTACGTGCAGTAATAGTTGATTTTTGCAAATCTGCAATTGATTCAATGCGTCCGATACCTCGAATTAATGTTTCTTTATCTGGTGTGATTAAATAACCGCCTGGTGCATTACCGTTAGCGGCTTTTGTAGCATTAGTAACTTGCTCCAAAGAAATATTAAAGGCTGCTAATTTTGCTGGGTCAACTAAAACTTGATATTGACGAGCATCACCACCAAAAACTACTACTTGGCTCACACCTGGAACAGCTAAAAGACGATTTGTGACTTGCCAATCAACAATTCGTCTAGCTCCCATCAAGTCAATTTTGGATTGAGAATTATTTTCTGATTTGACTGTAAAAGCGTATTGAACAACTAAACCAACAGGTGAAGTAGTAGGAGAAATTTGCGGCGTTTCTACTCCTGGGGGAAGCTTGCTGGCTGCTTGTTGCAGTCGTTCAGTCACTAGCTGACGTGCTTGATAAATTTCTGTCCCCCAGTTAAAGATTACCCTCACGGCTGAAATTCCTGCTGCTGAGGATGAACGGACTGCGGTTACTCCTGGTGTACCATTAATTGCACTCTCAATTGGTAAAGTTACTAAAGATTCAACTTCTTCCGGCGCGAGTCCCGGTGCTTCGGTTTGAATTTCTACTTGGGGCGGTGCAAAGGGTGGTAGCACATCTAATGGCATTTGGGGAATGACGTAGAATGTCCACAATGCAGCGATCGCTGTAGCTAAGACAACGAGCCAACGTCGGTCAATCACCCACCTGACGATGTTATTGAGCATTTTAGATTTGAAATTTGAAATTACTAAATGTTATTGTCTGGTTGATCAAAGACAGCAGCAGAATTTGATGTGGTTGGTTTTTTATGGTTATCAATATGAGTTTCAGTTTCATAAGTAAAGCCATCATATTCGGGATGACCAACTGATACAAAACGCTGACGTATGCGACGACTTGACCAAAGACTACCTGCTGCAAAAGCAGCAACACCAAAAAGTGTTACTCCTCCTGTTCCCAATAGCCACAAAGGTATAGGTAAGTTTGTTTTTGCTTGGGTTACTTCTGTATTGGTATGTGCTTCATTTTTGTCTCCGGTTGCAGATTTGCTACCACCCCGCAATGATTGGGCATAAAGTTGTGGTGCGCGTTGAGTCACAATCATATCTCCCTCAAACAAACCACTTTTGACCTCAACCATATCTCCAGAAGTTTGTCCTAAAGTTACTTCAGTGGACTGAAAAGCATTACCATTTTGCAAATAGACGAATTTTTTAGCATTTGCCTCAACCACTGCTGAGGTAGGAATAGCTAAAATAGGTGCTGATGTTTGGTTTGTTAAAACTTCGAGTTCTGCAAACATTCCGGGTTTGAGTTGACCGCTTGAGTTATTCACTTGAGCTTGTACTGGTACAACTCGTGTTTCTCCTTCTACCGATGTCCCAATCCGGGAAATTCGTCCTGAAAATGTACTTTCAGGTAGACTAGCAACTCGTAAACTAATTCTTTGACCAGTTCTTACCTTGCTTAAATCTTTTTCATAAATATTAGCTGTAGCAAATACCTGAATGTCGTTGACAATCGTCATCAATTTGCCACCAGCATCTTCAAAGGTTTGACCAAGGGTAACTTCTCGATCTGCTACTTTGCCGGAGATAGGAGCAGTTACTATAACCAATCCCTTAGCATTAGCAAGAGTCCCCAATTGAGCAAGTCGGGTTTGATAAATATTATTACTACGACTAATATTTGACTTAGCTAACTCAACTGCTGCTTGAGCGCGTTTGAGTTGATTTTCTGCCTCAATCACCTCTCTTTGACTATTGGCTTTAGTGAGTTCGGCTTTTGCTTGTGCTAACTGAGTTTGGGACTCTAAAGCATTGCGACGAGGTAAAGCACCATCATCAGCTAACTGCTTGTCTTTGCTGTACTTTTCTTGAGCAAATTCAACTTGACTTTGTGCTTGGGCAATTTCCGAGGTGGCTATTTGTTGATATTTTTGGTAATTCTGTTGAGCCAATCTTAAGTCTGCTTGAGCCTGTTGTAAATCAGCTTGACCTTGTGCTAATTTTTCCTGAGATTCTACGCGCAATGTTACTAGGTCTGGACTAGTTACAACAGCAACAGGCTGACCTTTCTTGACTGATGCACCAGGTTCTACCAATAATTCCACCACTTTCGCCCCTGGAATGGGGGTAGTTACTTCTACTTTTTGGCTAGGAAGAGTTTCTATTTGCCCAGTGGTTTTAATGCCGATGGCTAGCTGCTGACGTTTGACTGACTCGACTTTAATTCCTAGTCGTTTAGCTGTGTCAGCATCAACCTGGATGGAATTACTAGTCCCAGTAGCTTCAGTTTCTTGGTGAAATTCGTTTCCATGTCCGGCATGAGCCATAACAAGTGTGGGACTTGCTAATAACAGCAGGCTGAGGAATGTGCTAGACACACAACAAATCTTTGTAGGCATTTGGGAACGCTCTGAGTTAGACATTGCGCTTGTTAGGTTTTTGAGTACGAAGCATCAGGAATTGCGATCTGTTAAAAGTGCTTTTAGGTTTGAGAAATGCACTCTTATCACTAGTGTTTCATGTAGAGATGAAATCAGGATGAAATCGAGTTTTGAGCATTCCAAACTTAGAGAAATTCCCTCAAAATCTGCCAGGAAACTCTCACCTACCCCAACAAGGAGACTTTGCACAATTAACAAGTACCTTATACAGCCATATTGCTTTTGACAATTGGTGATGGGTAGCTTGTAAGATTACATCCCTGATGCCGCGATTAAAGCAGCAATGTCGGTAGGACTTAACGTATGTTGGGAAAACACTAGGTTTCACGAGTTTCCCACATTGAAGTAAGTGTCATCAAATCTGCCAACTTTTAGACACGCTCTGTGCAGTTGGTCACAGATTAGCAACTGATGTGGTCTCCCCCATAAACGACTGGATTTACTTGTTGTACCAAGTTTTTCGCCACTGCTTCATTTGGTTGATCTCTGCTTGCTGTGAATCAATAATACTCTGAGCCAATTTTTTGATTTCAGGACGCTGAGACTTACTCAATGCATCTTGAGCCATTGTAATAGCACTTTCGTGGTGGGGAATCATCGCATTGATAAACTGCAAATCAAATTCAGCATCAGCTGCTCCTAAATCCATATTCATCATCATGCCTTGCATCTGCTCGTGAGGCATGGAGACTGTCTTACCTGTTTTCGCATCATAAGCCACTGGGGTATTACTTGCAGAGGGGTACCATGCTTTACGCCATTGCTTCAATTGCCCAATTTCTTGGTCTTGAGCTTTAATGATTTCCGAAGCCAGCTTTTTGATTTCAGGACGTGTTGATTTCTCCAGTGCTTGTTTTGCCATATCAACCGCCCCTTGATGGTGCGGAATCATCGCGTCAATAAAGCGTAAATCATAATTAGCATCGGCTGAACCTAAATCCATTGTCATGCTGTGGTTCATCGTGCCAGCACCATGATTCATCATGCCACCGTCATGATTCATCGGTTGCTTGTCACTAGTATCAGTAGCAGTGGTAGTAGGGTTTGATGTTTGGTTTTGGGAAGTGGTAGTAGAACAGGCCGTTAGAACGCTAGTAGCAAAAGGGGCGATCGCTACTAAAGCCAACGACAAAAAGCTGTTTTTTAAATTAAACATTTGCAAAATAACTAACTATTGAGAATCTAACTATTGCCACTATATAGTTTGACAGATAAAAATGAAATCAAGATGAAATCTAATGTTGTTTATGGTATACAGCAGCTACAAGAAATTAGAAATTTGTACTAAAGTTTTTAATTACAAAACTACTTATACATACTTAAATGAAATTAGGATGAAATAGTTCTAGCTAATTAGTAATAAATATTCTTTATATCACGAGACAGAGGCAAGCATATTAGTAATTTTTTAACTTAAGGGCGAAGAGGTACGAATACTACCTCTTGTGAAATTGATAACTTGAAATCGGAGGTCTAACTATGACGACAACTCAATCTCACCAATCCTTGCTTGAAACTTGCATAGAGGCTTGCTTTACTTGCCTACGCGACTGTGAAAACTGTGCCGATGCTTGCTTAAATAGCAATATGGTACAGATGATGGCTCAATGTATTAAGCTATGCCGAGACTGTGCTGATACCTGCGCTCTCTGCGCCCGTTTCATGTCGCGCAATTCGGATCTCCATACTCAAATGTGTGGAGTATGTGCGGAAGCTTGCGATCGCTGTGCTAGCGAATGTGAAAAACATGATAGTGACCATTGTAAACGCTGTGCTGCATCTTGTCGTCGCTGCGCCGAGTCTTGTCGCCAAATGGCAACAGCTATGGTGTAAGTATGTATAATTGCTGACTGCTGCGTTGCAATTTATTTATGCTGTGGTCAGCGATCGCAGCATAAATAAAAGTACTAAACAGCATTATTATATTTTTTACTGCTTATGCTTTTAAAATACAAATATTTTATATTTAAACAAATACTTTTTATTTTTTAAATAAATTTAGATATATTGAAATTTACTCAAATAGAATATGTAATTAAATTTCTTGTTAGAAGCTGTAACTAGCTATCATAAATTACTATAAAAAAGTCGTGATAATAGAAACTACGACTTTAACTAACGCCTATTTGCTAAAACAGCAAGTAGGTATCTTTTTATGAACCAGCCTGAATGGTTAGAAGCAAACAAGCAGGTTTATTCCAAAGAACATGGTGTTATCCATATCGCCGCCATCATAGAGAAAAACCTTTACTTTAAAAAGGGTAGTTTAAACCAAATTATTTTCGACTGGGAGCATGAGGTAAATAGCGGTAATTTATTACCTCTAAACCAAGCACCAACAGGTAAAAGCATTCTCTACCAAGAAATTGCTGCTATCCTTGATGGATCTGGAAAACTACAAAGCTGCGAAGTAATTCCTGCTCAAGAAGCTAAACTTTATCCCATCCCAGATGATATTCATCCTCTAGTTAAACTGGCTTTAAGTAAGTCAGGAATCACCCAACTATACTCTCATCAAGTCGAGGCATGGCAAGCTTACAAAAGAGGAGAAGATATAATTCTCCAAACTCCTACCAGCAGTGGTAAAAGTATCTCTTTTCTCATTCCAATCATTCATGAGTGCCTAAAGGGTAAATCAGCTTTAGTATTCTTTAACTTGAAAGCATTGGCATTTGACCAGGTAGAGAAAATACGTTCCTTTGTTAGCCACTTAGATGAAAATATTCGCCCCCAAATTCTCAATATTAATGGAGATATTCCTCCCCAAGAGCGCAAACAACTTTACAGCAATCAACCCTCAATTTTATGCGTGACTCCTGATGTATGGAACCACGAGCTAAACAACTACCAATTCGATTCAAACTGGGGATTTAGAGAAACAATCAGAAAATTTTCAATCATTGTCTGTGACGAAATGCACTTTTATCAAGGCATATTTGGTTCGCATTTTGCACTACTTAATCGGCGAACTCAACTCATGATAGAATCTGTCGGCAATGATATTTCAAAATTACAGTACATCTTCGCTTCTGCAACAATTAGTAACAGCAGCGAAATTGCCCAGAAGATATCTAATCGAGAAGAACAAAGTAATCTTGCTATTATTGACCAAAGTGGGGCAAAACGCTCGGAGATTACTTTTATTAGCCTCAAACCACGGAACAATACATTTTACCAAACTGCCCAAGTCGCAGCTATGCTCGTAAGTAAAGGCATCGTCGGGATTTGTTTTTGCGATAGTAGAGAATTGGTTAAGGTTTTAACTAATGCCATACGTAAAGCTTTAATCGAGATGCAACTGCCCCACCTGGGAGAAACCATCTCAGCATTTTATGGGAGCATGAAGGCAAATCAGCGTAACAAAATTATTGCAGATATACAAAGCGGGAAGGTCAAGTTCATTATATCCACGAGTGCTTTAGAAGCGGGTCTAGATATTGGGTGTATTGATGCAACTATCGTACATAGTTACCCTGGCTCAATTCTTGCCTTTCGCCAAAGGGCAGGACGCGCGGGGAGGCAGGAAGCAGGACTATTGGTGTTTATTCCGTCGAAAAGGTCGATTATGGATTCTTACTACGCCAATTACCCAGAACGCCTTTTATCTGATCCTCCAGAAATTATCAACTTTAACCACAATTATGAAACAACTTTGGAGCAGCATATTCTCGCTTGTTGCAAAGAAAGTAAACCGACACAAGCTCAAATTGCCCGACATTTTGGTAGTTCTGGTGATGCGATCGCCCGACAGTTAATCGGTGATAATCAACTGATATTCAGCTACAATCAAAGACTGACAACTAATCGAAACCTCGGTTATGTCCACTCAAAAATTAAAGTTAGAGGCAACACTGACCAAAACATCAGTTATATCAATCAAGATAGCGCAGAAGAGTTTGAGGAAAGTTCGGCATCTTCTGCACTAAGAGAAGTTTATCCTGGTGCAATATATCTTGCTCAAGATTTCGACGGCAACCCCGTACAGTATAAATCACAAGAGCTAAATCTAACCGAAGGGAAAGCAATTCTCAAGCCAATAGAGGCAACCAACCTATTTAGTCGTCCTGAAGGAAGCCTAAATTTCGAGGAAATTAAAATTGTAGGGGAAGCCAAAATTATCAATCTTCCCCAAGGGGCTGCTAGATTTACACCTATTTCAGCCAAAATCAAAGAAGAAATTTATGGCTACAACTTGTACAGGCTGGAACAAAAATGGACTTGCACTAATAACAGATGTCGCAATTTCAATTTGAATTTACCTGGACATTTACAAACTTGCCCTGCTTGTAAAACCCAACTGATTGAACGAGAATTTGTCGAACTATTGGAGGAAAATAAATACGAAGAATCACTTGCTCTTAACTACAATACATTCTGCGTTAGGGTTGAAATTAACGCTGATGCCAGAAAATATTTTTCAGTTGTGGTCAAAAATCACAGAAAAGAGATACTTAATAAACAGAAATATATTAGCAATGAGGAGAAACAACTATTTGCAAGCAATGAAACCCAAATTTGCGTTCATACTCTCGCTCATCACCTTATACTCAGTTTACCACTTGTCGAACATGGAGCAAACAGTAGAGATATAGATTTCATGTTAGTAGAAGTGCCGTCTAATACTAAGATAGTTGGCTATTTCTTTGATACTTGTGAACATGGTACAGGTATGTGCGATACCCTCATCAAGTATTTAGAGACTGCCTTTATTAAGGCAAAGTTTCTAGTCGATAATTGTCCTTGTAAATACGGCTGCTCTTCTTGTACAACAATTCAACGCTGCCCTGATGATAACGAAGCACTGTTTAAATCAGTTGGGTTATCTCTACTAAAGGAAATAATCAATCCAACAGAGACAAGAACTATTAATCAATAGTTAAGATAATCCTATCCAGCTTGGGTAGGATTATTTTTTTAGTAATTCAACCACATACATCGCTTACGCACAAGATTGATGAAAGTTTTGAGAATAAGCGATGTACGTCGAACTATTAGCTGATTCAAATCCAAACCCTAAAAGGTTTCAAATTATTCACGCACCATCATATTTACTTACAGAAACCAATTTTCAAATAGGAGATTTCGTCGAGTCTAACAATATTGATTTTATTATTAATCATGCTGTAAATCTAGGGTATCAGGTGAAAATAACCCATCCTGAAACCCAACAATATAATAAATATCCTCTTCCCAAAATCAGTGATGAACTAGCTGATTTGATAATTAATTATCCATCAGACTTAAAACTGCGAACTAATGGGATGGTTTTTGAACAAAGGGCATATTTAATGTCTAAGGTTTACGATGAAGTGTGCCAAAATATTGAATCAAAAGCTCTTTTAAGAGAAGCAGAGTATTGGCTGATAAATTACGCACGAGAAGTAATTGCCAAACAATGTCATTACTTACCAGATATCCTAATGAAATTAGATAACCCAACTGTGAGAGCAATGGCAATAGATACACTCATGCTCTGGCAACCAGATTGGAACAATGCTATCTCTCAATATAGAGGAAGTAGATTTGAGGCTGGCAATAATGAGTTTGAGGTTATTAGCTACTATCACAATCAAAAAAATAAGGGTAGGGAGGGGATAATGGTACTGTGCAAGGTAACAAAAACTATGAATAAATATCTTGAATTTCCTACCTTTCCTTGCAATGCAAACTGTACTCTTGGGACTTACCAAGTCGAAAATGCACTTAACCAAAGGTTAGCTTAAAACATAATCACCTTCTGAAATATTAATCATGGACGAGCAACAAATCAACTATTTCATAACAGGTATTTGTAAGTTTCACTGGAATGCTGATTTTCATAAATTCTGTCAAGTCTGCAACTTTGACCCTAACCACACCTATTCAAAAGAGAAATGGCAGCAGTGGCAACAATTTGTATCCGGTATTAAAGCGTTTGACCACAATACACCTAAATAGTAAGGGAAAGGTGGTAGCCACGTTCGCGTTAGCGTCCCGAAGGGAAGTTGGTAGTTCAAGAAATTAAATGAATTGAACTACCAACATTATTTATATCGTGGCGGAAACCTGACTTATACAACTTTAGTTGCAGTGTTTTTAGAAGTTAATGAAATTGTTGATAATCAGCTAATTTCATGAGATTATTATTAGTAATCAAGGAGGTGATTAAATAATGGCTAAAAGCAAAACTCCATCTTTTGTAACCACAATTCCCTTATTGGTTGATAGCAAGCGAGAATCAGAGTTGTTAGCTCGTTTTCAAGCAAGTAGACAGTTATATAATGCTTGCCTAAATGAAGCAATGACTAGGATGGAGTTGGTTAAAAAATCTGATGTCTATCAAGCAGCCAAAAAGCTGCCCATAGAGCTTCATAAACAGCGTTCTACCATGTTCTCTGAAGCTAGAAAGCTATATAGATATTCGGATTATGACTTACAAGCTTATGCCACATTAGTTAGCAATAAATCAAAATGGATTGCTGAAAAATTAGACTCTAATACCCAACAGACAATAGCTACTCGTGCTTTTAGAGCTAGTGAAAAAATTTTGTTCGGATTAGCCAAAAAAGTTAGGTTTAAAACCTCTAACAGATTCAGGTCTGTTGAAGGTAAATCTAACAAACAAGGTTTACGTTGGAAAGATGGTCAATTGGTATGGGGAAAACTCAAGCTCAATCCTATGATCGATGAATCTAATCCAGTAATACATCATGGATTAAATTCACCTGTTAAATATGTTCGTCTGTTGTGGAAAGAGATTAATGGTAAATGCAGATGGTTTGTCCAGTTAATTAATGAAGGAGTCCCATATCAAAAACCACAAAACTATGTTTCAGAAGGTATTGTTGGCTTAGACCTCAATATCTCTAACATTGCTTTTGTAGGTGACAATCATGCTGGTTTATTGCCTTTTGCTGATAAAGTTCCTAACTTCCAGAAGGAAATAACGCGACTACAAAGAAAGATGCAGCGTTCTCAACGGGCTAATAATTCTGACAATTATGAGCCAGATTTTTTAGCCAAAAAGGGACGAAAAACAGTTGTTAAAAAAGGCAAATTCAAAAAAGGTAGTCGCAAATGGAACAAGTCTAAGACATACAAAAAGACTGCTCAAAAGAAGCGTGAATTAGAAAAACGTAAAAATGCTTATACCAAGTCCCAAAATTGTAAAATAGTTAATGAGATTTTAAGACATGGCAACATAATTAAAGCTGAGAAAGTCTCAGTCAAGGGATGGCAGAAACGCTATGGCAAAGCTATTTCTGCTAAGTCACCTGGATTTGTGCAATCTGAATTGAAACGCAAAGCTGAAAATGCTGGTGGTCAATTCATAACTTTTTCTACCCAGAAAACTGCACTCTCTCAAACTCATTTAGATGGTAGTCGTATCAAGAAATCGCTATCCCAAAGGGTTCATAGAGATGTGACAGGAATTGTTATGCACCGTGATATTTTCAGTGCATTTCTGAGTAGATACATTAATGAGGATGATACGTTGTCATTGCAGGATGCTCAATGTGAGTATCCGAGGTTGGAGCAAACCTTATGGTTGGCATGGCAACAATATCAAACAAACTGTGAACAAGTAGGCGAGTCCGAAAGTAGGCTGACTCATTCATCCTTAGAACAGTTCAACCATGAGGGCAAAAGCGTTAACCAGATAGCGATAAGGCGCGAAAAGTTAGCGTGATCTTTGCCTGAATCTACGAACTAGAAGTTCGTAGAGTGGCTCAATTGTTAAGCTAGTTGAAGCTGACAATCAATTAGCACGACAGTCATAATCTCAAACCACTACGGTTACTAACGCACTTGTGCATGAATTATCGAAATAATTAGCCACATGAATTCATGCACGCCCAAATCCGTCATTTGGTATCTTCGCTTGACAACTTACCCGAAGAATGGCGAATCGTTCCTACCTTTGGTAAACGTCCTTTAGGGAAAGAATGGGAAAAAAATACTTACTCTCCCAAAGAACTACAAACTGAACTCGTTCGCCGCCGATTAAAATTTTGGACAAATAACAGATTTATCACCCCCACTGGTGTAGCCTTGGTTTGCGGTTTCAATCATCCTCAAGGGTACTTAGTAGCTATTGACTGCGATGGGGAAACATCCTGGCGACAAATCATCCAAATTAACGAACACCCAGAACCAAAAGAATTTAATCAGCTAACACCCATCAACGATACTCCTATGGAGTCGTTACACGATCGCGCTCAACAATATCTCCCTCCCACAATTGCATTTACCTCTGGGAGGAAATATCGCAGCCAACGCCTATACCTCATTCCCAAGTCAAAAGCTTGCGATGTTAAATCTCGCAAAATCAAAACTGGGAAGGACGAACACCTGGAATTTCGAGGCAAAAACCTAGCTTCAATCCTCCCCCCGTCCTTTCACCCAGAAGGTAGAAATTACAGATGGCTTCCCGGCTGTAGTCCATCTGAACGCCAAATAGAAATAGCTCCCGATTGGGTAATTGCCCAAATGCTTGCCAAACAGGAGAAAACAAGAAAGTTTAACCTACCCAAAGAAAAATATAACCGCAGATATGGGGTAGACAGGTACGCTCATTTAATTCCCTCAATGGAAACCAATATTCAAACCGCACTTGTACTACTCGAAGTCATCCACCCTCGGTTTGCAGATGACTACCATTCGTGGATTCAAGTCGGGATGGCACTCAAGAGTGTTAGTCCCATTTTATTTAAGGCATGGGACACCTGGAGCCAACTTTCTCCTAAGTACAAACCAGGCGAATGCGCCTACAAATGGCAGTCTTTTAACAAGACAGGTATTACTATCCGCACCTTATTTAGATTAGCTAATCTCTCTTAATCATGAGTAATCAAACATCACCTGACGAGAATGCAACTGGCTTTGAAAATAGCTATAGCAGTAAAGATTTTAATCCTGATATTCAGGATAATAGCAATTTAGAAGAGACATTAGATGAATCAGTAAATACTGAAGTTATAAGTCAAGATTCATCTAGCGGGATAGTTTTTACAAAAACCGCCATAATAACAATTCAGTTAACACCAAATTCTGAAAAAGCAATTGTCACAATTGGAATCCAAGATGCACCTCCGATTATTAAGATAATTAACTTAACTGAGATAACATCTCAGCCTGTCATAAATAACTGGCTACAGGATTTAGAAAAATCTCTCCCAGAAATGCTAAATATTTGCAAACAAAGGATGGAAAAGCAGACTAAAGTTCAGAATCAACAAGAACAATCCAGACAAGTACAAAAGCGTAATCTACCTGAAGATAAAGATAAAAAACCTGCGCCTAACAACCAACTGTCACTATTTTAATTACCATGAAGTACATTGCTATTATTGAAGGACAAGAAATTCCTCTGGATGAGGCGATCGCCCAGGATGACAATACCCTCAAAACAGCCATCAGCGTCTACTTTCCAGAGTATGCTAATGCCGAAATTGAACGGCAAACAACTGATGATACAGTTTCAATTCGTTTAGTAAAAACAGCAGGTACTAAAGGAAGTCAATTTAGAGAATTGAAAAACAGTTTTGAAGAAATAAATCCTGCACTAAAGTTAGGATGGCAGATAAAGCTTCTAGAGATAAACAGTCAAATGAATCTCGAAAGTTTAATTACCTTACAACCTGAGATAGATAAAGCTATCAAGCTCGGTCAATCATGGGAAACCTATAGCGAAAAAGTTGCTCAAAGCCTTAAACAGCAACCTGCTATTACGAGTAAATATCCTGTACTGTAATCACATATAGCCGCTATAACTCGTAGCGGCTGATTAGTTATGCTTTGCAATATCCACTCATTCAAAATACCCATTACTTGTCTAACAGCAGTTAGTTACCTAGAAAATCTTTCCGAACGAGTTAATTTCTTAAGCCTGTATCAAAAATTATTTCCAGAAAAATGGTTAGAATCAACCATACCTATTAATAAACAATCACATCCAACAAGTGCTTATCTAGATAGAGAAATTGAATTTATTAACCTAGTGAATGCAAATCTATTCCCAGTAGAATATATCGATGAAATCGAGTTTAATCCCGAACGTGATAGTATTCTAGTTTCACCACAAAGACTTGAGTGGTGGAATGAAGATTTTGAGGAACTGGTATACTCAGAAAAGTTCCTACTGTCATTGATGGGGCAAGGGTACAATATCAGCCAATGGAAACTAAATTTTGGTTTTACTCCTGACTACATTGCTCCAGCAGAAGAAATTTATTTCGAGAAATTCGTAAAGCTGTGTCGTCGTTACAAAAGTCCCCTGCAATATTTAGATATAGCCATACGAATTATAGATTACTCAACTGAAAATATTTGGCTAGATATTACGTGTGAAACAAGCGATTGGCTGGAATGGACTTATGAGAATATCATATTTCTCGCTCAAAAGTGGCAAGAAGCCGTCTTGATGTTGGAGAAATCAAATGAGGTTAGTCATTTGTTAGAAACATCTCTTTCTGCTCGAAAAGCAGCAGTGAAAATTTGGAACCAAGCATCAAAAGCATGAATATAGACACAAATATATTACCGATAATTAACTTAGAAAATGTCTCCCAAATCCTGCTTGCCAATATTCCCCAAGATGATTTACTAGGGCAGTTAATTATCCTCAAAGGACAGTTTATTCTACTCGAACGCGAAGGCAAAGAATCTAAATATAAATTCTTGTCTCCTGAAGCAGTAGAGAAAGCCTTCACAAGTAAAACTGCCGCATCTGGATGGCTTTCTAGCAATACGATTTGGTGGGGTAAAAATCCAGAGGGAGAGGCCATTATTCAGTTTTACTCTCCCCAAAAATATCAAATTCAAATTATGGGACAGGAACCTGAAGTAATTACTGTCCCTATGCCTGCATTCCTATTTGCTGGATGCGGTAGTAGATACTACCTGTGGGCAGTTAAAGGGAGGGTATTTAAACCAGACACACAACTGTACAAGCCCCCTTTACCTAATATTTGGGACGACTCTAGTATTTGCTTTGGGGGAAATTCTCTCAGTATGTGCAGTGCTGCAACCATAAGCCAAGTTTGGGATCTGTTCTGGAAATCACCTTTTAACAAGGATTTGTCTCAAGGCAAGTCAAAAACTCATCTCGATAATATCTGCAATCAGCTAATCAAATTACACGAATCTAAAGCTAAATCCTACCCTTCAAGTGACCTTGTTCCCGTTCATAGCTGGAAAGTCACAACCCCAGAAGACATTATCAATCATTTGTTCAGTTAACCATGAATCCCTTTATCAGCTATCACCTCGCTACAAGTAATAACTTTCCTCCCTACAGTCAAAAACTCCAGGAATACTGGCTGGCAGCAAATGGGCTTTTCTTGCGATCGCATCGTCGCGAGTTAGAGGTTTGCTTGCAACTAACTCAAACTCAAGTTGCTGGACTCCAACCCCTTGAACCCTACTTTCGTCTGAAAGTCCCAAAAGTCCCCAGCCAAGCGATCGCCGAGATTATCAATGCTGCCAGTATCAACCCCCAACAGGAAATCCTATTCTACTTGGGAGTGACAAACAACCAATGGTGGTGTCACACACCACTGCAAACCGCGTCCTCTACTCACGTCTTATCTTTAGAAAGCGCACTCAATAAAAACTATACAGAAAGCTTGGTGGAAATGCACAGTCATGGAACTCTAGCTGCTTATCCTTCAAGTGCAGACAATCAGGAAGAAAAAGGCAAATTTCGAGTGTTTGCGATTATTGGCACACTGAATACCATTCCCACAATTTATACCCGTATCGGGATATACAATCACTTTTTCGACATCAGCCCCAATCAAATATTTGAACTGCCGCCACAGGTAAAATGCTCGAATTAACTACTTACCAACAAGCTTTACCCGTCTTACCTCGCAATCATACTCGCATCAACTTCGTCTTAGTAGGAGTAGGAGGAACAGGCGGGTTTCTTGCAGAAGATTTATGTCGAATTATTCTGCAACTCCAGCGCACTAGGAAAGAAATTAACTTTGCGATCGTCGATGGCGATACTGTCGAACTCAAGAATATCAGCCGCCAAAATTATCAACAAGCTGAAATTGGACTACCAAAGGCAGAAACACTGGCTGCAAGATGCAGTGCCAAGTATGGAATAGAGATTACAGCCGTTTGCGACTGGTTTGAAGAAGACATGATTCGCACAGCCAGTTGGTGGAATACCCTAACGGTAATTATTGGCTGTGTAGATAACAGCACAGCTAGAAACAAAATTCACTCTGTTCTCAAAATCAACAGTGCAAATGAGCCAGCATCGCTATTTTGGCTGGATTGTGGAAACAGCAACTATTCTGGACAAGTAGTAATTGGAACGCATTCTAATTTTGATATAGTCCAAGCTTCCAATAACCCAGACAAACCTCAATTCTGGTTGCATCTTCCCTCCCCGATGCTGGTTCACCCAGAACTGCTAGTTCCTCAACCAGAAGAACTCACTGACAACAACCTTTCATGTGCAGAAATTCAAACACGGAATTATCAATCACTATTCGTCAATAAAATGACGAGTGCGATCGCAGCCCAGTATTTACTTGAATTAACCATCACTGGGGGGTTGAAAAAGTTCGCCAGTTATTTTGACCTCAAAGCAATGTCAACTAGAAGTTTATATACAAGCATCGACCAACTCAAAAAATACTATATTCCACAGCCAAATTACCACAAATAGCTTACGCAAATGTATCCCAAAAACTAAATTTGGGATATATTTTTATGAATCGATTTAATCACAAAACACTTGAACTAGTTGAACAGAATCCAGAATGTTTATCAACGATAAATTATCGTAATATAACTACCAAAAGTGAATCTGAAGTTGCTGGCGGTCAGTTTCACCTCATTATGCAACAAATTGGGTTAGGGCTACCAGTCGAAGCTTTATTGAAGGCATATCCCCAAATTAATAACTGGGTCGATAAGGTAAAACCTTTTCTAAATATTCCTGGCAACAAACAATGGAACGCCCAACTTCAATATTTATACCACGATGTTCTTCTCTACAGCGAGTGCGACCTCATTATCTATGGTGAAAATCAAGTAGTTGGGTTTGACTGGACAATTGAAAAACCTCCTAAATTTGAAATTCTTGATAGCAAATGGCAAACTCAACTGAGGTTATTTCTCCTATACGAACAAACAGGAATGCCATTGGAGCAAATTAGCCTGGTTTACTTGTTCGTTAACACTGATAGTATTTACCAGTTTACTTATTCTGAAGATAAACATTTAAATTTCAAAGCCCGGCTAGAAGAAACACTCGCTCCTTTTGTAGAAGATGATAAGGAGAAAAAACTTTTAGCCCACAAAATGACTCCTCAAGAAGCACATGATAAATGGCTAGCAAAAGAAATATCAACTATGGAATATTTAGCAGCAATTCCTGAAGTTGAAATATGAATCCAACAGAATTAAATATCACGAAAATCGAACTCACTCCTAACAGTGGTTGGACGCTCAATATTCTCTCGCGTCGGGTAGCAACCATTACCGACCCCTTGGGAAATAGAAAAACCAGCTACTTCGGGTTCGATACCAAGAAACAAGCCGAAAAGTTTAGAAATTGGCTTGTCAGAAAAAACAAATGTAGTAGTGCAGTTATCCGTCATTCAGAACGATTAGCTACTGAATGGGAGGTAAAAGCTTGGAATGTTCCAACCTCCCTAATTCTTGAATGCGCCGTCAAAGATTTAAAGGAATCAAGCAATGCAACTATCTCTACTCAATCTACCCTACAACGAGGATAATTCACCTATAGCAGATATTTTCAATATTCCTAATTTAGAAAAAGCAGAATTCCTCCGTAATTTAGCTGCTTCCATGCAGCCAACAATCGACCAAAAGAAAAATCCTACTATTGGAAATCAAAGGGTAACAAAGCGTCGTAAAACTATAGCTCAAGGAATAATCCAAGAAGGGATTGAACTTGAGATTATCCAGTCTTGGTTATTTGTGATCGCACAAATGTGGGAAGTAGGAAATATCCCACCAATACTACGCGGTATATCTCACAAATCGCAAGTAGAAGCCCTATTTAGGATTTCCCAAATGGGAGAAACAATTCAGAAAGCCCAAGAAAAATTGGTAGGCGAATATTGCCAAGACTGGGTAAAGTCTTTAAGTCGCGCCGGATTACATACACCAAGCGAAATCATATCCGCCATAACAGAAATTCAACAGGTAGTAAAACCTGAAGCAATTGATACTACCAAGGAACGACTCAATAAGCTTGAGTTAGAAATCATTGGGATGAAAGATGGAGATTTCTTCCCTACTCCTAAACCAGTCTGTCAACGGCTTGTTCAACTGGCAGATATTCAACCAAATTGGCAAATTTTAGAGCCTAGTGCTGGTAGTGGAAATATTGCTGAGTATATCACTAATACCTACCCTAATGTTCAACTAGAGGTGGTTGAGATTAATTACGATTTACGACAAATTCTAGAACTCAAAGGATTTAATCTCGTAGGGAAAAACTTTCTGGAGTTTAACCCCAATCATTTATACAATGCCTGTATCATGAATCCTCCATTTTGTGAACTTGTCCAACATATCTATCAGGCTTGGAAGTTACTCGTAACGGGTGGTGTATTAGTTTCAGTTATACCTGAATCAGTTTTCTTCAATCGTAATTACAAAACCTTCAAAGGCTGGCTACAAACCAAGAATAGCTATGTAGAAATGGTAGATAAAGATGCCTTCTTGAGTTCAAATAACCCTACAAACGTAGCTACTAGAATCATTAAACTCATTAAACCATAGTATACTACAAACGCATGGCATACTGCCAAATTGATAAAACTAAATATGTCACGTATATTTTCCCTATATGGGGACAATACATGAGATACAAAATCCTTACACAGCAAGAGTTAGAAGTAGCACTTAATAAGTGCAAGCTTGCTGGTTGGAAGGTCAGTAATATCACCAAACTTAGTAATAAAATGCTTGAAATTAAACCCCAACGAACAAGGAGATAAATATGGCAATTGAAACTATTGCTTCTTATAGATTTATTCCTGGTAAAGACAGTCAAATAACCAGTTATGGATCTCCTGAAGAACAAACAGTCGCAATTCATAATTCAAGCATGGCATCTGTGTCACTGACTTTCACAACTGAAAACACATCTGTTCTTAGACAAATTATCATCAGTCTTCAGCAAATATACCAGACACTTATAAATACTAAAACTGAAATTATTCAGGAAGATACTTGCATTGACAGCTTTACAGGCTTAAGGGGAGAGTGTGATGAAAAGTTTATCTAAATAACTAAGTATCAATCAATCTTTTAAGTCGTCTTAATAACAGACGACTTTGATTTTTTACAACGACTTTTTGCTTTACGCATTAAATATTGATTTCCATTAATTAAAATTATGGCAAGAAATCAAACAAAGCCTACTAATTCTGCTACTGAAGAAAGCACAGTATCCCAGTCTGAACCCCCTGAACAAACAGTTCAGAATAGTACAAACATACAAAAGCGTAAATTAGCTATTTCTAAATTTGCAAATCCTGAGTACAATGCGCCGATTAGTAATATCTGCATCTGCCAAGTCATCAATCACATGGAAGCAGAAAAAGTCGGGTTGTTTATCAAAGATAAATACTTAGCAGCAATTAACTGGCAAGGACAAGAACCTACACACAAGCACACCTTCTCTAGTGGCACGCCAGAAATGGGAGTGTTGTTGCAATCGCCCAGGATGCACATTCTTGACGTTTCTCCCAGATACATTGAACAGCGCGATGACGGCAAGATTGTAGGAGTGTACGAATCACCTGATGGGTACGAAATGTACCAAGCACTTGGCAAAGATGCCGCAGTATTGAGACGGTTTTATTTGTTGCAACTTGTTGACGAAAATAATAATAACCTGCACTCAGTACCAATTGTCTTATCAATCAAAGGCGTTGCATCATCAAAATTTGGCGAGGCTTATAAACAGTTCCAACGTGAACTAGAGGTTGCATTCGCCCGATTTACTGATACAACTGTCGCTGAAAAACGTGCAGAGTTTCATCGTCTTGGTGTATTTCAACCCACTTTTACACCATCTCTGGAACCTAAAGAAGCAGTCAACCAAAGAGATAAATCTTGGGTAGCAGTTGTCACTTCCTACAAATCACCAAACCCTGATGGCAGCGATTTTCTCGAATTCTTCTCAGAAGGCAAAGAAATCGATATCCAAACAACAATGCAGGCAAATCCCGAATTCTCTCACCGCATCGGTAAAACATCAACTGTTGTAGCAGAACATAATCGCCTGGTAGGTGCAGCTGATATGCCAGTAGCAGCACTTCCTCCTAGTACAGCAGGCCAGGCTTATACAGCATACAGTACTGAGATGGAAGAATTGCCCTACTAAAACAACTATCTCATTTAACCGAAAAGGGTGCTAGAAATAGCACCCGTTAAAACATTATTTACTAAAAGCAAAGTAACAAATGAAACTAACCATTGAACAATCTAAACTCGCAGAAATTCTAGAAACCGCTTATTTGGCAATTAGTCCTAAGCCCACTGACCCAATTTTAGGAAATATCTTACTGATAGCAAATGAAGATGGGATAGTATCAGCAACAGGAACAAACCTTAACCTCACAATTCATACTACAACGACCACTAATGTAGAAACGTCAGGTCAGGTAGCACTACCAGCCAAACTATTAACTGACACTATTAACAATGTCAGAGGAGAAATTACCTTAGAGGTAGAAAACCAAGCCTGCATAATTACTCACAATAGCGGTAAATGCCGTCTAATTGGCGGAAAACCTGACGAGTTTCCAACTCTTCCGAAGGGAGAAAATCCAATAGAAGTAAATTTAAGTGCCAAGAAACTCCAAGCTGCACTTGAAGGGACACTCTATTGCACCAATGGTGACGAAACAAAGTTAGTTTTAACTGGTGTCAATTTCAAAATTGATACCAATAAGTGGCAAGCTGCTAGTACAAATGGTCACAAATTAGCACTAGTCACAGGAATACTTGATAGCGAATATTCTGACCCAATTGAGTTTACTGTTCCAGGTAAGTCACTTAGCGAGTTAAACAAAATTCTCTCTCAAAGCGCCGATACAAGCGTGTGCAATATTCTTCTATCAAATAAAACTATTGAGTTTAGTCTTCCTAATACGAAGGTCATTTCCCGACTTTTAGAGGGAGAGTACCCCAAAATCAATAGCTTGATTCCTAGAACATTTGAGTATGAATTTACATTAGAACGCAAGGGATTTGAGAGCGCACTGAAGCGGGTAAGTTATCTAGCCGAACGCAAGCAAAAGGTTGTCAAAATTCTCTGGGAATTGGAAGCTACACAGGCAACACTTTACACCGAAGCTACTGATATCGGGGATGCAGTTGACTCGGTACTGATGAAACCAGCAACTAGTCATTCAGAAAACATCAGTATTGGATTAAATATCGACTACCTTCTCGAAGGATTAAAGCACATCAGTACTGATGAGATCGTGGTGCGGTGTAACAAACCTACGCAACCAGTCATTATCTGCCCAATGGGAGGACTGCTCAATCAGTTGTATCTGGTAATGCCTGTAGAAATTAAGCAGGGGTTTGAAAATAAATCCACCCCAAGCAAAACGACAACAGCAGAGAAAACTCCTGAAGCATTGGAAACAACAGAAACTACTGTAGTAGCCGAACTAAAAGAAGCCATAAATAATACTCAGACTTCTCAAACGGAAAGCAATGGTGAAACCTCTGAAGTAGAGACATCAACAGCTGAGGCCAAAGCTAGTAACAAAAGTAAGCCAAGTTCGCGTACACGAGCCAAGAAAGAGGCTGCTTCTGTATAAAAGTAAACTCCCCTACCAGATAACTGGTAGGAGGAATTTCAAATAAATTATTGGAAAGAACTTATGTACCAACCACTTCATCTAAAATACCGCCCTCAAATCTTAAGCGAAGTCATCGGACAAAGGCATATAATTGATACCCTGACGAATGCGATCGCTCTCCAAAAGATTGCACCTGCTTACCTATTTAGCGGCCCCAAAGGTACAGGTAAAACCAGTACCGCCCGCATCATCGCTAAATCCCTCAACTGTCAATCAAGCAATGAGCCGACAACCAAGCCCTGTGGAGAATGCAATTCATGCAAGGGAATTACAGCCTCTTCTGCCCTTGATGTAACCGAACTGGATGCAGCAAGCAATAGTGGGGTGGAACTGATACGAGAGCTGATATCCACTACCCAGTTTGCACCAGTTGAGGGTAGATTCAAAATTTTCATTATTGATGAATGTCATGCCCTAAGCAGTCAATCGTGGCAAGCACTCCTCAAAACAATTGAAAGCCCTCCCCGTCATGTAGTATTTATCTTCTGCACGACCGAATTACACAAAGTTCCAGAAACCATTGTCTCCCGTTGCCAAAAGTTTGACTTTAAGAGAGTTCCTGTCTCGCTAGTTGCAAGCTACCTAGAACAAATATCTCACCAAGAAAGTATCAACATTGCACCATCAGCAGTTACCGCCGTAGCTAAAGCAAACAAGGGACATCTGCGCGACTCACTCAAACTATTAGACCAGTTAACCTTACTAGGGGAAGAGGAAATTACCTCTAACTGGGTTTGGGAACTATCAGGCACTATTCCTGAATACGATTTACTCACTGTCTGTGAAAATATCATCAAAGGAGAAATTACGGGCAATTTAGGCATCCTTCAAGATTGGATTGAATCTGGTAAACAGCCAACTGCCATTCATACAAGTCTTGTCAACTTCCTCAAAGACTTACTTGTGTGCAAAACTAATCCTAATGGCAGACATCTTACACAGCTAGAAGAGGACACCTGGGAGGAATTAGTAAATATCTCGCAGTTGTGGAATATCGACCAGATCCGAAACGCGATCGCACTTTTAATGGCACGCCAAAATCTCATGCGGGATGAAGACGCGCACCTTTGGTTGGAAGCTACACTTATCGAGATAGTGCCAACCAACAAGGGTAGTCACCAATCACAACCCTGGAAAGATTGGAAAACTGCTCAAGATGCAATTAACTGGGGCAAGGAACAGTTACCCCACTTCACACAAGCGCAGTTACAAGAACACTGGCAAAAGCTGACACCTATTAATGGTAAAAAAGCACCTGCTTGGGTAGAAGCTGTCCAAAAGCTGCAACAAAAACAATTACAGCAAGCTTAACTTTAAGGAGGGTTATAACTATAGTTATAACCCTATATTTCTTTCTTTATTTAATTAAATAACCAAATAAATTAACATTTACTACCACAGCAGCATACGCATTTAAGTTGATAGTTAAAAATTAATATCAACATGAATTAGGAAAATCTCTAATTAATGAATTATAACCACAGAGATTTTGTGAAAAAATCTAGAGGGATAATCGTTGTCGATGAAGACAAACTAAACATTTATTGGAAAGACCCCTCTCCAATAAAACCTTGGCAGCCCAAAATACAACTCAAGCCGTATCAGGAACTTTCACAAATATTTGTTGATATCGAAACAGCAGGAATAAACCCATTTGAAAGCCGTATTTATGCTATTGGTTGTATGGATTCAAGGGGATATTCTACTATTTTCATGGATATCTCAGAAGCTAAAATACTGACCAAATTTATCAACCATCTCAGTAAAAGAAATCCAGATGTAATTTTCACATATAACGGGATGGCATTTGATATTCCATTTATTATTACTCGATGCAACTTGCATGGTATAAAACACCCATTTCAAGTTGCATCCAAATCTCGGACTATTCGTACCGCCCAAGTACGGGGTGAGCCACTAAAAATCCAGGAGGTGTTCATCCGAAATAGCCAACACGTAGACATCTATATCTGCGTTCTGAGGTGGGATTTCATAGCCAAAAAGCTAACTAACGGCAGATCGCTCAAAAAGGTTGTATTGGACATGGGACTACGCCAGAACACTAGGCTGGTTCTTCCCTATGAGGAAATCCTCGCTTGTTGGAAAGATGGCCCCAACAGTAAGGGATGGAAACGCCTAAAAGAGTATCTTGTCTACGACCTCGAAGACACCCGGCTAATTGCGAATAGACTTGTACCCTCATACTATTACGAAGCACTAATTGTACCGGAAATGAACCTCCAGCAGCTAACACTTGCTGGTAATGGTACTAAATGGGAGCGAATATTTGAGCATCATTATCCAGGTTATAAACCAAAACCCGATCGCAAGTACAAATTCCAAGGAGGGATGGCTTACTCTATTCCTGGACTGTATAGAAGGGTTGGATATGCAGATATTAGCTCAATGCACCCTTGGGCAATGCTAGACAAGGGTATTTGCTCAATTAAAGATACAGAACGTATTGGGCTAAGTATTCTGCAATATTTGGTGAATGAAAAATCTAGGCTGGAACAACTTGCATCTGCTGGAGATATTGCTGCTAAGGAAAAAAGAGAATCCGTCAAGGTTTTAGCTAACTCTGAGTTTGGATTCTTCGGCACGTCTGAACTCGCCTTCAATGATATGGAGGCTGCTGCATTAGTTACAGCCTACAGTCGGAAAGTACTCAAGCTAATGATTGAAATTATCACTCGGCAAGGTGGTACTCCTGTGGAAGTTGACACCGACGGAGTATTCTTCACACATCCCAATCCAGAAGAAGTACGTAGTTTACTTCAATCTCAATTGCCTAAAGGGATAACTGTCAAGCTAGAGTTTATCGCTGACGCTATGTTTATCCCTGAACGGGGAACCAAAAATTACCTTTTATGGCTTCCAGACGGGAAAATCATCACTAAAGGCAACTGGCGCAACCGCGATCGCTCTCAATTGGAGAAAGAGTTTTCTATTGAGTATTTAACCCTGCTAATTCAAAATGTATCAGCAGCAGAAGATTATTATGCACACATCAAATCCCAGATTTTATCAAGGGAATATCCAAAAGAAAAACTTGCAATCACACGCAAAATTAAAGAGGGCGAAAAAGAAATCCTCAAACTAGGGAAACCTGGAGATGTAGTCACTTACTATTACGGAATTAGCGGCATAACTAATATCAGTAGTAATGAGAATTATTCACGTCAATACTATCTTCACTTGATTGAGAAAAGGCGAGAAGAAATTCTCAAAATAGCTGCTCCTGCAACACTAGAAAGTAACAAGCGTCAGTTATCTCTTTTTTAAATGAACAAAGTTGAGATTTTACATAAATCTCAAAGCTAATAAATATGAAGGTTTTTCAAATTCATACATTCTGATTTGTCTGTAACTAATGAAAAATAAATCCTCTTCTCGCAAGCCCAGGCTTAATAAAAAGCAAAGGGCTTGGGTCAACTCATTCCTTTTGTCTCATCCTAATGCCAGAGTTAGAACTATCTACGAACTAGATGGCGATCGCGTAGTTCAAATTGAGTGGTGGGAAAACACAAACCTAGTAATATTAGACCCAAAAACTTACATCCAAGGAATTATCAGCTACAACATGTGGGTCAAACTAAGAAAGTTTGGCGACCCCAGGAAAACAGCTGAGTTTTCTTATCGCATTACCCCACCAGAAAAACGAAGTGCATCATGGCACTTAACAGGTCAACTCTCTCTAGAACTCCCCCAATGTTACGAAGTTGCAGAACCAAACAACCCAGTTATCATTAAACCAAAAAGGAGAAATACTAAAACCAAAAAAGTTAAAAAATTTATTCAATATACTCTTCCTTTATCAGAGATTAGTGTTCAACTTCATACTACAAATATAAAAGATGATGGTGTTACTCTATATGGACAAGAAATATTACTAGAAAACACACCACACCTAAATTTAGTTCCTGGTAAAGACACTAAACTTCCCGAAGCTATAGTCAAAATTCTCTCAGAGAAACAAGCCAGCTTAAAGGAATGGGAAACAGCTATTACACTATACGAGGTAACTGGTTCTAGTGGAGTGATAGAGTATCTTCAACAGTTAGATTCTTGGCGCAAATACTTGGGTAATAAACGAGTAGATAACCATATTGATAAAGACTCAATTCAAAATTTCGTATAACCAGCACAAACTTAAGTAAGGTATTTACTGGTTAGTACATAATAAATACCAAGCAAGCAGAAAGAGTTAATACTAACTCTTCTTTTTTTAACCACTGCTCATAACTAACGCATGGTAATTAGATGTTTATCTAATCTGTGATGCCAGTATACCTATACTACGGCGAAGATACCTATTCGCTCAATCAAAAGATTAACCATTTAGTGACTCAAAATGTTCATACTGAATGGAAAGCTTTTAACTACATCAAGTTATCTGGAAATGAGAAAAATATTGCTGCCAAGGTTTTTACTGAGGTTATGACTTTACCCTTTGGAGAGGGTAATAAAATTGTTCATACAGACAGCGAGCATTTAATTGGAAGTTTATCAAATGAGGATAATAACCAAGAATTTGAAAATCAACTTTCTCGAATACCTGCAAGTAACATTCTTTTAATTACTAGTAACAAAAAGCCAGATTCTCGTAGAACAGTAGTAAAAACTATCCTAAAATATGCTCAACAAGAAGAGTTTCCTCTCGTTCCTTGTTGGGATAAAAAGGGGATAGTTAATTTGATAGGGAAGTATGCAGCTATCCATCAAGTTAGACTTACACCAGATGTGACTAATTATTTAGTTGAAGCAATTGGTAATAACACTGCACGAGCCGATAGCGAATTTGCTAAACTTGCTGTCTATGCAAGTAAAAAAATTATTTCCCTTGAGGAGATAAAACAATTAGTTAGTAATCACAATACTGACTACCAAAAGCTTACTATGGCTATGTTAAGGAATCATTCAAACTTGGCAATAGCGCAGGTGGATAAACTACTAGATAGTAATGAACATCCACTCAAAATAGTAGCAACGCTTACGTCAGTTTTTCGCACTTGGCTAATAACTAAAGCTGGCGTAGAAACTAAATTATCTGAGATGAAGATTGCAGAAATAGCCGAATTGAAAAACCCTAAAAGATTGTATTACCTCAAAGATGAAGTCAAGTCTGTAGGCGTTCAAAAACTGAAAAACAGCCTTACCTTACTTTTACAACTCGAAACGGAACTCAAAAGCGGCACTAACAATTTAACTAGCCGAATTATCGAAATTTGCACGATATGAAAAACGACTTATTTACAGAAATCATCGGACAGCATACCGCCAAACTTCTACTAACTGAAGCAATCGAACGTAATCAAATTGCTCCCGCATACCTATTTAGCAGCGAAGTTGAGGGAGTGGGCAAAGGAAAAACTGCTCTGGCATTTGCAAATGCAATACTCTCAAGAGGAAGTCGCTCCGCGATCGCAGGAGAATCTAAACATCTAGACATCTTACAAATCAAACCAACCTATACCGAAAACACCTCCCAGCAGAAAAGTGTCCCTGCTATCCGAGTAGAACAAATGCGCGAGGTAATTGAATTTCTTTCAACTAGTGCAGTCGAGGGCAAGCAAAAGGTAGTAATTATTCATGAAGCAGATATGCTTAACCCTACTGCCGCTAACAAACTTCTCAAGACGCTGGAAGAACCCAAAACTGGAACGTTTATTCTGATATCATCCTATCCTCAAAAGCTATTACCCACTATCAAGAGTAGGTGTCAAATCATACCTTTCCAAAGGTTAACTTACGAGGAGGTTATTTCTGTCCTTAAAGACCAACAAATTGAGGTAACAGAAAAAATACTAGCTATCAGTTCTGGCAGTCCTGGTCAAGCGATCGCCAATATTAAAATGTTAGCTTCCATCTCACAAGAAATCACAAAGGAACTGGAAGTGCCTCCTGACGATATCCTCAAGGCACTCAGTTTGAGTAACTCCATCTCAAGCTGGAATCACCAGACGCAGTTATGGTTGCTTACCTACCTGCAATACAACTGGTGGCAGAAATTAAAAAGCACTAAGCTACTAGCTAAATTCACCCAAGCAAGAAAGCAATTGCTGCATCACGTTACGCCCAGAAGTGTTTGGGATAGCCTACTTCTGCCATAACAAAACCCACTCATTATCAAAAAGCACTGCCAGTTAGAAGTATTTCTAGCTGGCAGTATTTGTTTACACATAAAAGATATGAACCAGCAACACAGTTTATTCGATGTCGAAGAAACCATCCGCAACAGTAAAAACCAAAAAACCAGCGAAATATTAAACCCTAGCACTAGAAAGATACTTCAGTTACTAACCAGCCAAGGGATTAATAAAGCTGTTACAGCCAGCCTACTCGATCTAGCAGGAGCAGGTCGTGAAATTGTTCAATACATCGCCGGGCCAATTGTCACTCAGCAGAACGGCTGGCAACAGACAGTTCCGTCCTGGGTTTGGCGCGCGATCGCAGTTGATAGATTAGATGCAGCTTTACAAGAGATAGACAAGGGAGAAGTAGGTAAACTTGCCTCTAGTAGTGAAGTTGTTGCTTTAATGATGCCAATTGCTTTTGAAGTGCCGCTATCATCCGAATGGACAGATGTTTACCTCTGGGCAAGTTATAATGCCCTTGTCAGGCACAGACCTTTCAAGAATTTCAACTACGAAAACCTCTGGGAGAAGATTGGTACCACTCCGATTTCGTATGACAAAATCCGCTCTGATTATGAAACCCTGGCTGCTGATATCCGTTCTCGTGTAGTCAAACACGCGGCGAAAGAGGGATGGGGTAAAAAGTCGTCAAATAACAACAAACACCCTGTTACAGCAAATTCAACTGAAAGTAATACTAAGATGGAGCAATTGTCACTGTTTTAATAACTAATTGTTAGTACTTTTTTCAACACTCCTCCCAAATTCCTTCCTCTCTTTGTCCGTGAGAGGAGGAAGTTCTTCCTTGTAATAAAAATTGCCTAAATTTTGACACTGATTGACATAAATTCGTCTTGCTGAATCACTTGCCCCCAAGTCCTGACGCAAAAGTAATTTAAATGATTTTTCACGCTCCTTCAATTCTTTTACTGCTACAAGAATTTCTGGTGATATGGCAGGATTTTCATAAGTAGAAGAAAGTTCCTCACTTGATGAATAAACGCTTAGTCTATTGCCAGCAGGTTGAGTTAGAAGACGCTGAGTATTATACGAACGCCATAGACCTAACTTTTCGCGCTGTAGTGACTCAATTTCAACCTCACCAACTCGGTCTGGAGTACTACGCCGCACGTAGATAAAACAAGCTTTATCAGCCGCTACAGTCAAACTCACTTTTACACCATTACCATCAAAATAAAACGAGTCAATTAAGTCGTTCTCTGCACTAACTTCTCCAAGCTTCTCTTTATTCGATAAATCAGGTAACACTTCTGAATTTAGTGACGGCGTAGCATTATTAACATTAGTTGAGGATAATGAAGGCGTAGGAGAAGGATTTGATTCTATAGCTGAAACTTTATTTTCTTTTTCTGGAGATGAACATCCAACCAGTAAGAATAATCCTATAAATAAATATTTTTTCATAAAAATAAATTTGTCTTTATTAACCCAACAGCAGAATATTAATTATTGTTTTCCATTCAAACGACCTGTTTGATAAAACTCAAGCAGGTTAGGGAAAGCTTTTTGTAGCAACCAGTTCCGCCCAATTTCTGATTCGGGAATATTTGAAGCAGCCATGTAATAACCACTTCTGTAAGCAGCTACACCTAAACAAGCTTGTAGGCTGGATATAGCCCGTGAAGAAGCTGGAATATTCATCAAATCTTGTATATGACTGGGACGATAATTTTGTCCTGCCACCAAAAAATAAACTAAAGTATGAACCAACCGGGATAAAATTACTGTTCGGTCTTGCCAACGTTCTAAATGAGACTTGATACAGAAATAATCAGGTAAATCAGCTGCTTGAGATTGATCAAGGAATAAATCGCTTTGGCTTTCGATAAAACTAGAATCCAGACCTATAAACTGTTTTAGAAAAACAAGCGTTTTACCCCAACATTCGTGTTCCTTAGTTTCAGGAGAGAACGCACCTTCTGAATACTGTGAACCATACTTTTCTTGAAGCTGTGCAACAGCCTCTTGATTGATATCACCCTGCCAGTCAGATTCAACAAAAAACTCTTTTACAATATCTTGCAAGTAGATGGATGAAAACTCACAAATATCCGGTGCCTCATCATCAAAATCGTCTTCATAAGTATCAATAAGAAATTTCTCTAACTCGATTTCTAGCTCCTGCTTTCTATGAACTGGCAGTAATGATTTAGCGTCTTCTAATGATAAAGGAAAATCTAAATAAGGATGTCCTTTAGCTAAGTAAGAATCACCCAAATCAGCTAAACTTTCAAGCGCAATAGTCCGGGCAAAAAACTCATCTTGTGGGTGTACGCATATACCCTCTAATTCCTTATCCACCAACATCATAGTAATTGCCAGTAGAGCAAACCATGAAGCATCATGCAAACAAGTCGGTAAATCAGCAATTAAATCTACTAACTTCAGTTCTAGAATTTCTCTCCAAACGCCTATCCTAGCGGTATTGGAAACATCACAAAAATGCTCAACCTCTTCTCCAACAGATGTTTCTCCTAACCACGTAAGATTTTCTACTTGCAAAGGTGAAGAGTAGTCAGGAGTTAGCTGATTTTGGCTGTCTTCATCGAACTGTATCCACATCAAAGCCAAGAGCATCAGCTTACAAATACTTACTCGCTTTAGGAGAAGATATTCAAGCATAATTCATTACTTATAATTTTTAGATACATACCACAATATTTGCGATCCCACCATAGCACAGGATAAATTGTCGTTCCTTAGTAAAAACCACAATGCTATGAGAAACAGGAATAAAAAATAACTCATAAGTATGAAGCAAAAAGTGTGCTTTAAATAAAACAATTCGTCAAAATAATAAATCCTAAAAGAACTAATGCTGACGCAGCAATAAGAGAAATATATCAATTCTCGCGTTATGAACTATATCAACAAAGTCATGCTAGTTGGCAGATGTGGACAAGAACCTGACCTAAAATATTTCGAGTCGGGAGCAGTTAAAGCTTCAATCTCTATTGCAGTAAGACCGCCCTACAGAAGTGAACAAGCCCTTTGGTTTGATTTAGTCGCTTGGGGAAATCAAGCAGAAGTGATTGGAAATTACGTTCGTAAAGGAACTCAGATTGCAATTACTGGTGAGTTTGGATTTGATCGTTGGGCTGATAAAAATTCTGGCACTATGCGGCAAAAACCTGTAATCACAATCAACGCCATCGAATTATTAGGTTCACCCCGTAAGGAAGAATCTACATCTACTTCTGTAACAAACGAAACACAGGCTGTAGCTAACGCAAATTTCTAGAAAATTACAAGTCGCCTATACAGTGTAAATCATAGGCGATTAACTATCTAATCAATCTACAAATTAAACGACCATGATTCATAATACTGCAACTATTAATCTTAAATCAGTGAACACAACCCACGACAAAGAAGGTTCCTTGATTGCTTTTGGAATTGCTGAGTTCTACTACCGTTCCAAGGAAGGAGTCGTTACTGACGAGATACCATTCCGTTCCAAAGGCGCACCTGCTGTCGTCATCAACGAACAGGGGGAAGGCGTACATGGTACAGCAGAAGGATATCTTGATTTAGTAGTAGATAACAGGGGTGAGTACAAAGAAAAGATTGCCACATTCGTAATTAGAAACTTTATCTCAGCACAACCGATTAACGAACTCACCCAAGTTAGCAAAAACTCTCACTCGCCTGAAACTCCTGATTTTGCCAAGGAACTACTCGAAGATAACGTTACTTCGACAAATGAAGACCTAGATGAAGAACCTCCATTTTAGAACCAATTAACTGAATAATGCTAGTCCAGACAGGTTTACTGGTTTGAACTAGCGTTATTTTTTTTCAAAAATCCAAAATAAAAATCCACTGTTTGGTAGAATCGCTGACATGGGTTCACAAAATCGCTTCATTAATATATGTCATCAACCAAAATAATTGCCACTTTCAATCAGTCAGGTGGTGCAGCTAAGACGACTATTACACACAATCTTGGATACCATCTTGCTAAAAAACACCGTGTACTGCTTGTGGATATGGACCCACAAGCATCGCTAACAGCTTTTATGGGATTAGGGGAAGTCAAGCTGCAAACTGAACAAACTATTTATGGTGCGATCGCTGAAGAAACTCCCCTGTATATATGGGAAAAACCCATTTACGGGATGCACCTTGTGCCTACAAATATCCAATTGGCAGGTACGGAGCAAAAAATTTTCCATGACCTGACCATCGACAACCGCCAACGGCTCAAATTTGCGCTTTCAAATGTACTTGACCAGTATGATTATATTTTGATTGATTGTCCGCCTTCTCTAGGAATTCTAAGCATTATGAGCTTAGTCGCTGCTTCACACGTTATTATTCCTGTTGAAACGCAATATAAGTGCTATCTTGGCACCAACCAACTGCTAGAAACAATTGCCCGGCTCAAAAAAGGAGGACACCAGAAATTACAAATTGCTTGTATAATTCCAACCAAATACGATAATCGTAATCTTCAAGACACAGGAATACTGGAAGAAATTAAACAACAGGTTGAAGGACGGATACACGTTACTGCCCCCATTCCTAAATCAACAGCTTTTCCTGACGCAACCCAGGCACATCTACCACTTGCACTCCACAAAAAAAACCACCCCGCAGTTAGCATACTCGAAGAAATTACAAAATACATCATTCAACTATGAGCCAAAGACGTGAACTAGAAAAACTAACCGGACTGGATAATTTATTTGGAGATGACGAAGAAAAATCTTTATCCGATTCCACTTTACCCTTATCTAAAATTATCCTTCCGCCAAGTCAGCCCCGTCGCTATTTTGACCCCATAAAACTCAAATCACTCGCTGACAGCATTAAGGAAGTGGGGTTACTAGAACCCATCGTCGTTAGAAAGATTCAGGAAGACAAGTACGAGCTGGTCGCTGGCGAACGCCGTCTCAAAGCTTGTGAAATCGTAAAACTTGAGGAAATACCCGTAGTCATTATTGAGTGCGACGAGAAAAAAGCTCGTAAACTCCGCTTAGTTGAAAACCTCCAAAGGGAAGACCTCAACGCTTACGAGGAAACTATCGGAATTCTCGAATTACTAGCCGAAGAACTCGATATTGACCAAGAGACAGTGGTCAAACTGCTCTATGAGATGAATAACGAAAGCAAAGGTAATTCTAACCATAACGTTATGGTTAGTGAAGAAGGACGAATCATACAAGATGTATTCTCGAAGTTAGGAAAAATTACTTGGCAGTCGTTTGTAGCTAATCGTCTTCCTTTACTCAAACTCCATTTGGATATCCAAACTGCATTGCAAAAAGGCAAAATTGAATACACAAAAGCTAAGGAAATCAACCGGATAAAAAATGATGATGAAAGGCAGGAAGTTTTAAATAAAGCGATCGCAGAAGGTTTATCATTATCTGAAATTAGGATTATAGTAGGAAATATTCTTCAGCAACAATCAGAAAGTAAGCCATCATCTCATAACCAAGAGCAAAAAGAAAAAGCTGACAAAATATACAAAGCACTTAGAAAAAGTAAAATTTGGAATGATGAGAAAAAGCTAAAAAAAATTAATAAGCTTTTTGCTCAAATTGAAGCACTTCTAGAAGAAGAAAACAAAGATGATATTTCTTTACAGTCAGGTAGTGAAGTCTCGGAGAACTCTTTGTAAAAGGTAATGGATGGCTAGAAGTCAACTCATCTCTTTCACCGCCGCGATCGCTTCTTTCCCTCGAATGCTGACAACAGTTCACCATCATTTATAGTTCCCCAAAAACCACCATGTACGCAGGCGGTGTGAATTCCTTTATGGCAGAATTCACAGGTAGCATCGGAAAACGCAAAGGGAGCGAGGACGCGATCGCACGAGAGTCTAAACAACCGCACTATTCTTACCAAGGCTGCGTGGTTGGTCCAATTGTAAATTCATTCACGTTTGTGTCTTCTGGCTGTTCAATTGCAAACGCCACAACATTGGCGACTCGATCTGGTGAGATGCCATATTGCTCATACAACTTTGTCATTGCTTCAGCCGCATCTTGGTCAGCAATCTGACCTAACAACTCAGTGTTAATTGCAGCAGGATAAATTGTCGCAGTCCGAATGTTAGTCCCCTCTTGAGCAGACTCCATGCGTAGAACTTCCATGAAATCGCGCACGAACCATTTCGTCCCACCATACACCGCACCACCTGGATAAGCTTTTAATCCAGCCACCGATGAAGTTGCGATAATATGCCCAGACTTTTGGCTAATAAACGTTGGTAACACAGCAGCGATCCCATTTAGTACACCCTTAATATTGACATCAACTGTTTGATTCCATTCATCCGTTTTCAATGCAGAAAGTGGAGAAGTGGGCATGATGCCAGCGTTCAAGAAAATAACATCAATGCCTCCAAATGCTTCCTTGGCAAGCTTGACGATCGCAGCGTTATCCGATGGGTTAACCACATCCATCACTTGATAAACTGCTTGCCCGCCCGCTTTTTGAATTTCATCAACTAATTGTCTCAATTGCTGCTCGCGTCGCGCACCTAATACGACCTTAGCACCTTTGCTGGCAAGCAATTTCGCACTTGCTTCACCAATCCCTGATGATGCGCCAGTAATAATCACAACTTTGTCTTTAATCATCTTATTCCTCTTTTTGTTGAGTAGATTCTTTTGCACCGACCATTACTGCACCGTTTGGCCGCCGTCAATGACCATAGCGTGTCCAATGACAAAGCCTGCTGCGTCCGAACATAGCCAGACGACGGCTGCGGCGATCTCCTCAGGCTTACCCATCCGTCCGACTGGCTCCTGGGCAATTACCTTCGCCCGCCCTTCGTCCGTACCGCCAGTGAAGCGACCCATCATCGGAGTGTCGATGTAGCCGGGACAGACGACGTTGATGCGGATGTTCTGCGCGGCGTAGTCGAGGGCCGCCGATCGCGTGAGACCGATCACACCATGCTTCGCGGCGGTGTATGCAGGGCTGCCTTTGATGCCGATAACTCCCGCGCCCGATGACGTGTTAACGATCGCGCCGCCTCCCTGCTTGAGGATCAGAGGGATTTCATGTTTCATGCACAGGAAAACGCCGCGGAGGTTGATGTCGATGATCTGGTTCCACTCTTCCTCCTCGTACTCTGCGGTGGGAGCTGGCTTTCTTGGCTCGATGCCCGCATTATTGAAGGCGAAGTCCAGCCGCCCGAAAGCCTCAATGGTCTTGGCTAGGGCTGTCTTCACGTCCTCGGCCCGTGTTACGTCGCACCGGACAGCGATTGCCTGCCCGCCGAGTTCTTTGATTATGTGTGCCGTTTCTTGATTGCCCTGTTCTGAAACGTCGGCAACCACCACCGCCGCGCCTTCACGGGCAAACGCCAGCGCTGTGGCACGGCCAATGCCGCTCGCTGCTCCGGTGATAAAGGCCACCTTGCCTGTGTAGTTTCCATTCGAGTTAGGTAGCATATTTTCTCCTGTCAATTGCTCGCTCACCGACTGAGATGTTGATTAAAAAAGGACTGAAGCTTGTCCCACGGGATCAGGTTCACCCGATCGTACAAATCGACATGGCCCGCATTCGGCACGATGTGGAGTTCCTTTGGCTCGGCTGCGCGTTTGTAGGCATCTTCGCTGAACTCCCTGGAATGTGCATCTGCCCCCGTGATGAACAGCATAGGACGAGGTGAAATCGTCTCAATATCGTTGAACGGGTAGAAGTTCATGAATTTGACGTTGCTGGTAAGCGTCGGGTGGGTTGTCAATTTCGGCGACGAACCTTTGGGGGTGTACTCGCCTCTGGGAGTGCGGTAGAAATCGTAAAATTCACGCTCAATAGCGGTGGAGTTCTCGTTCAGTTCATGCACGGTTCCGCTTGTGTATTTGGTCTCGCCGCCCGTGAACTCCGCATAGCGTTGTTCAGCCGCTTCTGCAATGACTTTCTTTCTCTGTTCGAGGGTCGTAGAATGCCTCAGCCCGTTACGGTTGGCTGCACCCATGTCATACATGCTGACCGTCGCAATGGCCTTCAGGCGCGGATCGATCTTGGCGGCACTGATGGCAAAGCTCCCGCTACCGCAAATTCCAAGAACGCCGATCCGCTCCCTGTCAACGAATGACTGGGTACTCAGAAAATCGACCGCAGCACTGAAATCGTCGGCATAAATATCCGGCGAAACAACGTTGCGGGGCTGCCCCTCACTCTCGCCCCAAAATGACAAATCGAGGGACAAAGTGACGAACCCTTGTTCAGCCAGTTTTTGGGCATACAGATTTGCGCTTTGTTCTTTGACTGCGCCCATTGGGTGTCCGACAATGATTGCCGGATTCTTAGCGTTCTGATTCAAGGTTTTGGGAATGAAGAGATTCCCCGCAACCTTCATGTTGTATTGGTTTTTGAACGTAACCTTTTGCATAGTTACTTTATCGCTCTTATAGAAGTTGTCCGCCCCCTCGACCACAGCAGACTGCTGTACGGATGCTTGGGCGATATTACGCGAGGCGGGTGTTTGGTCGGGCGCAAATGCCGCTGTTGTGAAGATTGCACTCATTAAGAGGGTTGGGATTAGAACGGGGTGTTTCATTGAGTTCTCTGTATGTGTATGGTTATCAAGTGGGTTAGCTTCGGTTCGATCGCCGTCGTAAGCAGCTTCGTTTCTGCATCCTCTTTACTGCGCTTGAAGCTCGATCGTCACTTCTACAGAACCAGGCACATTCAATGCCTCGATATCACCGTCAATTTTCCCGAGGATAATCAGTCCGTTTGAGTATCCAAAATCGTTGTAATACATCGCCAAATTTCCCCAGGGAGCGTAATACGCGATATCTCCAACCGCAGGATCACTGCCCGAAGGTGCATCTTCTGTCGATAATCGTCTTGGCAAATCACTAACTTTTTCGGTGTTCGCGTGATCTTCTAGCGTCAGTGTCAATGGCAGCAGGGAAATAAAATCCTGAGTGGTTTTGCTATCAATCAACGTGGCTGTCACGACTTCGTTTCCAACCCTGATGTTGATCTTCATCCTGTTTGTTTGCTCGGTTGATAGTTCCGTCGGTATCTCTGACGGGGCATTGCTGGTGATACTGTTGTCGGCACGGCAGGCTGAGGAAGTTAGGGACATTGCTAAAGCGAGAACCAAAATCAGCATTCGCTTCTGACCGTTTTTTCCTCTAGTGGGAAGCCATCTCAAAAGCATCAGGATCTCCCTTCATATTGCTCGTCACTGACCTGTTCCATCCAGTCCACAGGGCTGCCGTTGAGCGCTTCGTGAATGGCGGTGTGAGTCATGGCTGTAGTGGCTGTAGCGCCGTGCCAGTGCTTTACACCCGGTGGAATCCAGACGACATCACCGGGTCTAATCTCTTGAATTTGACCGCCCCACTGTTGAACCCAGCCAACTCCAGCCGTCACAATCAGGGTTTGCCCTAAGGGATGAGTGTGCCATGCGGTTCGGGCACCTGGCTCAAAAGCTACACTTGCGCCAGATGTGCGAGCCGGATCGTGCGCTGCAAAAAGAGGATTGATACGTACAGAACCCGTGAAATAGTCGGCAGATCCTTCGGTGGAAGGCTGCGAACCATTCTGCGTAATTTCTACGCCCTGTAGGCGATTGCCAGATGAGACTTGTGTATGACCCGCCCGCGCGAACCCCAAAGCCAATAAGGAAAATGCCATGACAGGCATCGTGAGCCGTTTCATTTCTGTTCCTCCAATTTGTGCTTTGTCATGCGAAGCTTTCCCACAGCGACCAATGCCTGCCGTGGATTTAATGATGCTTCTCGCGATTGCACGAGAAGCGCTTGACCAAACAAACCTGCTATTTCTCTTGGATAAAAGTCCAGACGCTTACAAGAAGCCGGAATCACGTTTCATTGCTTTAACCTCATTCTAGAAATTCTGAAAGGCAAGCAATAGGACGATCGTCTAAGATCGTTGTACAATCCTGCAAACTTATACTCGTTTCGGCTCAAGTCACGCTAGATTCTTGTACAGGGCTGGCACTGCCAAACCCTTGCTGAAGCTTGATGTATCCAAAAGTTTGTTTAAATCGGTATGAGAAATGAACGCTGCAAGAACGAGTGAAAAGTCCGGTAGAGCCTTGATGAATGACCTTCAGACTCTTCGCGAGGCAGACCGAGCGCAAGCCAACCGAGAGGAATTAACGGAGCGAATTGCTCAAGCGATTTGTACTGATGGAGCGATCGAGCCACTTTCTGGATTGCACTTCAACCGTTCCTCTTCCCCTTCGGAATGCTTTCATAATGTCTCTATTCCTGCCTTTTGTGTGATTGCTCAAGGCAGCAAAGAAGTTCTTCTAGGCAGCGATCGCTATCAGTACGACCCAATGCATTATTTGCTGGGGACGGTCGAACTGCCGATTGCCAGCCGAATTCTAGAAGCAACCCAGGAAAAACCGTACCTGGGTCTTCGTCTCGATCTCGACCCTACCCTGGTTGGTTCAGTCATGGTTGAGGCAGGCTATCCTTCAGCCCAAAGGGGTGCTAGTGTCAAAGCGATCGATGTTAGTCCATTGAATGCAGACCTGTTAGATGCTGTGGTGCGGCTTGTCAGACTGCTCGATTCTCCGGCTGAAGCGCATGTGCTTGCACCCCTGATCAAGCGGGAGATTATCTACCGACTCCTGATGGGAGAGCAAGGTGCTCGGCTGCGTCAGATTGCTATTTTGGGTGGCTACACGCACTACATCGCTCTTGCCGTCGATCGACTGCGGAAAGACTTCAACCAGCCGATCAAGATTGAAGACATCGCCCGAGAGTTAGGTATGAGTGTGTCAGGCTTTCACCACCACTTCAAATCGGTCACGGCAATGAGTCCCTTGCAGTTCCAGAAACAACTGCGACTTCAGGAGGCTCGCCGTCTGATGTTGGGGCAAAACCTGGATGCGACCAGTGCTGCCTACCGGGTGGGGTATGACGATGCTTCGCACTTCAACCGGGAGTACAAGCGGCTCTTTGGTGCGCCACCCATGCGCGATGTGGAACGGTTGCGAGAAGCTGCTCTTGAGGCTAATAGTTCAATACAATCTCCTCAAGACACCCGCCATCTTGCCAGAAATCACTAAAATATTGTGGAGATAACTCTGTGTAGCACACTGTATGCTGAGTGTTCTTGTGTCTTAGATAGTGCTGAATAAATCGTGTATCGTGCCCATTATTGATGAGCTTGTATCCGCAACCTGTTGTCACTACAACCCCATATTTCATTATCTCTGCTGAATCAACTTGCGAGTATCGGCTTATTATCTACGAACAGTATGTGACAGTATGTGTAAGCCATCCAGCTCATATTATTACCCAGAATTTGAAACTTCTATTGACCTCAGTGCATGAATCGTTAGCTTTCCTGAAGTAAATCACCCTTCGTCTTTACCTGAGAAACGGTCAACTTTATATTTCATACACTAACTAAAGTATCTTCCTTAATCCAGACATACTTTCGGTGGGTTAACTCTGCGGGTTAACCGGCTTGCTACTCTATCTCTATTGGAAAATTTTTGAAAACAGGATAGTAGCCGAGGCGTTAGCATTCATTTCCAATTTAAAATTGTTATTTTTTACACGGACTTACGTCCAAATAAAGAAGAGAAAGCACTATAGCTAACGCTCAATTCTTTAAGAAGTAACTCTCACATAGGAGATAAAAATTATGGCTACTAAAACCAAAAAAGTTAGTTTAATTGATGATAACGCAATGGGTATTTACAAAATTGCTGACTACAACGAGCGTAAGTTTAAAGCAGTCTACTACGGGCTACAAGAAACCTGGGGTAAAACTATTCAAGCGCAGTCACAAACTAACTGGAATAAAACACAATGGGATGCTTTTAAAACAAGATTCATTGCTACATTCGGCTCAGTTGACAACCCCAAATACAGTGTACAACAAATGGTTGACTATTCCATTAAGCACTTCAACAAAGGCTTAGAAGAACTACTCGAAGTCAACAAACGTACTTGGCTACAACGCGAACGTTTATTAGCAAAATAATCACAAATAATCTAATTTTACAGAAAATCTCGCTCATACAGAGTGGGATTTATTTTTTTGACTAATGCTGACGCAGCTAAAAGCGAAACACTCATCAAGGAAAAAAACTATGGCTGCTAATAAATCTACTAAAGCTCAAGCTGCTACAGTCGATGATTCAACAATGGAGCAATTCAAGATTGAATCATTCGACGTGCGTAAATACAACACAATTTTCTATTCAATCCGTGACCTTTACGGACGCGAATCACAACGACAACTGGGGTCTGACAATTTCGATTGGAAAGCTTTTAAGCTTCAGTTTGAAATCTGTTTTGGTCGTCCTGAAGATTGTCGTTACACCACAGAACAATTATTGAATTTCGCCAAATACAAATTCAACATGAGTTTGGAAGACTTGTTAGCTTATAACCGTAAATCATGGGAACTCCGCAAAAGGCGAGAACAACAATATGCAGACATGGAGCAAATTAACTCTGTAATTCAACACATTCCAGAAATTACCAATTCTCATGTTGATTGCTACCAAATGCTAGAGCAACAGCCATACTAAAATCTCAAAGAATCAGTTAGAAAGTACTATTTTATGCAGCACTTCATTCTAGCTGATTCTTTTTTTACTACATTGATTTTTGTCTGAAACTATCAAACATTCTCGTTTACAGCAATAAAGGTACTAGGCCGCTCACAAGGTGTAAAGTTATACTTAAGCTTGACTTCTTCACCTGCATTATTTGTATTACCTTCAACAGATTTAGTTAGCGGTACAACTTCAGAGCGTATATAACCAGTTAACTTATCAAACTGAATAATCATGTGCTGGTGGAAAGCCCAAACATCCGCCATCCGATTGCCCATACCAGAAGATATTTCATCAGGTATAAAAATATTAGCGTGCCAGGATACTTTAATCCCCTCTTTCTGGAAGTAAGCATCTATTTCAGGACGAATGTAATCCGCAGTTCCTCCGCAAAATACCAGTTCTTCAATATCCTCATCCATCTTTGAGCGCAACCACCTGGCGATCGCACGCCAATATTCGTCTCTGGCAAGTAATAAAGCTTTGGACATCGACTCTCCATCAAGTTGAATCTCATCAACTTTGCGCTTGCGTGAGAGTTTTTGCATCACCTGGGGGTCACAACTGGCTCCAGCTTCTATCAGTACCTCAATAATATTGGAATTATCAGGGCTTAGTCCCGATGTTTTGGAAATCAAATTATTTACTAACCAAGACATACCAAAATTGCTGGTTATTCCTGCACCAATCGAACCACTGCGAAAGGTGAAAATACTCGCGTTGCGATAACCAAGCATCACATACATCGAAACAGGTACATGATTGCTAAGTGATCGCCTACGGTGGAAAAATATTCCACTACCCTCAGAAGCTGCATCATAACGAAGCATTTTCACCCGCATCTTACCTGCTGGTGTATCAAACCCCCGAAACGTATCCTTCAACCGAATTTGTAACTGTTCCTTGTCTTGCACTTCACCCGGCGGCAGCAGGACACTCAAGTAAGCTGCAACATCATTACCCAGGTTCAACTTCTCCTTAGCCAGCCAAAATGCACCGCAAATTTTGGGGATTGCTAGTTCATACTTTAACTCCCTCAGTTGCGATATACCCCCAAACCGACGACGAGCAAGTTCTCCCAAGGCGAAATACTCATCGCCTATCCCTACCCAAGCACGAGATTCAGGACTACCTTCAGGTTGGACGCTTTCAACTGAGGCTTTAGCAACATCCGCTATTTCTGAATCTAAAAGTAAAACAACAGGCTTTCCTTCTGGATAATCCTGAACAATAGCCTTGGTTTTACTTGCACCCATATCAATCGTAATTACTATCTTTTTTACGTCTGTTTTCTCCTTTGTTTTAGGCATATCTTTATATTTTATTAATTTTTACTATAGTTCCTAATTTAACCGAAGTGGGAATAATGCTGTAGTGCAAAACATTTTCTTTACAGGGGTTAACAGGTTTTTTACATACAAAGAAAAACCATTACAATCATTTTCTTCTATAACACTAATACCAAACCAAAACTGTAGATCCTAAGTAAATTAATGTATTAAAAATTTCTTCAATACGCGCTGGTTAAATTACCTCCTACATCATGAACAAATTACCCCAATCACACACCAATTTTGTATCAACTAAAAGCTGAATTACAAAATAACATTTGTCTTTGGCTTGTCAAATAAACAATGTAATTGTGATTATTGCACCCAGTATTACCTCAATCACCCCCACACTTACCTCACTAAAAGCACCACAATTGAGTAGTCTTGTACAATAACAAGGTATGTTGAATGGGGTCAATTATATATTTGCTTTACTGTAAAATTTTTGATTGCAGTTTTTCCAGATGAAATATTATGAAGGCAATCGCATCTTGGGAGTTAGAATGCGATCGCCTCTCCAGTCCGGTCAAATATTGTTAATGCACTCTTTGAGGGCAGCATTTCAACTTAGCTTGAAATACTGTCCTCATATTTGTTTCTAGCTTCCACCCGCGTTCAGGATTTCCGCTCTTTTGCTTCCACCTCAACCCCTAATCGCCAAATAAGCGAAGTTACGCCGAGAAACTCTCGAAAAGCTTCTCGCTCTCGATTATTTGAGGTCAAAGCGATCAAGGTTCATCACCTTGTCCCACGCCGCCACAAAGTCATGCACAAACTTCGGCTGCGAGTCCTCAGATCCGTAGACTTCCGCGATAGCTCGTAGCTGAGAGTTTGAGCCGAAGATGAGATCAACACGGGTAGCAGTCCACTTGAGTGAGCCGGTTTTGCGATCGCTGCCCTCGAACTCATATTCATCTTCAGAGGTCGCCTTCCACGTTGTACCCAGGTCGAGCAGGTTCACGAAGAAGTCATTGGTCAACGTCTCCGGCCGATGGGTGAAGACACCGTGTTGGGACGCTCTATAGTTCGCACCCAGGACGCGCAAGCCGCCCACGAGAACCGTCATCTGCGGGGCTGAAAGACTCAGCAATTGTGCCCGATCGACCAGCAACTCCTCAAGTGATTCGCTGTGTTTGCCGCTGGTGTAGTTGCGGAACCCGTCCGCAGTAGGCTCCAGCACGGCGAAGGACTCGACATCCGTTTTCTCTTGCAACGCATCCGTGCGTCCTGCCTGGAAGGGAACCGTCACATCGTGACCAGCATTTTTCGCCGCTTGTTCGATGCCTGCACATCCGCCCAGAACGATCAAGTCAGCCAGCGAAACCTGCTTCCCGCCAGACTGCGAGCTGTTGAACTCCTGTTGAATTGCCTCTAGGGTTTGCAGCACAGTTGCCAGTTGCGTCGGCTGGTTGACTTCCCAATCCTTCTGCGGTGCAAGACGAATACGCGCTCCGTTTGCTCCCCCGCGCATATCGGAGCAACGGAACGTTGAAGCCGATGCCCAAGCCGTCGAGACCAGTTGTGAGACAGACAGTCCCGAAGCCAGAATCTTGTTCTTGAGAGCAGCGATGTCTTGCTCATCAATCAATTCATGGGTGACTGGGGGGATGGGATCTTGCCACAAAAACTCTTCGGCTGGAACTTCCGGACCGAGATAGCGCGATCGCGGCCCCATGTCACGATGCGTTAGCTTGAACCACGCCTTGGCAAACGCATCTGCAAACTCATCCGGGTTCTCGTAGTAATGCCGCGAAATCGGCTCGTAGATGGGGTCAAGCCTCATGGCCATGTCAGCCGTGGTCATCATGGGGGCGTGTCGTTTCGCCGGATCGTGTGCGTCAGGCACCGTATCCGCACCAGCACCATTTTTAGGTGTCCACTGATGTGCGCCAGCCGGACTTTTCACTAGTTCCCAGTCATATTTGAACAGGGTTTCGAGATAGCTATTGTCCCACTGCGTCGGCGTGGGAGTCCATGCACCTTCGATCCCGCTGGTGATCGCATCAACGCCGACACCCGTGTTGAAGGTGCTTTTCCAGCCAAGACCTTGCTCCACGATGCTGGCACCCCCAGGCTCATGACCTACGTGCGTCGCTTCGCCTGCACCATGACACTTGCCAAAGGTATGTCCACCAGCAACGAGCGCCACCGTTTCTGCATCATTCATCGCCATCCGCCCAAAGGTCTCGCGAATATCGCGTCCTGAGCCGACCGGATCGGGCTGGCCGTTTGGCCCTTCTGGGTTGACGTAAATCAGACCCATCTGAACGGCGGCGAGGGGATTCAGCAGCACGCGATCGCCGCTATAACGCTCGTCGCCGAGCCAGGTTTTTTCAGAACCCCAATAGATGTCTTCTTCTGGCTCCCAAACATCTACGCGCCCACCGGCAAAGCCGATTGTTTTGAAGCCCATCGACTCAAGCGCGCAGTTACCAGCGAAGATCATCAGGTCGGCCCAGGAGATTTTCTTGCCGTATTTCTGCTTGATTGGCCATAGCAACATCCGCGCCTTATCGAGGTTGGCATTGTCGGGCCAACTGTTGAGTGGCTCAAACCTTTGGCTACCCGATCCTGCGCCGCCGCGACCGTCGCCAATCCGATACGTGCCTGCGCTGTGCCAAGCCATCCGGATGAAGAGCGGCCCATAATGACCGTAGTCGGCTGGCCACCAGTCTTGAGATGTGGTCATCAGCTTATAGATATCTTGCCTCACAGCATTTAAGTCGAGACTCTTAAACTCCTGAGCGTAGTTGAACACCTCACCCATAGGATTGGACTGGGGTGAGTGCTGGTGGAGGATGCTCAGATTTAAATAATGTGGCCACCAGTCTCGGTTCGACGGCACGTGACGAGCCTTAGGTTTCTGGCCTCCGCCTGTAAACGGGCATCCGCTTTCGCTGCTCATAGTATCTCCCGTCAAATTTTGTGGTATGAATTTTTTGATGTAGTGCTGGTATAGCCAACAAATAGCATATGGGCAATTATTGGGATGATCGATGAGAAATATAATCGAAGAGAAATATAAACAACGTTATGATTTGAAACAATCGGTTATACCAATAGCCCGAATAGGGCGAACGCATCTAAATATTGATGGGCAGAACCAAGAAAGAACCCTGGAGGCATAACAGTAAGATACTAGTAGTCAAGGGTTTTGCTTTTTACTGAGTAGTAAAGTTACATCAATTTTTATTGGTGCAAGATGTCAGCCTCCCACAGGCGCGATTAACGCTCCCGCAAAATATGACACAAGCTCATTGTTCCAATATTTCTCAAAGCTTTACTGTATAAGGGTTTTAAAATTTGTAAGTTGAAAGATAGATATCCTTACTCCAGACGAAATCCTGCATCAACTTCTATTTCTGCCTTAGCAATTGGGTCATCCTCATCATCATTAAAGAACCCATCATCTTCAGAATCTTGTTCCAAAATATTTGATCCGGCTGGTTCTGAGAGAACAGGTAGCAAGTCCGGACTTGGCTCAGTGGCATCAAAAAAAGAAACCGAAGGGGGAACCAAATTAGCTGAAACAGGAGTTACTCCCACACCATTAGTTCCAACTGTTGGTTGTAAGCCAATCACACCCTGCGAGAAAACTCCACTATGAGGATTAACGAGAACTACCTGGGGCAACCCCTCCATCCCAAATGTCCGTTTCATCTTAATTATCTGGGCTTCAAGTTGCGCGATCGCATCATGGAGGGCCAATTGCAATTCCATACCAGATACTCCCGCAGCCGATAGTGCAAACGGCAGGTAATAAGCCCGCAGCGCCTCACATACTAACTCAGTTTGCCCTCGCTTCTTCGACTGAAGATAGCTAATTACTATCCCATCTTCAGTATCCTTATTCCGCATGATTCGCGCCAACTCAACAGAATCAGCAGGCTTACTCGCTCTTGCCATACCTTTACTTCTATATAATCTGCAACCCAAGCTTTTCAGTAAGCTATTTGTCAATACTCTTACTTTAACCACACTGTAGAAGAACTTACCCCCGTATTTACTCCTAACTACCCCAATTCACACACTAATTACCCCAATCAATTGAAAATTAGGTCTAATTTTTTAAATAAAAATATGTTGTTAACTGATAAATAAACTCTTACAATTCCCATGATTGAGGTATTCTGAGGGCAAATTGACCCAACTATTTCAGCATTACTTCAAACATCAATCGTCTTGGGACAAAACTCTACAACCCTCTCTGCATATGAATTTAGATCAGTCGCGTTCCACAATAAACCATTGCTGTTGTCGCACAATCCAGAACTAAAACAAGGTATGTTCAATGGGGTCATTTTATCCTTATATTATTTGCGATAAATTAGATTAATTGACAATATATTTAATACAATCGTTTATCATGTAGTTCTAATAAATACTACTTCTGTTTTATATTTACTTTTTGATGACTAATGTATGGTAAATGACCCCGTAAAGCGAACTAAATCTATCAAGGTATACCTCTTTAAGGAAGAGAAAACTACCATTGAGGAAAAAGCGATCGCCACAGGGGTAACTGCATCTGAGTATTTACGTTCCTGTGGATTAAGGCGGGTACTAACGGCAAAACCGTCTGCCGACTTGATAACTATCCGCGCTACTGCTGGAAACCTTAAAAGCGAACTGATGATGTTATCTCACTTAGCGAAAGAAACAAACAACCAGCAAATTTTAGATACTGTTAATAAGGCGATCGCACTTCTAGATCAGACCATCGCAGCTGCATTTAACCTAGACGTTACCGATAAATCACCTTCAAGCCAAGATAAATAAGGCATTACAAGTTCTATAACCCACGCTTTTAACTGTCTCAATTTGATTCCCGTCATCTACAAAAAACCCAATTTTCTCGACACGCTCAAGTATGTCTTGGGGAAAGATGATGCTGCGATTGTCGATACTAATATGATGGGAACAAAGCCAGATGAATTTAACCAGCAGTTTCTCACCATCAAGTACACCAACAAAGCAGTTAAACGGCAGTGCGCTCACCTCATCATCTCAATCGCACACCGCCCGAACTACCACGAGCATTTATCCAACAGTCAGTACAGTTATGTAGCAAGAGAATATCTCAAGGATATGGGATACTTGCCCAAGGAAGAATCATCTGTAGCAGCTACCAGTCAGTTCGTTGCAGTACGCCACCACGATCGCAACCACGAACACCTGCATATAATCACCTCCCGGATTCGGTTAGATGGCAGCTTAGTTAATGATTCCTATGATTATTTCAACTCCCAAGTCTCAACTAGACGCATCGCGGCGGAACTAGGATTGGAAGTAACACCGACAACAAATGAAGCCGTCGCCTCTAGGTTAGAGCAAGAGTACGGAATAATTACACTCACCAGTCCCAACCGATCAAAAAGCATTAGAGCAGTCAACAGTAAGCACAAAACCCCAAGCAGTAAGGAAATTATTCGCCAAGCAATAGGAGAAGCTATTAAGGATAGTCCCACCGTCTCTACGTTCATTCAACGCCTGGAGGAAAATAACATTGGAGTATTGCCTAAGATGCAGGGGGAAGAACTACTAGGCTTTACCTACATTCATAATGATGTAAAAATTGCTGGTTATCAAGTATACAAACCTTATAGCTGGAACAAACTGCGGTCTGAATATGGAATCATGTACGACCCAGATAAAGATATAGAAGTAATTCAAAAAGCTAAAGCCAGAGCAATTAACCGCATCAATACTAATGGCGCAAGTAACAAAGAGTCCTTTTATACCGATAAAGCTACTAACAGTAGTACAAGTGATAGCAATGGCGATACCGATAGCAACTCCAAAAAACTTATTAGTACATACATACTAAACAGTGATTATCTAGATGAGATTTCGATAATACAACCCAAATCAGAAGATAACCCCACTTCGGAAGCAAATAAGACCAAGAAAAAAGTTCAGCCGCATCCAAAGAAACAGTACCCACAACAGGATATTTCAGAAGAAAACGGTCTTACTGCTAAACAATTTCTGGAAGAGCAATCTTCCCCTGTTCCTCCTTCTCTTAACCTTCTGTCTTCTACTCTCAAACATTTGCCTTCTATAATCACTGACTATATGCTTGTTACCAATAACTTCCGTATCAAAGGACGGGAGTTGAGTGCCAGTTTAGATAGCAATACTCTGAGTGTTTACCGTCATGGGGATAATACTCCTGTGATGCAAACCTGCTATAGTCAGGAAAACTGGTACGAAGAGATACCAACTCGACTAACAACAAACGAAATTGAGCAGATTGAAAGTTTGCGTTTCTTTACGCAAAAAGTATTAATGAATAAACAGCGATCCGCGCTTCGCAGCAGCGCTTCACGATCGCAAAGAGGTATTGAGCAGTAGTAAATCTACCAGTAGAGAGAATTTAATCTACTGAGAATTCCTATTGTTGATATATGAAATACGAAGTGTTCAAATTTGAATACTTCGCAGAAAGCATTAATACTTATAAGTTAATGTTTTAAGCAATTCCACTACGTATTAGTGCCAAAATTTGTACATCCGAGTCATAATAGATTTCGAGGTTGTTTTCTGGTTCTAAGTCATGAGTTATGTTATGGTTTTATAAACCAGAGCGCAACAACTTAATCTTGAAATACCCTCGTTTAAGTTTCTCACTTCCCCTGACTTCATAAAACTTGTCCGGCTTTTGGATAATTTCAATTAGTCCCTGCACTTCCATCTCCTCAAACAACGACTGCCACGACGCAATATCTTGCCCCGGCGCAAAAATTCTAACATCGTTTATCTCACCCATAAGCCCACAGGAAATCACTCACCTTTGTTCTAGCTATATAAAATTATAAAAGTAACTAGAACAAAAAACGATAACCCATGCCCAAGAAAAAATGTGGACTTGGATTTGACTGTGCCAGTATGATGCTGCACCCAGGCATAGATCCTGGCGACTGCTTAAATTACAAAACTTGTGGGAGTACGGTTGAACTAACCCCTGATGAAGAACTCGAACTTGTTCGTATCCGGGAAGAACAAATGCGCCAGTATCAAGAACAAATTCGCCTGACTCGTCGTTCTGCTGCCATTATGATGTTGATGAGGCGCGGTTGCCCACAGTCACCAGAATCGTTAGGTATTGTCTCCGCCGTCGAGGCGATCGCCACCACATTAGATAATATTCGTACTGGACTTACTAACTTCGACGGACAGTACATCGCACCACCTAGTTGCGAACTCCACATCTACAATGTTAAACGCCCCAGTGGTACGTACTCATACTATAAACTAACTGCCGAAAACGCAATATTTGCACCTTCAGAGAAAGAACAACAAGTACGAGTAATTCACCTCAGCCATCATAATGATGCGCGGTATATAGAAGCACAACTTGGTATCGAACGGCGAAACAAGTTAACCCAGGTGAGAACACTGCTTCAGAACGCAAGCGCATTGCTTGAGGAAGCAACACGTCTACTTGAACAAACTACAGATATGAACAGTCCAAATGCTACAGTTGAAGTTTTCAACATCGATGAAATTATATCCATCGACTAATAAAACCAGCTAAAATGGAAAACTTATTTCAATTACTGCTGTCAAATTTTTAACTATAGTCTTACATAAACGTGTAACTTCAGCTTAGTTCTAGTTTTTTTAAATAAAAGTAATAGCTAGAACAAAGGGCGACCTTAAAATTTTGGCGTAACCTGTAAGTATTTGTTAGATGGCATTCATTTTTAACAATTAGTCATGGGGCGATCGCCAATGCACAAAAATCGCGATCCGTCTCCACTATCCTTGCTTGTGTGAAACCAGCAGTCGTAAGTATCTGAGTCAATCCAGTACTTGATTGCCCTGAATAAGAAGTAAAACCAAGTGCTATTCGACCACTAACCTTCATAACTCGCCGCACTTCCCGCAGCCCAACTACGGTATCTGGCCAAACTTGCATAGAGTTAACCGCCAGCACTTTATCGAATTTGTTGTCTTCAAAGGGCAAACTTTCCACCGAACCTTGCCGTAAATCAACCAGACCCATCTCAATCTCCGCCATGTTTCTAGCTGTAGCTTGCTCAACCATTTCTTGAGAGTAATCAATGCCTGCGATATATCCTGCTGATGCTAAAGAGGATAAACGCTGAATACCCACTCCTGAGCCGAATCCAACTTCCAACACTTGGTCATTTGGCTGAATATCGAGTAGGTCGATCACCGAATAGGTAAACGCTTGGTTCATGGATGCCATAATCATGCCACCCAACCTACCTAGCATACCCTTCGGGCGACCAAACATCTGCATGAATATACTGTCTACAATGCTCATCAGTGTTAATCGCCTCCCTACTGTGATGCCTCTATGCTATCTAGTATTGAGTTTTTAACACATTGTCATTCTGCTTAAAATTACCAACACAACCATAATCACAAACATTACAAAAGTTACTACGGATTTATAACTAAGTAAAAAGAAACCAATAAGTTTGTATATTTTTTGTCATGCTTAAACTTTGAGATCACGCTGAATAAGTATTTATCAATAAAAAGCTAAGTAAAATTTTTATAATATCGTATTTTAAAATACCCATAAATTGCTAGTCTAAATTAGAAATTTGTTGAATAAATTACTGATAAAGAGAAAGTAAAATTAAACTCTACGGATACTTTAGTGCCAAAAAGTGAAAATTTATCTTTAATTTTATAAGTTTAATTGTTCATATATGACAATTCAAGCTAAACATTTTGACACTAGATTAAATCAATGGATTCATACAGATGGTAATACAAATAATCCAGATTCGCTGTTAAAGGAAGAACTTAACAATACTCTATTAGAATATTTCTTTCCTGGGGTAAACTTTTCGTTCGGGCATATGGACGAAAAGTCTACTATGGAACAATTAACTAATAATCCTAAAGGTCATAAATTATTATTATCATCAAAAACTCGGTTGTTATATGGCCCCGAAGAATGTCTAGATACAATTAGGCAATTATGCCCTGATAACAAAGATAGAGGTGCTTACGGGTCTATCTTTCTTGGTTCATGTAGAAATGTTGTCAATAAAGAGTTAAACATCCTAATAGTTGATGATAATAATGGTGAAAATGGCGGCATTATCAGTAATGACCAAGCATATAGGTTAACAGGAGACTGTTACGGACAAATATCAAAAGACCTGTATCACGAATTAACCAAGCATCAAAAAGGTGATAAATATCGAGTAATTCAGCACCGCTTCGGTTGGACTAATCGAGACGGAGATGATCAAAAATACCGCTTTGGTAAAGGTACACTACGCCCTGCTAACCTTGAGCAAATCCTCAATTATCAAGACCCCAATAACTTAATTAAAATTGATCTAATTCTTCCCTTATCTGCATTCAAGGGAACTGATAAAGATAATCCTAATGGCCCGACTAAGCCTCAAATTCAACCTGGATTATACCGACAAAATATCTGGCTAGGTGAAAAATCACAATCTGAACTCGGCAAGACAGCTATCTCACAGTTACTCGCTTCATTCCCTAACGGACTGAAAGACTTTACTGAACAATTAGAACTTGAAGCCAAAAAGCTTAAAGAAGCACAGGATGACCCTCGGCAACTTGCACAACTTTACTGCGAAAAGTACGAGAAACGGAAAGCTTTTCTTGAAGAACAAGCAACCACACTAGAAGAACAAGCAGCAGAAGATCCAACAGTAGCAGAAGAATTAGAAACTTTGCGTGATCGCATTGCTATTGACTCGTTTATTTACAAACTCATCAAAGCTGACCTGCAAGGAGAGGGGCAACTTCTCGAAACTGAGAAAGTACAACGCGAACTCGCCCGGTTCGTCCAAAACGAGTGGAAAGAAATCGCCATCGGCAAGACGTTAACGTTTGAGCGAGCAATGGTCATTCCCTCCAAAGACCTGCAAAATGGGGAAATTTCCATACCGCATTATCAAGACGGCGAAGAAGTTCTCAACTTCCGCTCCCCTTTCCTCAACTCAAATGGTCTGTGCGTCTCAACTAACAAAATTGTAGAAGATATCCTGGGGCCTGATGGTCAACCTCTTGCTGGTGCGATCGCTGTCTCGGATGAAACAAGCGATCGCATTTACAACCGCCTCAATGAGCAAATTAAATCTATCCTGTCAGAAGCTCAAGGAAAAAATCTTCAATTAGAAGGTATTGAAAATTACTTAGACAAAAGTATCAGTAAGCTCGAAACTAGAGATAAAATCGAGTTTACTAACAAATTTAATCAGTATATTTTAGAACTAAAATCAGCTGGTTATGAATTAGAGATTCTTCCTCAAGAGTCCGAACAAGAGCGCCAGGCACGCGATTACGATGGTGATTGTATCGGCTTCGAGCGGGCAAGCAAGTATCCCAACCTCACCATCGAAGCAAAGGAGCGTAACCTTCCTGAAAACGCCTACGCTCCAACTGTCAAACTTAAAAAACAATCTTTTTACCAAGAAGATGGCTCTCAGCCAGAATTTGAGGAAATCGCCATCCACATGAGCGATGGCATTAGTGTGGGTGTTATCAACAATCACCTTACAGCAATTGAGGCGTTAGAGTCAGAAATTACGATTCTCAAAAATTTTGGTAGTGAAAAAGACTCAATTGAGTACGTACAGCAGGTAGCCAAACACTACGAAGATTTATTCAAAACAGAAGCCTGGGCAAAATCCAAGGGTATTGAAGGGAAGGAAATTTCAAGCAAGTACCGCAGTTACATGGAAGAGTTCATCAAAACTGTTCGACAAGAACCCACCAATACACTAGTGGCGATGAACATTAATACCCAAATGTACCGTGAAATGATTGCTGAGGCAGCATTTCAAAATCAAATTGCAGTTGACCTTTTCAAGAGTGCCAAAAAACCTGAAATTGAAATTATTCGCAACAACAGTCGGATTCTTCACCGGGAAGTCAACTATATTAAAGATAAAAAGAAAGATGTTTATATTGACAACACAATTCAACCGACGGGATACTCACCTGTTGAGTTACTAATTGCTCAAACCAACCAGTATTTTGAAAAAGCTCGTCTCGAATCGCGTGAAATCGTTCAATTTCAAGCTTTATTTAAAGGGATTGAATTTTCTCACGAACAGCGATTAAGAGCTACCCTCATCAAAAAAGAATTTGACAAATCATTTAACCGAGCAAGTGAGCTATCTAAACAAAAAGAAACTGAAAAAGGGCCATCTGCAAATATTACCCTTGCTAATGGTAATCAAGTAAGTATAACTAATCTTCTACAGTATGATAATGAATTTATCTGGAAAGCTAACACAATTACAATAAAAGTATCAGAAATCTCCGAAGATAAGCGCAACATTAACCATCCTCATAAATATTTAGTTTATGCTCAAATTAACGATGAAGCTGAGAATGGTAAACCCAAGTTTAGAAAATTAGGAACACTAGCGAGGGAGCAAGAAAATAAACTCGAAGAAATAGGAATTACACTTGGGCAAGAAGTAAAATCTAACAAAATATCATTCCAGCCTGAACTAAGCGAAGGTCAAATTAAACTTCTTTACCAAAAAGCTTACCAGATAGCAGAGGAATTTTATAATTCGATTCCAGAAGACCAAAAGCTAACAATGGCAGCTGCCACCTGGGCGGTATCAACTACTCGTGAGACTAGTAATGATAAAAGTAGCGATCGCCAAAATAAAGTTTCTAATTTCGCCTTTGCTGCTTTTCCTCAAGAGATTATCAGTCAGTTAGATACACTCAAGTTTACCGAGTTTAGTATCACTGGATTTGACCGGAATAATGAGTTTTTTAATAAAAATCAACCTCAGAGTATTCGATTTAATCTAGCTGAAGATGGAAAAAGTGTAATTGAAATCCAGAATCAAGAGGGTAATTACGAAACATTTGGGAATATTGAACAAAGTAACGCCCGGCTACCAATTGGTACTATTGCGATTGGCAGTGTTGAAAAAGGTGAAGTATACACCACCTCTGTTACAACCAAAGTACCCGGATTACCAGAACTCACTTTCAAAGTAGGCGAAGTTAATAAGTTTGGAAATTCCCAAAGGTTTAATAATGAACCTGTAATGTTAACAATCGAAAAGGTTGACCTGATTCGGGAAGACTATACTATTTATCTTCAAAATGGTAATAAACCTGAAAAACTAGGCAATATTGATAAAGAATCAATCAAAGAAGGTATTGCTCAAGGCTGGCTAACAGAAAAGCCTGGGAATGGGCAACAGTTACATCTTAAAATTCAAACTATCATCACTGGACAAAATGCCTATGCTATAGCAGAGACATCTCAGAATAATCTGTTACGAATTAATATTACGAATCCAAAGTACAAAAAACAGGAAATTAACAACCAAGTATTTCAAGAAACTTTAGTTAGGGCATTTGATAAAAAGCACGTTTATATTGCTAAAATTGGTGACCAATCACTCGGTATCATTGGTCAGCATAATGAACGTCTCGAAGCTGATTTAAATAAAGGAAATATACAAAAACAGTGGCAAAGGAAAGAAAGTAGCACTGTACAAAAATTAATTGATACGGGCATTATTCGCCCAAACCAACAACGAACCACTATCCCTGTACAGATTACCAGTAATGAAAGTACCTGTAAAATAATTATTAATCCAGAAACAGTACAGTATCCCGACAAATGGGTTAAACGCAGTCAGCTTATAAGTAATGAAAAGCCTGTCAGAGACGAGCAGCAGGAAAAACGCAACCAAATACTCGGTAAAATTAACGAACGCCCTACAATCATGTTCCAAGATAAAGAGCAAAAATTAGTAGGGCTTTTAGGATTAGCAGTTGATGAAAATATAGCCGAAAAAACCAAAAAGTATCTCGAAAAAGTAGGAGTATCATACGAACAGCTTCCTGTATCACAAGCTCGGTTAGAAGCTAAAAAAGGAATGACTGTATTCGTACTTGATGAAACTACTATCAGCAGCGAATTAAGACAAACCTTTATTAACCGTGCTGGTGGTCATATCAAAAGTGCAGATATACCCTCACAACCCACTCCAATTATTGCCCAACAAACTGTATATTTTTATAATCCAAATCAACAATATGGTTCGCCCGATGGATCGCTCTTAGAAACTAAAGAAGCTTTTGGATTAGTAGTTCCCGCACAAGACGCGATCGCTGTAGCCACTTGGTTAGAATCAAAATCTACTGAAAACGACTATTTTATTGAGAGTAACACAGCTACATTTATTTTTAATAAAAATGAGATTAGTGAGAAAATAAACAAAGAATTAAATACTTTGCTTGGAGAAGCTATTAATATTGGTGAAGTTGATGGTTTTGACCGCTACGAACAGCTTAGTGCAGAGTTAAATCAAAAAGTTGCAACTGAAGGTAGTCTTTTAAAATTAAACCATATTCCAGAAAATAGTGATTACCAAAAAGCTCTAAAAGCACTTCCCAACCGTCCAAGAGAACTCAATCAAAAAGATTCTCCAGTACCAATTGTTCCCGCTAAAGCTTTATCTGAAAAGAATACAACTAATATTCAATTGAATACTAACGCCACAGTTGCAGGAATTTCACAAGTCTATCAAAACGCGGTTGAGATACAAGTAATAACGGATATACAAGCAGAAGCTAAGAATCAACCAATATTATTACCCAACTCACGTCAAGCCAATCCAACTAAAGCTATCGAAATATTGGGTAAGGTAAGCGAGGAAAAAGTAGACCAGCTGCGATCGCATCTTGAAACCCACCTCAAACCCATACTTGAAAATGACAAATCCAACTATGCACCACTGAGACAAGTCGCCTGGGTCGGTGCAAAATGGGATTTGAAGGATAAAGACTTTAAGCCAGGGGTGCAGGACGACTCTTTGATGGAACTTGTCAAACAAGTATATCCTGACGCTGATATTGTGCTGGTAACTTATTCCGAGAACCCCGGTGCTGGCATAAACTATCACCGCGATGACTCCTACGCCGCGACGGAAGCCCGCAACATTAATATCGGAAATTCTGACTGGGGCTATCGCGCTGCTAAGGAACGAATGGCATGGACTAGGGAAGAGAATCAGGACGCACCATACCAAGAGTTTAAACTTGAGTCGGGTACAGTAACCCGCTTTAACTGCAAGAACGAACACGCTGCACTGAATACTGAGGCTGGTAGATGGTCTATCAACATCTGGTCAATTAAAAATGACCTGGGCAGAGAAAACAGCGTTCGCCAAAAATTTGAGAACTTCCTCACCTCAAACCAACCTCCGCGTGCGGTAGTCCAAAGCAACAACGACCTCACCATCAAAGCTAACGAGTGGACACCAGGGGGAGAAATTAAAGTAGAGCGCAGTTATACCAGCCTCAGAGAAGTCGCCCAAAACATACCCTCACACCCTTCAAACCAACCAACTGTCGAAGAAATTATCGCCATTGGCAATTCCACTGCGGTACGCGCTGCTAATCCTCAGATTCCAGACAACCCGGTTATATCTGGCAAACCAGTACCAATGGTTTATACGCTGCATCTGCACGGCGAAGCTGCCACGATACCAGTTAAAACAACCATTGATGCTATGCGCGGACACGGTAGGATACACACTACCAGAGGTGTAGACTACCAAAAAACTTATGGTATCAATGAGGGAGATATTGCGATCGCCCAAGGTAAAAACGGCGAGCAAGTTGCTTTTCGGGTAGGTAAGCAATACAAAATTACCACCCAAATGATCCAAGACCCAAGTTACCAGCAAGCCTGGGCGAGATGGGAGAAGCATTCACCAAAAGAACTTACCCAAACTCAAGCGAGTAAGAGTCAGGTATATGGCTTATTCATGGAGCCACTAGGAGATTATGTCAATGGCAAAATTGTTCCGTTCCCAACCATCCAAAAACAACCTGCAACTCCAGTAAATATCAGCCCCGACTCCAAAGATGGGCTGGGAGTAGCACTCAGCCTTGCCACTGCACTCGCCAAAGAACAAGGCAAGCTGCAAAACGATTACCAAGTTTCAGTCAAAAATAATCCAGAAGCCCCCGCCGGGCAGTATGGAGTAGAAACCCATGTCCAAAAACCTCAAGGGGTAGCATACGCATCCGCCGAACACGCATTTAATCACCAAAAGCAGTTGCATCCATCAGTTGATGAATACCAGCTAATGGTAGAAGTGCTTCAGGCTAAACTCGAACAACACCCCCGGCTAACTGAGGCGATCGCCAAACGTGGGGGAGTCAATTGGTTAGAAAACTGTACAAGCATTACTAATGCCCAGGATCAACAGTGGCAGGGTAAGGGTAAAGAATCCGCATTTATTCAAGCCCTTAGCGAAGCGTATATATATGTAGTTGCAAAATCACAACAAACTACAGTACAAACCCAGCAGGACAAGTCCCAACAGACTGCTCTGCGGCCCACAAATCCACTGTCCCAACTCGAACCTATAAACGCCGCCGTCGCTGAACACATGAAAAAAGACATTGCGATGGCCCAAATAGCTACCCAGTTTATCGGTAAATCAGCTGCACCCCTTGATACAGCTTCAAGCACACGAAATTACGAGCAAGCATGGGGGGAACGTGCCAACACAGGAAATTACTCAAAAGAAGACATGATTATGGTGTCCGGATCTGGCCCGTGGCGTGGAGTAACAAGCGAGCAAATTGCCCAAACATTTGAAAATCACTATAAACCCTTACTTGATAAGGCAATAGCAGTGAAAAGCTCTTTTCTAGTCGGAAATGCACAAGGAACTGACCAATTAGTTCAAAATTATCTTCAAGAAAAAGGGTACAGAGTAGAACAAACTTCCCAAGGATACGCAGTATTTAATCCTGTAGAAAACACCAAAGTTAGTAGCGATATTATTTCTACTAATACACAAGTATCAGATAACTCATTAATTTCTAACGACAAGAACATTTTTTCATCACAACAAAGCCAACAACCAAATATTAACCAAGCACTCGCATCACCTGCTCAACCCAAAATACAGCAAGTTGGAGTGATGGATAGCATTATCGAGCGGATGAAAGCTAATACAGTGCAAAATCTCCAAGACTGGTATATAGCAGCTGAAAAACTCGGTAAATCAGACACATATCTCAATAGAATTCAGGAGATAACTAATTTATACATTCAAGAAAATATTAGTCTTGAGAATGCTTTTAAGGCAATGGAACAAGACATTAAAGAATTAGAAAAAGTTAATGAGATGACCAGTCTTGCTCAACGTGTAGTTAAGACAATTGGACAAGAGGATATTAATGGCATTATGACAGTCCAAACAGAAAAATATCAGATTGCTACTCAAACTCAAAACCAAACTTATCTAGTTAAAGATAAAAAGGATAATATCTTGCTATATGTCAAACAAGGAAAGACTCAAGTAAGTAACATTAGTGATGAAACATTACAAGATTTTCAATTTATGAGCGATCGCATCAATAATGCACTCAAAGATGTCAAAAAAGATTTAGTAGAAAGGTAATTTTATTATGAAAGAATTAATCGAGTTTCCAGTAGAAGGTTTAACTCCAGCAATGCAAGCTTGTCTCCTCAGAGAATTAATCGCACAGCTTAATATACCTGATGAGAAATTTGAAGAATATGCAAAAAATCCTCCAACTGCTGAGGAACGACAAGAGGCTGTGTTAAAGTTAAATTCAGAAATGAGTAGAATCAGTGAAATAGCGCAAGAGGAAGTAAAGTTAAGCTCCACAGAAATAAAACCTATCAATTTTGTTAATCCAGTTAGTCCAGAGTCATCTTTACAACCCGAAGTAAGCCAGTCTAAAAACAATACAATTGAACCAGACGTTCTAAAAAACTTTACAGATAAAAATGACGACAATAATGGCGACCTAGTAGAAGAAGATCAACACGATCAAGTACAATCTATTATCGCTAATTTCCAAATTCAACAATTTGTTATCCCTGTAATTTTAGACCGCTTAAATATATTTGGAAAACCAGATAAAGAGACACAAAGTATCCTTTATAAAAGTGAGACATATACTGCAAGTCTAAAATCAGAAGAAGATTCACAAACTCTTAGCCTTGATAGAAATTCGCCTGATTCAGAAGCAAGTCAAGAAGCACTCCTAGCATCTCGCAATCATAGCTCAGAGAATTACTCTATTATCATCAATAACCTTACCCATAATGAATTTGAACGGTTTAAGGCTCTGTTCGATGAGCAACAAGCACACTGCGAACAGAACCAACAACAATTCAAAAACCAGGATGCTGTTCAAGAGATAGATTAAATTAAATCAACCCAAAGCACACACCATAAGAAAAAGCTATAAACCCCAAAACTAGCTTGTTATTAAAACTCAAGGGAGTTTTGGGGCAAATAACAACCGCAACAGAAAAATAGTAAAAAGACGCAGTAAAGTCAAACAAACTTGTCGGGTTAACAGGTAATCTGCCTAACCCGACCAAACATAGCATTCCTATTAAAGACCAAACAACAATATTTTCTATCCATCCTAAAAGTTGATTTAAATTCATAAAAAATCGTTTATTACTCCCTAAGTTTGATAAATACTATTAAAACTAAAACTGATCAATAAAATTGCCTAGTAAATAGATTGCTTAATGAAAACTACACAAACCATCCAATCACTTTGTAAATTTTTTAAAATTAAAAATAAAGTTTTTAAATAAGCTGATTAATTTATAGTAACTGTAAAGATTAAGAAACAGTAAAAAGTAAGTGGTATAAGTATTATTATCAGGGACAATACTAAACCAAACAGTATGTAATATGAAACCTATTAATGTTGTCATCATTGAAAATGAGAACATATCTAGGGTTGGCGCGGCAGCAATATTATCTGAAACTGGTAAAATCCAGGTATGTGGCCTTGCTAAAACCGGAAAAGAAGGAATAGAAATTGTTGACCAACAAAAGCCAGATATCGTGGTGATAAATATTGATTTACCTGATATCAATGGCACTGATGTCATAAGTTTAATCAAATGCAAACACACGTCAATTAAAATAGTGGTTATGACTGCAAATAGCAGCCGAGATACCATTAACGCAGCAATTAGTAATGGCGCAGACTGCTACTACTGTAAAAATAATGCCAGAGAAGAAGTAGGAGAAAGATTCATTGAAGCAGTAATGGCTGCATACAATAATGAATCATGGATTGACCCAACTATTAATCGCATTTTGATTGATAATCTTAGGTCAAATGACACAGCCGATAGAGATTCACTAGATTTGTTAAGTGATTTTTCTAATAAAGAAATTACAGTTCTCAAATTAGCGGCTGGTGGCATGAAAAATAATGAAATTGCTAATGTCATGTATGTTTCCGAAGGTACAGTCAGGTCATATTTACATAATTCATTTATCAAGTTGGGAGTCAAAGATAGATTAAACGCTATCCGTGAAGCTATCCGCCTGGGAATCCTCAGCTTTGCAGACATGAAAATCGAAGAAGAAGTTACTCAAGCAACCCACACCAAAGTCAAAACCAACCAAAATAGTCAAAAGGATACAGCTAAAACGAGTAATAAGGGATACAAAGGCTGGGTTGCCTAGAAAATTAATCAACTGCAATTATGCAGCCGCCTGAATACTTCTTCTGCTGGCGGCAAGTTTTAATGATGGCAGCGTTTCTAACATAAATACTACGCGCTACTTTACCTTCATTGGATTTAGCCCAATCCAGAAGCTTTTTATCTTCGGGTTGTAAAATGGCAGATCCAAAAGCCGCCTGCTGAAAAGTTACACTTCCAGCAATAGTTTTATACGTAAAAACACCAATTGCAGTTCCTAAAGCCAGTACAAAACCCAACACTCCCGCTACTTGTGCCAATCGCCAATTACTTACACCCAAGAGAGGCAATGCGCCACCAGCTTGCTTAGTCATCTTAATTAAATCCTTAGCAGCTTGGGCGATCGCACTTTTTTGTTGTTGTATTGCCACCTTAGAAGCACTATTTAACTTATCGTCCACCATGTCAGTCCAACCCACCACAAGCGAGTCAAGCCTACCAGGTAACTGCTGCAACGCAAATTGGGTTGTTCCTAGTTCCGCATATAGGTTAAACAAGGGGTCATCAGGTCGAACGCCTAATTTAAGTATCCAATCAGTAACCTCTGCTTTCTTTTCTTCAGAATATTCTGCAATAACTTTTTCAACAACTTTTGCAATATTGGTCATAGGTGGTTTAAATAATTAATTTAAAACCTCACTGTCAGTTTGGTAAAGCTCATACTTACCATTCTTCAGATTCAATATCTTCATTTACATCAAAATTGGAAGGATGTTGTTGATTTGTACCTACAGAAGCTAGTTCTGTACAGTGATTACCTAATCCTAAATAATTAGTAGCTATCTCATTAGTCACAATGGAGTTATGAAAATTCTCCATCCAGTTAAATACTATCGAACGCTGAATAGTATTAAGAGGCAAGTTACTTTCAATAAGTTGAGCATAGGGTAAACCAGTATCCTCAAGCAACTCGTAAAATTCGTTATGCAATCCCCCCAAAACTAGCTCTAAGCCATTTAATTTTTTAATATCAGCTTGGAATCTACTACCTTCATAGTATCGAAATTGCTTGCCAAAGTAATAGTTTTTGATAACAACATAGTCAACTTGACTACCAAAATGGTTGTATAAATCCTCAAGATAATCTTCAACACAGTCTTTACGATGTGATATCGGGTGCAAGAAAGTAACGCGATATCCGAGATGGTTAAGATTTCCTATCAGTGAAATATCTTTATCAAAAAACTTTAACTCTTGATGGTTTTGACCTGGCATATCTGTCAAAACTACATCAATATTTGGAAACATTTCTAAGTCCAGTAATAATCTATCCGAATCGCCCCTAGACAATCCCAAATGGTTTATTTCAAAACCTTTTGTTTTATACATCGATAGCTTATTACGATAACCGTGGTAGAAAACACGCGCATTGCATTTACTTTTCAAGTACAATTCCAGCAAGAGCCTAGAAACTGTGGACTTACCCACACGAGCATCACCCGATGTAATTACAAAACGCTTTCCAAACATAAAAACCAAGCAACCTATTCAATTAAGCAGCTATATCTTCAGATGGTAAATTTGTATCTTGGTTTTTAGCTTTTTCTTTTTCTTCGTTTTCTTTAAGCTCTTTAGATTTTTCCACAACTGCTGGGTAGTAACAGTCATCTGGTTGTATATCAAAACCCAATAAATTAAATGCTGGCTTAATTTGCGCTTCAAACTCAGCAAGCCAAGATTTAATTCTTGACTTAATTACAATATTTGTTTCTTTATGAGTCTGACCTTCATTAAAGGTTAAAGCATGGCGGTCAAGAAAGTCATAAGACTTGTAGAATAAATCTGGCATTACAAGTTCTATTAGACCTTCTGCAAGCATATTCTGACGTAGGGAAGAGTCATTATATCGCTCAAACTTTTCTTCTTCACCATGAAACAGATTTTTGACAACAGTATAATCTACTTGGTCTTTACAAAGTTCACGAAGTTTTTCTAAAACATTGATAGAGTCAAGAACTCTACTAATCACTGAAACCATTGTCACTCGACAATTAATTTCAGTTTTCAGAACTTCAAAAAATGCAAGCTCTTTGACATAACTTTCAAAGAAACCTCCAGATTGTGCAGGTAAGTCTAATAATGTGATAGGACAATCACTCTCATCTAGATTAATTAATAAATCGTCAGCACCACCTCTATGAAAGATATCAATATAACGTATTATAGGGCGGTAATCTTTTTGAAAATATCTTTCTATCTGAGGATTCCTTAAGTCAGCTTCATAAGCAACACAGGGTAAATTTTTATTAATGTAAAGTTGAAATATTGCTCGTGCAAAGGTACTTTTACCCACGCCACCTTTATCACCTGTTATAATTATCAGTCGCTTTTGAGGTTTACCATTAGTATTGGAGGAAGTATTATTTGACATGGCTGGTTGTTCTTTATTTTTTCGGGTCATATATTATTTACAAAGTGATTAAACTTTGTTGTATTAGATTAATGTCAATCTAAATTTTTAAATTTGTAAACACAAAGTCAATAAATTAATAAAATAAAGAAATTGGCAACTATATTGCTCAATAAAATTTTCCTAATTTATTTTGAATAAACTACTTTGAGTATGCAACCTCTCGCTCAAAAAGCCAAGCAACAAAATTCCACATTAAAACAACATTTGTTGATATGTAAATTAGTCATAAATTTTATGTCGTTTAAAGTAACTTGACTTTCAAAAAAGGCATTATGATATTTTGATCGGAAATAATCTATGAGTGAAGTACGAGCTGATTATGATGGTGCTTGGAAGGAAGGTGTAGAACAATATTTTGAAGCGTTTCTTGCATTTTTCTTTCCAGAGATTCAAGCAGAAATTGATTGGGAGAGAGGCTATGAATTCCTTGAGAAAGAACTTCAGCAGTTGGTGAGAGAATCTGAAATTGGTAAACAATTCGTCGATAAGCTAATCAAAGTTTGGCTAAAAGATGGAAAGGAAACTTGGTTGCTGATTCATCTCGAAATCCAAAGCCAAGTAGATACCAACTTCCCTAACCGGATGTTTTCTTACCACTACAGAATCTTTGACCGTTATAACCAAGAAGTTGTTAGCTTGGCAATTCTGGGGGATAATCAAGCCAACTGGCGACCACAAGAGTATAGTTATGGTCGTTGGGGATGTCGCCTTAGTCTTCAATTTCCCATTGTCAAGCTACTGGACTATGAATCTCGTTGGTTAGAATTGCAACAAAGTGATAGTCCTTTTGCCGTTCTGGTGATGGCGCACCTGCGGACACAAGCGACAACTCAAGATTTAGCAGGCCGATTGCAGTGGAAGTTGAGCTTAATTAAACGAATGTATGAGTTAGGCTATAGTAGAGATAAAATCCAGCAAATCTTCCGGTTGCTAGATAGATTAATGACTCTACCACCGGAGTTAGATTTAAATTTCAAAGCAGAATTGGAGCGTTTTGAGGCTGAACAAGAAATGACATACATGACAAGCATAGAACGCATAGGTATAGCAGAAGCTACCCAGAAATATATTGCTCAAATCCTAACAATTCGATTTAAAGATGTTTCTACTGAATTAGTAGAAAAATTAAATGAATTATATGATATTGAGTTATTGAATCAATTGTTAGAAAAAGCAGTAACTACAGGTTCAATATCTGAGTTTGAGCAACAATTAAGTCAAGAAAATACAGATACATAGTGTTAAAGTTGCACGGAACGGTGACCGTATAGTCATAAATTCTAACTACCAACTAACTTTGTTTGCTTTCAAATACAAATTAATTCCCCAATCAAATCTGCTGCCCGCTTTCCATATTTTTGTTGAATAGCGTCCCTGTACGGCAAGCAATCTTCACTTAAAAAGTCACGAATAAATAGAGAAAAATTAAATCCTCTTTTCGAGTCCACGTATTCTGCTAATTCAATATGAAACAGTAATTTAAATTCATCATCTCTTTTTTTGAGTGCTGAATATTTAGTTAAATTGTTGGCTTGGAAGATTGGTTCAATTGCTTGATTAAACAGTTTTTCCATTAAGATATCTTTCATATCTCCTTCTATATTTTTGTACCAAATTTTACTCACAAGTATAATTACTTCTGTAAAGCTGAATCACCTCTTTTTGTGCAGTTAAAATCTAAAATAACAAACATCTTACCGCCTGATGTCCCTCATCTTTCCCAAAATTTTTCGCTCTCCAACTCCAAGGAAAACGGTAGACACCCAGGATTGGCAGTCGCCCACTCCTTAGCTTCTGCAATTAGAGTTTCGTTACCGGAATCGAGGTAGAATTGCATTTTGGCACGTTGCTCTAAGCGATCGCGTTCCTGAGTGCTGAGAATATGTCCCGTGATTACACAGTATTGGCGCACCTTAGCCTTAGCTTGGGTTAAAGCCATTAGCCGTAGTTTTGTCACTCGCTTGAGTTCCTCGATGCGGTAGGAATCATCAGCAGTCTCGTCACCAACAGATGCACCGTGCAAGCCATTGTTGGGGTTTTGGAGTGGTTGTTCTAGTGAAGCCGCAGCAGGTATCGAAACTACACCCAGCCCGTTATCCTCCATGTTAGATAAGTTTTGATTATCAACTTTTGACGACGTGCCGGAGCTACACAGGTATATAAAATCCTGATGAGAACTGAATTCATTTGATTGTAAAATGTTTGTATGAACCGAATTCTCTAATTGATTGGTAGTTTTATTTGAATTAATTTCAGCAGTATTAGAAGAATTTATGAATTCAAGATTTTCCGCAGGCTGGATGACAGCTAAGTCTGACTGAGAAACATCAAGTTGTTCAACAAACCCTGCTGACTCCAGCCCTTGGGGGGCTGTAGCAGCAGGAGGTAAACACTTACAAAAAACCTTCATATAGAAAGAATGAACGTAATTACTTATTCCACAAGGATTTTGAGTATCGTGTTTTACAAATGAGCTTTGAAATTCGTAAAATTGCCCGTTCTCGCTTGATTGATAAGGGTTTAAGCTATTTTCTGCCCAAGGGTCTAAAATGTAGCGTGTGGGATGCCACAAATGTAAGTGCTTTTGTAGTGTCTCTTGAGAGATAGTTTTGTTAAAGCGGTGTTTATACTCAGCACGTATAGCTTTTGCCCGTTCAGTAGCCCCTGCTGGTAATCCACTATCCCACTCTATTGCTGTTACTACTATCTGGATGCGTCGTTGGGCTTGTTGACTACGTTCCCAGTTCTGTTGGTGGCGACGGTCAAATGGAATTACGTTATCTTTAGGTTGATCAATGCTACTAACACCTGCTATGGCTTCTGCAAATGTGTTGGCGAATGTACCCAACAGCCGTTCGGGATAACTAACGTAGGCACTGTACCATTTGTTACGAATTGTGCATTCTACCCAATGCCGTACTCTAGCTTCGATTTCATGTTGGTGTCGGCAATATTGCTTATAACCAGGGGCGTTAATTGCGGTGGAGAGGCAAAATTCGACTAATTTATCGCCTCTTAAGTCTAGAAAGACGATTCCGTAGCCTGCAAAGATTTGTAGGAGGGTGTTTGTTTGTCCTTGTCCCGTCCAACCGATCGCAATTATTTCTTCCCAGTTGGCACGCCACTGTGCAGCATCAGCAGACTCTTGCTTACGATATCTCTCCTGTGCAATTTGTTTTTTGGCTTTGTTCGCTACCCGTTTTAATTTGGTTAAATCTTGCCGACTGGCCGCGCGATCGCAATAGTCGAGAAAAATGGAAACTGAGTCGCTAATAGCTTGTAAGTCATCATCAAGTAAAAATGACCCACTACCCGGTTGCATGGGACAACGGATGGCTTTGTAGTTGGTTATTTGTTTGGCACTATATGGTTTAGTGTTTGGGAAGATTTCTAGGTGTCCTTGGCGCAGGATAAAGCCTGCATTTCTCAAAGTAATTTCTAAGGCGCAAGCTACGGCAAAGGTAGGCAGGGGAGATGCAAAGTTTAAAATTAAGTGATAACCACCACTAAAGCTGGACTGGAGAATAACGATATCGACTATGCCGATTTCCTCTAATGCGGCTTTGATGCGATTTATAGATTCAATGTTATGGTAGTCACCAAAAAAGTCCAAATCGATTGTGGCGTAACGGGTTGTGTTGTCAAAGCGTAGACCTACTAATTTTGACTTATCTTGGTGCAGCTTCCACAGTTGGGAAGGTTGCAGGTAATAATCGATAGTGCGCCATGCTGGTTTTGCACCTTCTACTAAAGAAGGGGCAACTATCGCCCCAAATGGATGCCAAAAACGCTCTACGTAGCGTTTACCCAAAGATTCTGCGGGTAGGTGGGGTTTGATTTTCTTTTTTGCAGGCTGTGAAAGACTTAATTGGGGCCTGTTATCAACATCTGCCCCGAAATCTTCTTGGAACATGAGTGACTGTCCTGATGGTTTTAGTGCATCAGGTAGCCTCGCTGTTGGTCAAAATGTGTTAGCCTAAATTTGAAATTTTTGTTTTATTAAGAAGCGGTTGGTTATCCGCTTGTTGGAGACGACTGGTAATCGTCTCGTGGTTGAAAGCAAACAGAGGCTTATACTTGTTTAGGCTTAGACATACATAGGCTTAGGCTAAGATTTAGTCCAACACGCTTCACCAACAACAATGCGGCTACCCAACTTTTTTTTGAGAGCTATTTAAATACGTCAGTTCTAGCGAAGTTGTGACTAAATCTAGAAAATAGTTTTGGAATAAGAATGCAAAGCTAGTAACACCTAAAAGTGTCACCAAAAACTGGCAGAGGTTAGTACAATGGGTGAAGATGAAATTACACTCCACCAACGAATTTAAAAACAAAAAACAGTCAAATATATTCATACGAGTTCAGCACCCAAAAAATGAACCCGTACTGCAATCAGTATTGAGATGCTAATCTATTAGGTAACGTTAAATTGTGGGATAAATTCTCTGCTAGATTAACTGCTCACAGCTACCTATGCAGCACGAATATTACCCTTTTTTCTATTTGTAGATACTTCCATTGCTTGCATTTGGTTCTTATAATCCTCCCAAGTTTTTTCAAATACGTCAGACTCGTACATCCGCAATAAAACCTCCTCTTTATCAGTTAAATTTGGTAGTTTTAACAACTCCGCTAAAGATACCTGAACTGGAAAAACATCCCTAAACTTTTCCATTAAGTGAAGTATTCTTGCTCTCTGTTCCGCAGATGGTTCATCTTGCAACTCCGCATCAATCTGTCGCGGACGTAGATTCACAATTTCTAGGTTCATATTTACTAAATTCCTCAATCCAAAGACAACAAATTCATTAGTTATACCTATAACACGCCCCACAATTTCCAACTCTGTCCGCAGTCTTTTCTTAAATTGATATACTTGACCAACTTGGAAACGCCGAAACGGATTGCGATCGCCATTCCGCATCCAAGCGATACCATCACTTATACTACCTATCTCATCCGCTTCAATCAGGTCTATAACCTGGTTACAGATGTCTTGATTGCAAACAAACTTGTAAGCTGCATCAATACTCCGGTTAAATTCCACCTCCAGTGCCACAACTGCCTTAAATTTTTGCAAATCACGTAATTGAGAAATATATTCAAATACTTTCTTACCCTTGTGATAACTGCCAACACTTATCCTTAGATTCTCCGATACCTCCCGAATCACAGGTTTACCTTTTTTTAATTGAGAGGTACTCTCATCTATCGAAGTGTTCAAATTTGAATACTTCGATTCATTCAAACGACGAGCGCTTTCCCGTTGTCTTTCTTTGGCTTGGGGACGAAGCACGCTCTCCCAGTACTGCCCTTCGTGAAATTTCTGGTAATGAGTCTTCCCGCCTTCGCGGTGGAGATTAAAATCAAGCACTAATTTCAAATCTTCTTCAGGCGAACTAGACTCGACAAATTCTACTTTCACAGCAGAAATTCCCAACTGGCGGGCTATCTGCAAACGACACTTGCCTGCCAAGACGACATTTACACCAGTGCGTGCAGATACCTTCAAAGATTCCAGAATCCCTTTTTCCGAGATACTTTTTTCTAAAGCGGGACGAGTCTCATTTTCACCGTATATTTCTATCAGCTTCGGATGAACAACTAACTCCGCAGGAGAAATATATACAATTGCCGGATTATGCACCTCAGACATATTGATACTCCGGGTCACAAATTGCCTAAAAAAGATAAGTTCAATTTTGAAAAGCTTAAGCAGAAAGTAGAAAAACTCAAGCAGCAGGACTGATGGCACTTTCTCCAGTGGATGAAAGTGCTATTATTAGAAAATAATTAATTTTTGTAAATAATGAACAATTAATTATCAAACAATCTCCCGAAGAGAATTTTCGCAGTAGAAAACTATTATTATTAACCCATTTAAAACCAATTTCATTGAAGAGATATTTTTTGGTGTTATTTTTGGGAAAAATACATCTACCGAAAGAAAGATTTGTAAAACTGGCTAAACTCATGATATGATGTCTCTAGTTAATTAAATTGACAAAACAATGTTCCGCCTTGTTTTACTAACAAGTGGGCTTGTTTTCTCCTCAAAGCCCTGGTGCAAACAGGGCTTTGGGTGGGTTTTTAGAAAAAATGAACGCTACAAAAAGAGTATATCAGGCTTCATTCCATTTGGCAAAATTGTACAGTAAAGAGGGGTAAATTTTTAGATGCCTCATCTTCAGATATTAAATTCTCTTGAAAAACAAGCACTAGAACACATAGCGGCAACGAGCAGCGATGAAGTTAGCAAAAGAGCGAAAATTCTGCTAGGGCTAAACGAAGGCAAAAAATATGTAGCTTTAGCCCAAGAGATTGGTGTAACCGAAAACTCAATAGCAAAGTGGAAGAAAAGATGGACATCAAGTACCATCTTGTCAGAAACCCAGGAGTCAGCGATCGCAAAAGCTAATGAAGTATTGGGTGTCAACGTAGGCAGACCTAAGAAGTGCAAAAGTACAGAGGCAAGCAAAATTGTCGAAATTAGCGAATGGAGCAAGAACCGAAAACCTAGTCGTTCCAAGCACCACTACCATATGCAGGTAGCAGAAGAAGCCGCTAGGAGAGGTTTACCAACACTATCGCCAAGAAGTATAGGACGCATTTTAGAAGCTCAACCTTAATAGAAAGAGTCATCAAGCAAGTATTATCCTAGCCCAAGGGAGTAGTTTTGCAATCCCAGTTTTTACCGAGGCTTTTCACCAAATTCTAATTCTAAGCAAGCATTTCCACACACTCGACCACTTGAGTAGAGGTCACTTGTTGCGCGATCAGAAAGTCAACGAGTCCATCGAGTTTTTTACGGTTGTAGACGGTAGAATAGCCTTGAATTCGGCGTTCTTTGCAGAACTGTCGCAGTTTCCGCACACCTAAATCCAAAAGCTTCTTCCTTTCTTCCTTAACATCTACCAGCACAAGCTGTCTAGCTTCATCCGCAACCCCAGTTTCAGCAACTGGCGGTGCAGTTTCAATAATCGAAGATTCTGGTTTAGAAAATTCTTCCCGAACAGAAACAGCGCCAACACCAGTCAAATCCCCATGAGTTTCCAAAACTGGCAACTCTTCAGAAATCACCCCAACGCTATTACTAACTTGAAGTGATACTGATTGAGCAGGGACAAATATCACATAGAAGATTGGGAAGACCATCAAAAACAACTCGATTGGAAACAAAACATCGTTAACAGATTGCATAAAAGGCGATATTGCAAAAGCAGACATAATGTGGTTCCTCCATGAATTACTGATGGGCGGCGCTTAGCGGCTTACCACCCAGTAGCGGGGGAAACCCCCGTACTGAGTGAAAGCTTTTATACGTATCCCAACCAATAGCAGGAGGAAGGAGGATAAATTGCCTTTTTAAGCAATTAGATGAACTAAGTTTTCCAAAATTTGCAGCTGTTAAATTGGAGAAATTACCAGTTCAAGATACAGAAATTGCAAAAATGCGAAATGCGATTTTTCCGGCTTGTACTCGCAGCTTTGAGAAACTTCCTTATTCATCCCAGCACTCCAAATTTTTTACTCTTAAGGTAGTTAACGTAGCTAACCAAGTTGTAGTTATATCTGAGTTCTTGAGGAACGAAAGTTGAGTAAGGATGCAGTGCTACACCATCACGGCGAAAGCGATGACAGGGCGCATATATATCAAAAAAGATAGATATTTCATCACCATCAACTTCGATTTGAGCTATGCCATTGAGTTCCTTTGCAAACTCTAAAACTCGTCCTGATGCTACGTAGTCAAAGACCACTACATTTCGAGTACGGAAATACTGGATGTAAGAAAGAAGTTTTGCTTCCATACCAAGCTCAAGCAGTCTGTCAGAATGTTTCAGCAAGATACCGGAATAGGAAAAAGAAAACCTACGGTTAGCGTATTCATCCCACAAGATAAGATTGCCGTAAAATTTGCAAATATTCGCTTGATTGGACGATATTTCTCTATTTAAATTTTCGACAACAGCATCATCTTCAAATGGAAACAACGCCTTACGTTCATCCCATTGCTTATCTGGACAGCAACCATTCTCAAACCATCCATGTGGATGAATCCCACAAACAATATTATTGGCACCATGCAGTAACTTACACCCAGCACATACTCGCAAATAGCAAGAACTAAATTCTTCACTATTAACTGCATTAATATAGCATCGGTGTATATCTAAATGCTCCTCTAAAGCTTCACAAGGTAAAGGTTTATATGAGGAGAATGTTTGTCCAATTAATCTGTCTGGATCTGTTTCATCATAGATTACTGCCAAGTCGTCAATTTGGTGAGAACGTAGTTCTTCGTAAAGTACGGATTTCCGATATGGTTCTTCCTCAAATCTACAAATAACCAAGCACTTTGAATCAGGATGTCTTTCAAAATTCATCACCGTGTAAGTGTAAATTGAAAGCAGACAATCAAAATTTTCAAAGCTCTCAGTTTTTATTAATACAAGCGGTTTTATGTCAGCTATTTTTGCAGTTTCTCTACTCGAATTAGTTTCCTCCGATTCTTCAACAACGCTTAAGAAAGCACCGCCCAAGGAAGCAAGAATAATTCCGGTAAAGCCTAATACAATAGCACCAGTGCCAATAGAGGCAATTTGTTCGGAGCGTTCTTTCTCAACGATTGGGAATCCGCCCTTAGCTAAGTACAATAAGCCCAAACCAGAAAAAGTTGCTACAGTGCCTAAAGCAATAGCAGTCAAAGACACCATTCCAAAAGCAGCATTAAGGTTTCTCAAGCCATTAAACGCAAACTTCTTCAACATAATTTATCCCTCCAAAATGCAGGTCACAAGATTTTTAATTACTCTTGCCCCGGCACAAATTGGGATTTGCTGAGAACTACACTACTAACCTACCCCTTACTCTATTAACAATTCCACAACTATTTAATAGATATGTACTCGTTAATTTTCAGTCTCAGTAGTAGTTTCATTCCCAATGGTGATAGCAAGAGTCGAACTTGCTTTGTTGCTTAAAACAACAATCTACCCAAACTGGAATATCACCAAATCACAATATATAGAAATCACATATCTACTTTCCAAAAGTCCAAGTATTAGTTTCGTTTAATTCCAATTCTTCAAAACAGTTAGCAAAACCCGTAAAATGGAAACATCTTAGCGGCATCCGAGATATTAATAGTAAAGAAAAATTTTCTAGTTTAGCCAACTGTTGTAATCTCAATAAATCGTCGCTAAAACCATCACTAACAAAGTGCAATCTATCAAAATTATCAATCACAAGTAGTCTATTTAACCCATCAGATAATTCGCTTATTATATTTTGCCAATCCTGCTGGTAGTACAAATCAAAACTCATAGGAATAACATCAAATAGATGAGCCACACTAAAAGGATATTCAAGATTGAGATAAACAGACTTTAAAGTAATATCTTTTAGTAAAGAATTTTTAACAGTAAAAGTCTTACCAATATCCTGTTTACCCCATAAATTAACATTCTTGCCTGCATTTAGTTCACCAATCAACCAAGTATATTCTTTATAACGTAACATTACTATTATCCTTTAGAGAAACTACAATTGGTTTGAGATTAAATGTGTGATTTTTTGATTGTGTCTTTCTAAATTTTTTCTAGAAAATTTGTTAGATACAATAAAATTATCTAATAAAAAATCAGGTGATTGTGAAAGTCTTAATAGCACACCATCATCACCACTACTGCGATGATAATAATGAACAACAGGTGATTGGATAACTGTCAGGTTATCGTTACGAATTGCTCGCCCTGTAACTAGCCCATCCATAATAAATTTAGCGGCAGCAGCTACATTATCACTATCTCGTGCAAAATTTTTGAGATACCAATGAAACTCAATCCAAACTGTACTATCTAAATAAAATTCACATTCACTAACAAATTCACCAATTAAGTTTGTCCAGTACTTCTTAAGTTCAGCACTAGCTTGCCAACTCGACCGTGCCTGGTTAATAATTTCGTTCATACAAGGGGGTAAAGGCATGGTCAGTTCAAATATCATCTTCACAGCCACCTTTAAAGCTATTTAAAAATTCTTCAACAACGTTTCTAAATTTCTTGTATGACCTACCATCTTGACGGGATAAATTGAATACTGCTTTGACAATTTCATCAAGTTGATAGCCCTTTTGATACAAATTCAAAATAGAATTTCTTGCTTCTTCGTCAAGCTGCACCTTAAAACTAAAACTGCCCTCAAAATCAGTCTTAGACTGTTTAGTTTTAGTAGCAGTAGTGGCTTTAGATTTACCATTATCATTACTACTCTCGCCATACAGACTAGCGACAAATTCATCAAAGTCTAACCCAGATTTCCATGCTGTATAAGGATCGTTCTGGTTTTTTGCTTCCAAGAGTAATTGCTGGAAGTATTCAGGGTCTTCATCGTCAGCAACATATAAAGCTTGGAGTCGTAAAACTTCAGTCGTCTTGTACAAGAAATCACCGTATCCCAGCAAATAAACTGCACGCTTATCTTTATCGTCCCCAAGGATAATACAACTGTCTTCAGGACGGGTTGTAACAAAGGCTGTCTTCGCTGGAAAGTTGGAGCGAATCAACGGGTCTATCACGTTTTTGTCAGGGCGCTGAGTATATAACAATACATGAATCCCCGCACCACCCGCTTTTGCAAGCAACTTCATCAGCGCAGTCTCAATGCGATCGCAGTAGTTATCATCAGAAAGTAAGTCAAAACACTCGTCAATTAGACAAATTACTCGTGGCATGATGCAATCAGGTGCGAACCGTGAGTTGTACTGTGCGATCGTTTCAATACTGCTGTGGCGCTCAAATTCCTGGTAGCGCAATTCCATTTCTTCGACCAAGTAATCAAGCAAGTTAGCGGTAGGCGCTGCATCACGTGCAACTGGGGCTACAAGATGGGGAAGCCCATCAAATTTACAAAAGGTCACACGTTTAACATCTGAAAGTGCCAATCGAACAACAGAAGGGGGATATCGTCGCACTAAGTATAAGATTGCGGCTTTCTCAAACTGCGACTTTCCACCCCGCGTCCGCCCACCACCCAGGATATGAGTCACGTTATCGCTATAAAGGGGAATTTCAACATAGGTGCCATCAACATCAACACCACCGGGGATAGACACCGAATAAATGTCAGGTTCGCCGTCAAAAGTAAAGTAATCACGGAAATAAGCAAATTGTCTATCTAACCGGGGTATGTCAAATACAACTCCCCCAGGCACTACACTCACCATTGGCGCAACTTTTAAGCCTAATTCTTCACCCAGTTGCTGTACTAAGTCATTACCTATATCTTCTACTTTCTTGTAACTAACACCCCGTCCCAGTTTTACCCTAATACGGTTAAAAGTGGGGCCATTTTTGGCATCAATATACTTAGCATTAATATTAAAATCTTCTAAAGTATCAACTAATAGTTCTCCTGCTTGTCCCATAGTTAAAACATTTGAGCTAGCAATCTCATTATTAGCAATTTCACTATTTAAACCTTTAGGCTCTTTTAAAATAATTGAGCCATCTACAGCCTGCTTTAAAGCTATTGGCTTATCCGTAGCACGGGCAACAAGCACTGCCGTTCTATAGCAATAGTTTTTAATAATTTTATCTTTAGATTTATTGGCTAAATCAGTAAAGTAACTAATTGGTTTATTATTTAAAAATAAATTATAAAGATTGTGCTGCACTACTTCATAGCCAATATGCTTGAGATAGATATTTTTAATTGATTCTATATATTCAAATAAAGATTCAATAGGTGATAGATTAACTATCTCAATCATTTTTTGATATACGTTATTTTGCTCCCACTGTGATGGCATTCTATTGAAATGGATATACTCAAGTGCATAACGTACAAACTCGTACTGATTTAAAGTACAGTGTTCTGCACAGATTGATAATATTTCATCATCGTTTGTACCTGCAATTACTGATTCGTATATTACCTGAAATAAAAATTCCAAGTTAAATTCAACAACTGGACGTGATAATTTTGCTTTAAAGTCAATCTGCTTTAAAACAGTTTCAGCATAAAAAACCATTGCATCCGGTAAAGCTTCCCGTACATTCTCTACAATCTCTTCATTGCTCAAACCATCTTGTTTGGCCTGTACAATTACAGTCCAAAGCTGTTGTTTTTGAATTTCAGTATTACCATTAGTGTTATTGTATGGTAGTAACATTACTAAGCTTCACTTCCTAGAAATTTCAAACTTCTGTAATTGCTGCTGATAGTAAGTTCTTAATTGAGCAATTGATTTAGGATTTTGACTGTAATTATTACAAGGAAACGAAGCCCAAATCCTACCTACTTTGCATACAGCAATATCAAACCTTCCTGCTTCAATGTCACTTAAAGCATTATTACGACGAATATATTCAATTGCCATCTTGTCCTGAGAAGCTGGACTAAAATCTTTTAAGTTTAACTTTGGCCGAAGGTCATACCAACTTATATCCAACATTTGATAAGCACCAGCCGCAGTCGAACAAACATTTTTACCATTAATAGGAGCGCACTGTTTCTTTAACGGGTGTGTATAAAAATCATTAAAAGTTCCGTTAAATACTAATTTTCGATAACTTTCTGGCTCACTGGTTCCTGTTTCCGCCCAACGAATTGTTGCTAAAAAAGCCCTCAAACGTGGTGAATAAGGATGTAGTGGGTAATCTCTTGTACTAACTCTTATTTTTAAACTATTTGACGAAAATGAAGAAACACTAGTACCTTGAGAAATTGAGAAATAAATGCCTAAAGTAATTAAGGAAGCAGTTGACAAATGAATGGGTTGAAAACGGGATATAAATTGATGACGAGGACTGAAAATCAATCCTATTAAACCACCAACAATAAACCCAAATTTCCAACTATCAACTGCCTTACCGAAACTACGCACTTGGCAAACACTATCCGCACCCTTGGATACCAATCCACATGGCAGTGAAGCTACTCCATAGGAAAATGCAACAGAGCAGGCTGCACCAACTACACCTGATATAAAAATCGGTACAATTTGCATTGCTCTTGCCAATAGCTAAATAACTTTCAACGGTTTGCTAAATATTCTTGTAAATAAGGACGAGGGTTCTGCGCTACGCCATCAACGTGAACTTCAAAATGTAAATGTGGCCCCGTCGAAAACCCCGTACTACCTACTGCTGCAATCATCTGCCCACGGACAACTTGTTGTCCCTGCTGTACATACAGCTGACTGGCATGACCATAGAGAGTAGATAAACTTCCCTGATGCTGAATAATAACTGCTTTGCCATAACCATCCCTGTCACCCGCAAAAGCTACTCGGCCAGCATCAATCGCATAAATTGGCGTACCCCTGGCTGCGCCAAAATCAATTCCCCTGTGAAACTTGCGATCGCCTGTAATTGGGTGTGTCCGCCAACCAAATTCACTAGTAACAGGAGTACCAGCCGCAGTAGGAAAGGCAATTCGACGATTATTTAAAACCTGATTACTAACAACAGTTCTAGGTAGTATTAGATTCTGGAGAGATTTAACTAATAATTGAGATTCAATCCATCCAGAAACCTGGGGAATGACCATAACTGCAATGACAACTGAGGTTGCGATCGCATATCTCCAACTTTCACTCGAATTAGTATCGGCTGTCTCATCCAAACTAGTTACAGTCGAATTACTAACCTCCTTTTTACCGTCAGTTTCAAAGATTATTCGCATTGTCTCAACGCCTTTTTGCATTAGCAGGAGAAACCTGCCAACAACCAATCTTTGCAGTACTCAATACTTCCTCAAAATCATTCTGAGCTACACGGCAATCAGGAGAATTTAGGCCATCTCCGGATGTTGCAGATTCCTTAACTTTAGGGGAATAGCGAGTAAAGGCAGGATTAGAAGATATATTCACACTAGGTGCAGCAGTAGAAACAGCAGCCGGCGATAAAAAGTGAAGCTTTTGTGCCAACGCCACAGCATTACGCCAGTTATAAAACTGCAAATACCCCGGTTGCAAGATATCTGCAATCCATACCAGCAGTACGAACCAAAAAATTGCCTTTACCGACATTATTCCAATTGTTTAACCACAGGCAGGGCAAAAGAAGGAACTTCTTTGGGTACAACTTCAATCTTTTTCCCAGCTGCATATCCTGGCCCGGTGTAACTGCCATTAAGGAGAAAATTCAACAGCATTATTAACAACCACACTCCCACAGCAGCGACACCCACAGGAGATTTAATTACATCTGATAAAAAATATACTGGATACCAGCCAAATCTCCAGGGATTTTGTGGATGCAACCTATGTGCTTTCCAAGTCTCAATGTAGGGAATTTCTATCTGAGGAACTCTCGGCTTATAGGCAGTAGGTGCATTGATATACCTAACTTCTACAGGTTGAGTATCATAAGTGGTCATAGGAGAAACGCTAGGTTGCTGATTTACCATTCCTCCTTGCTGTACCTGCTGCAACATATTTTGCAACCGATTGGCAGGCACAATTGCCCCACCTTCAGAATAATCAACATCAAAATTACGGCGTTGATTTCTACTCATAATATGACCTCAAATTAACTAACTAGCTAGCGGGTTTATTATTTATTTGGGAGTTAGTATCTTCCCAAAAATCTTCATCTTGAAGTTGGGCGTAAAACTCTTCTGGAGATAACATTCCAGTTTGATTTTGCACTCCATCTTCCACAACTTGACTACTATCTACTCGCCCTAATCCAGAAACAGCAGAACGAGGAGAAAATTGAACGACATTTTTAGCAGAAAACTCGTTATTAAATCTCATCCCAAGAGGCGAAACTGGGGGGATTAAAGAAGGCTGAATATCAGTATTAGGAACCCCAACATGAAGTTGTTGATTGCCAGAATTTCCCAAGTTATCAGAAACTTCATCTGTTTCTTCAACTGCATTGTTATAGTCAGAAATTCCCCAACTCAAGAAACAAGCAAACCCTGCCAAAAATATAACTGCACTCATCCAATGCACTCCTGAATTGGGAGATGGCATCATCTCAACCGTTGTCCGAGTTGAACCTTCCAGGGTAGTACGAATAGGTGTACGTTTGACTGCCGCTACAACATTGAGCGAACACAAAGCTATGCAAATTATCGCAGCAGCAAACTTAACATACATGACATCACTCCCCTGATTTATTAACAGGCTTTCTATTAGGAATTGGCTGAGGTAATTGCTTCTTCATTTGTTGGAGATATATTCGCCTTTCCTCCTCTTTCTGGCGTATTTTCTCGCGGATGTCTGCCACTTGTGCCATCTGCTCTACTGGATCTAAATACCCCCGCGCCCGTAATAGCTGCGCCTGTGCAAGCGAGTATGGTTCTTGAGCATTCCTAATCTGAATTAGCATTTGATTCAGATCGACCGATGGTTGAGATTCCAAATTCTGGGCGTAATCAATCGCCTCTAATTTACCCAAGATCAAAACAGCAGCAGCCCCGGTTGGTATCTTCTCCTCAACTTTCGTACCATCGGTTTTGCGGTATCCCCAGTAAAAACTATTATTTCCAGAAGCCGCTTCTAGTAAAACATCCAGCGAGTTGAACTTAACTATCTCCAGTGCCGGCATATAGTGAAGGCGGTAAAACCCAGATTTCTCATTAGCTTGCATTCTGGATATTTCACCCCGCAATTGCTGTCCCCACAATGCCGCCGCTAACTGTCGCCAGCCTGTAAGAGTAGGCGCACCCTCTACTGAGGAGTAGCTGGACAGATGGTCTATATTGTAGTCAGTACGGGAAAGCTTTTCTAAGTAAACTTCTCGAATTTGGGCAACTTGCGCCTTTACTTGTTGTACCTCCGATATCTGAGTACCTGGAATTTGTTGCTTCCATCCCACCATTAATGCAACCGCCCCAATAACAGACAGCGCACTAACAGTCGAACAAACCGTCCACAGGGTAACATTTACCTTTTGTCTTCTTCGACTTGGTTGTTTATTTCGTACAGGTATAGGAGTAAACATCATTTACCCCTTACGTATTATCAACAACCAACTGCAACTGAGGGTGCTTGTTTAACTCGCGTGCGATCGCAATTCCTGCACCACCCACAACTATTCCGGTTAGTAGTAACAGAGGGTGCAAGGCAAGCGTGGCCCCCACTCCCAATAGCTGTCCTACCATCCCAGAAACACCCAAGTTCATTAACAAACCACCCGCAGTGTTAACCAAAAAGTCAAATGCTGCACTCATACTTACTCCCTGGTAAACCAAATAACTACTAGTGCCAGAACTAAACCAACTAATTCACCTATGCCTACACCCACCAAAATTGGCTGGATGCTGTAAATCTCCTGTTTGTCTTGCGTTGGGGGAATCGCTACCCACGTCCCAACTACAGTACCAGCTACTACCGAAAGTAAATTTATACCAACTGCTTGGGTAGATGTTTTTCTCAAATTAAGTAAACCTTCATCCCGTATTCGATAACAGATGGGTAGCATCTGGCTAACTATTTCTTCGGAGATTGCCCGGTTTTCGGCTGCGAGGACTTCAACTGTCTCGGCTGCGGTGTCGATGTACTGACCAACAGTGGATGAGTCTCTTCCCCCCAGTTCACTTTGCCGAAAAAATCGTTATCAATGCGCGAATTGATTCGCTCTTGCGCCTGGTCGTAACCAGGCGAAACGGAAGTATTACCTTCAGTCAGCGAACTACTGCCATGAAAAACAAATTCTTCTAGAGCAAGTGTGGAAGATTCAAGCACCACTTTATGGCGTAATTCTCCTAACTGAATACCCCTGTCTGCATCCCGGTAAAGTATTCCTACAAAGCTGTCGGGAGAAGCTTGTTCTGGATCTACGCCAAATCGCTGTTTAATATACTCGCGCTTGTCGAATTTATGTTCGCCTACTTCTGATTTGCGATCGCGCATTGCAATCAAGTGCTGGGCAGCTTCTTCCAGGGACATACCTTCACGAGAAGCTATCTCTTTAAGTTGAACTAATTGCTGTTCGATTGTTTCGTCAAGCGTATCATTTGGTTGCAAAGCTAAATCTAACAACCGACAGCAGGTACGTACCACATCAGGCGACACCTGCAAAGTCTCTGCCACTTTGTTGATATGCTTCATTGCGCTCAATTCTCCTAATTACTGATTGCACAATTGGGTTGTTTTTTTCTTCATCAGATATATGCTTAGTCAAAAAGTTATAAAGGGTTAAGCCATTAACTTTTTGTAAATAAGCATCTAAGCCACCAGCAGGAATTACTTGCTGTAAATATTCCTTATACGTCAACCGCCGAATTTTGGTAGCAACGTAAAAAACATCAGCAATCTCAACTGTTGCTGCATCAAAATATCCTCCCCGCTTTCGCGGTTTTACTATACCGGCATAGGGATACCACTTTTGTAAAGCAGAGATTGAAATCCCGTATCTTTCGGCAAGTGTTTTTTGGGTGTAGATAACGTTTTCACATATCATCAAACTCAATTCCAAGTGAAAGACAACATCAATGAGAAGCGAATTAAACTAGCACATTACTAAATTGTTTGTAAATTAATTTCTAATTTACAAAATATGCAAGTTTAGTACAGGTATAGCTCAACTCAAATACATCTATATTTCAACCTATCTCCAAATAAACTGCACACTAGCCAAGTTACATACTGCCTGTTGATAATGCAAGCATGTTTGTATATATGAGTAAAAAAAATAGAAAAATAACTCTTTAGGTAAGAAACTGCTCTAACAGAAATATATAACGTGATGTGCGCCTTAATAGTCTGTGACAAGTTCAATGAACTTTTACCCATTTATCTTGCCGTATCATGTTCAAAGGGCGACAATAATTGTCAAAGCCTTACGGGTCAAGGGCTTGAAGCAAAAGACCCTCTCAAAAAATTGGAGCTTATTGACAATGAACTGTGCAGCTATTAAACACCTATTTGTGGGGTATAGGTAGTTTTCCGTGATTGTTGCCAGAATGCTACGATTAAGCGGTGAGGTATCATTCACCCGGAAATACTCGGTGAAGAAGTAGTCTTTACAGAAGCAAACTTCAGTAGTGTGCAAGTTGGATTGCAACAATATGAACATGATTTTGGAAGCGTTAATGTAAGTTCTGTACAATAGTTGTTATTATTTATCTGCATACTCGAATTTGAGGAATGACAACAAACCAATCCTCTAAAATTTCTCCACTTATATCATCTCTTTTAAGATGATGATAGATATATTTAACTGTGATCTCATTGGTCTGAAATTTAAATTGACTAGGGGACATACCTTTCTGCTGAAGAAATCGTCTCCCCCTCTTTGATAGACAACCAATTTCATCATTATTTCTTGTAAATATACTCCAAGTATTATTATGATTATTCGCTCTTATTTCAATAAGATCATGCTCACATAAATTTTTAATAATATTTTGTTTATTTTTAGTGATTTCATATCCTAAATAAACATCACTTGGAGTTAAATCAAAGTAACACATTAACTGAGGAAGTTGATTTTCAGTATAAGCAGTGACCTGTGAAGTTAAAGCAGCTTGCTGTATAAAGGTACTCTGCTTAGTAAAACAAATAACTAATTCTTCTTCGGCGCGAGTCATAGCGACATAAAAGAGTCGTCTTTCTGATTCAAGCTCATTACCATTAGTTTTAAATCCATCAGTTAAAAGTATGACTTTACGAAACTCCAGACCTTTTGAACCATGACAACTAGTAACTAAAACTGAGTTATTTTCTAGGAAGGATTCACCATTTTCGTTAAATTCAAATATAGCAGTCAATATTTCATCACCACTAATAGGTAGTACAACATCTTCAGACCCATAGCCCCGTTCTTTATCTAAATCTTTAGCAATATTTATTAAAGTTTTAACAGTAGGTTCTGTTAAGCTACGACCAGTACGCTCAAAAAATGCCTCAAATCTTTCCTGAACTAATTCTTCAGGATTTAAAACTAGACTATAGTCTTTCTGTAAAGCATTAATTAGTAGACGAGTACAACGGTTTTTTACTAAAGGGATAGTATTACTCTTAAGTGCATAAGTAGAAATACTTTCTCTTTCTAAAAGCAAGCGAATAGGACTCAAATCATCCCAACGACTAGCTAGAATAGCGATTTCATGAGGAGCAATCCCTGCTTGAATCCAGGATTTAACTTTGTCTTTAATCCATCCTGCTTGTTGTGATAAATTATTGAATATTAAAGCCAAAACTGGATCTCCTCTTAGATTTTGGCGTTCGGAGTTAATACGGACTTGCTCTTCTAGAGATTGTTTACAGCGTATTGGGTTATTTTGTATAAGACAATTAGCAGTTTCAATAATGTTTTTTGTAGAGCGGTAATTTTCGGTAAGTAGTAGTCGTCTTGCTTTATACTCTTCTTGAAATTGAAGAATATATTTAGTATCAGCACCTTTAAATGTAAAAACATTTTGATCATCATCTCCAATAACACAGAGATTAATTTGTACTGATCGTGTTTTATCCTCAGATTCATTTAAGCCAGAAATTGACTTAATCAAACGATATTCTTTCTCGGTGACATCTTGATATTCATCAACGAAGATATATTCTAATTTCCCTAACAGTTGAATTCGTCGTGCCTGAGTATCTTCATCTGCATATTCAAATTCCTCACCCTTTTCAATTAGTTCGCAAGCTTCAACCAAAAGCCGATCAAAGTCCATTGTTCGATTCTTAGTATATTCACCTAGTGTCCGTCCTAAAAGTGATAAGGCTAAACGGTGGAAAGTAAAAACCCGAATTCGTGACGCTTGTTCGCCAATCAGTTTTTGCAACCGTAGCCGTAATTCTCTAACTGCATTACGGTTGTAAGCTAAAACGAGAATACGCTTCGGCTCAACTTGCTTAACTTTTACAAGATAAGCAATCCGGTGAACAATAGTTCTTGTTTTACCAGAACCAGGGCCTGCTATTACTGCTATTGCTGGGTCTGAAGCAAGAACGATTTCTTTTTGAGCAGGGTTAAGCGATTCTAGAATACGGTTGTAGTCTTCTGGAAGAATCGGTCTGGTAATCTCTTGTGCCAAAAATTGGTACTTTGAAAGGAACTCTTCTTGATTTGTGCCAAAGTAATCACTAACGAATTGCTGACGCTGTTCTGTTAACTTTAACTGACCATATTGCACCATGTAATGAGTGCGACGAGTTTGTTCATTATAGTGAGCTTCAACTTCCGGGTAACGGCGTTTTACTGTGGAAACACTTGCGTTTTTTATTACACGGACTTTCAGCGACTGTTGAAAGAGATTCAGCCCATCACTTAATCGAATTATTTTTCTCTGGTGCAGCCACAAAAGAATAACTTCTAACTCTTCATTATTCCAGTCAAGTTGAGTTTTTTGGGTAATTTCTTTAGCAAGTTTACCTAATTCGTACTTCAGAGGTAATCTCGCCCCTGTTGTATCTCTCAATGCTTGATACAAAACTTCCAATACTGTAGTTGTTAGAATTTTATGCCCAGGTAAATGCTCTACAACTTCCATTTCTCCTAAGCGAACTACATCAATAGAAATTCTACTTAACTTTAGCCATTTTTGAGCAACCCAACCTTCCAAAATATCTATGATGTTGGATGCTCTGATTTTTTTACTATTGTCTGGGTCAAGTCGAGAAGCAAGTCCACGCAGATTTATTTGTATTTCATTTTCATTACCAAACAACTCATTAAGCACTTTGAGTAATTGGTCTTCTAACTGGCGAATGCGTTCATGATTATTACGGGCATCTCCTCTTACACCCTTGGTAATCACAAGTGTAATTGGTATTTCAAAAGAACAGACTTCAGCCTTTTGCAGTTCACGGATTCTGGCAGTCAGGTCATGTAAGCTAATTCCAGCTTCATCACTGAGACGGTCGAGGGGAAACGGTTGATCGTTGCTATTACAATAAGCTTTCGCAATATGCATTGCTTGAATCAGCCGCTCAAAGTTGTCTGCTTCAAACCGGGATAAATCCTTCATCCGGCTGTATTCCTCAAACTGCTCTATAGACTCAGTAAAGGTATTATGGCTTAGTTCAAATTCGATAAAGCTTGAAAAGTTTTCGGCTCGTTCTAATAAACCAAATTTTTCTAAGTAATGCAATCCTGCTTTTATTTTAGTATTTTGCTGCTCTGATTCTTCACCAAACTCTTCATCAAAGTCGCCCAATTGAAAGATTTCATTGGTTGTCACCCAAAACCAATCATCTCTAGCACTGCCAAAAGTAAGATCGCGGATATGTCTGGTCGAGATCAAGACATTTTTTAAATCTTGTTCGCTTAGTTGGTTCAAGCTTTGCAAACGAAAAACTGTATCAGCATCTTTTGGATCAAAGAGTAAAGTACAAACTGCTGGCTCTCCGTCGCGCCCTGCCCGCCCTGCCTCTTGGATATAACCTTCTAAATTTGCACTCATGCAATGGTGAATGACAGAGCGTACATCTTTACGGTTTATGCCCATACCAAAGGCACAAGTTGCAGTAATTACGTTCAATTTACCTGATTTGAATTCCTGCAAAACTTCCTGTTTTTTTTCTTTTGCAAGTTTCCCGTGATAATATTTAGCTTCAATATGACTTTGTTTGAGAAGTTCTGCTAGTTTTTCGGCATTCTTACGTGTAGTAGTATAAATTAGCGTACTACCACCTAGTTTAAGAGCTTCTTTTACTTGATTCAGTAAAACTTGTTCTTTATTGCCTGCTACTGGAATGACATCAAAAGTTAGATTATCTCTTGTTGTTGCCCCATCAATTGTACGATTTATATTTAACTGGTATTGAGCAAATAGCTCTTTAATATCTTCAATAACAGCAACAGTTGCTGTTGCTGTCATCAAAGCTAACAAAGGCATTGCAAGCTGCCGCTCTTGATATAATTCATAAATAAATTTCGGGATATAACGGTAATCAGGACGAAAATCGTGACCCCATTGGCTAACACAGTGAGCCTCATCAATCACCCACAGAACCGGAGGGCGCTGTTCTAACAATGCCCGAATACTCATTGACCGTAATTGCTCAGGACTTATATACAGCAAACCTTTGGAACCAGAACGCAGTTCTGATAATCGCTGACGACGTTCTGCTGCTGAGAGATTGCCGTTGATAAAAGTGGCAAAGAAAAACCCAGCTTGTTCTAAATCTGCCACCTGATCTGCCATTAGTGCTTGTAGCGGTGAAATGACAACAGTCAGCGCTTTGTGCCTTTCGTAGAACATGAAAGCTGGCAGTTGATAGCATAAGGACTTGCCACCACCAGTAGGCATGAGAACAAGCGGACTCTCATTATTAATAATTGCTTGCACAGCTTCTTCCTGTAAAGGTCGAAAACTGGGAATTTCAAAATATTCCAAGTAAGAGCTGAGAACGAATTCATCTGTACTTAAAGGACGCAAACTCTCAAGTACAGCTTGGAAACCATTTAAATGTCTGAGCCAATCACAAAAAACCTGCTTCGATTCATTGGCATTGCACTCATAATTCCAAGCCAATAATCCCGCCACGCATAATCTTGTCTCAAAATTATAAGTTTGTGGACTAGACCATATCTGCTGCATATAGGATTGATTTATTCCTTTTAGCATTGTTTCTGGCAGCATTTCTATGGCGGGTTGTTCAATCTTCAAACCAAGGTTATCACTGAAAAATTGTTGATATGCAAGGTCTGCATCTTCGCAACCACAAGTCAGGAGCCAAATATATACCTGTTGTACTTCATCAGGCTTTTTAAATAGTGCTTCTAATTGTTGACGAAGTAAGAATCGAGTTACCTGTGCGTCTTCTACAGGATTATTACTTGAATATTCACTTTGCTTATAATCTTTATTTAGTTTATGCGAATGCTGTAGGGGAAAAGCGAGTATTGATAGTTCTAAAGTGTCAATTATATACCAAGAAGATAATTGAGGATCTTGCTCAATCAGATAAGGGTAATCAAAGCGGCGGAAGTTGTGACCGCATACTGCTAAATTACTATTCTTCAGCTTCCTAATTTCTTCGTAAGCTTGATTTAGATGCTCTTGATAAAAATCTTTTGTTAAATTCAGAGATACCAATCCTATACGGTATATATTATTTTCACTATTAATTTCTAAGTCTAAATAAACATATAATGATTCAATATTTAATAAATTTTGCATGAGAATCCCTGATTAAATTGCTTTTTAGCAATTTCATTTCTAAAAAATTACTAACTTAACCTTCCCTGACTTTGTTAAAAGATATTAACCTGTATTTTCATCAATTAAACTATTATGTAAAATGGTTCTTAATAAGAATGTTTTACTTAGATCAACTCCACAGAAGTTAGCATTTTCAAGATTAGCATGGCTCAAATTTGCTTCCTGTAAATCTGCACCTTGCAAATTCGCACCTTGGAACTTGGCATTTGTTAAATTCGTTGAAATTAAACTTGCTCCACTTAAGTTAGTATTCTCTAAATTTGCATTATATAAATTTGAGCCACTTAAATTAATTCCTGATAAATTTTTACCTTTTAATTTTGGGGAAGAGTTAAAAGAATTACTATTATAGACTCTCAGATTACAAAAATCTTTTTGCCCTGAGTTATAAAATTCCAAAAGTTCTGTATCTAAGATTACTTCCATATTAAAGCTCCAATAGTATTTTGGTTTTATATGAGATTAATTATTACCTCACTTCTACGAAGTTAATCTATCTCCGCTCACTACTCCTCATCTACAACATCGCTAAATGCTGAATCATCCACAGCCAATACAGGCTTGCCCATAACAGTCTCGATTTTGGCAAGTATCATCCGTTGACGCGATGCCATGAAACTCTCAAAGTCGTCTTGTCGAAGTGTTATTGCGTCGATTTGATGAGTTGCCAAAATCGCATTCATCCCTGCATCGTCTAGCTGAATACTGTCATGGTTTTGAAGCTGAACCAGATATTCGCTTGGAGCTTTACCGCCAATCATGCGATTTGCTTTAAACGATATCGGTGTTTTGTTGAGAATAGAGTTATAGCGAGATGCGGGAATACCCTGCTTGTCACACCAACTCTTGGGGAAAATGTGATGAATATCTAGTCTGCGTTCTTCCCAATCGGTTTCATCCAAATCCCGAATAGTGGACTTCCAAAAGAAATCTTGAGAACCTTCACGTTGAATCAAGGTATTGATACCCTTATATGCAGCACTAGTTCGGGAACGCAAAGTCCCTAAACGTGCAGGTTGGAAGTTAGCATCCCGAACAGTTGCAGGTTCTTCCTTAGCGTCCTCAATCCAGTCGATAAGCTCTTGAATATCCAAAGCCATGCGAGTTTCAACTGCCCCACCGTATAATTCGCCAAGGATACCGCACCAGAACCAACGGGCGATTTTTTCATGGATTTTCGGTTCCAGCCAGCGATCGCCAAGCAACGCCATGACTGCGGCAAGAGGGATAAGTTGAGTGCGGTAGGGTAAATCGTTGGTAGAGAAAAACGATTCTTGACGTAGAAATTTAGCTGCTTTCCAGTAACCTTGCGTAAGAGGCTGTTTCCATTTTTGGTAAGCATCTAGAGGTAAAGACAAAACTGCTTCGCGCTTGGCAGTAACACCTGTTACCTGCTTGCCAGTTTTACCCGCCTTTAAGTCTTCCCTTCGTCTATCCCAAGTATGCAGTAGTGTCAATCCTTGAAGAAACTCAGTAGGTTGAATCTCGCGTAATAATCTTAGTTTTTGTAAGTGAGCTTGAATACCTACAACTCCTCCTTGAGTATTACCAAACCACTCATCGCGTAAACTGACATTATCAGCAGCATAAGTGGCAGTTAAAAGTTCAAATACTGAAAGGTCAACACCACCAGTATTTACTTTCTCAAACACAAGGCAAACTGCTTCTTTCTTGTTTTCCTTACTAAGTTCAATGATTGGAATATTATAGCTATGAAATTCATTCACAACCTGCCTACGAAATTGAACATATCGCCTAAACTTTTCAAGACCAGGATCGTAAGCTAGTAATCCTTCCTCCCACTTGTCATAATCAAGGAGTTGGTTACAAGGGAAGTAAAGATGTTCATATTCTTTTTCTGGGGTACTGAGGTCAAGCTTGACATCACGTCCGAAGTTTTCTTTTTGAATCCGATCTGCATCAATGCTAATAATCGCATCTTCGTAATGTTCTGGACCTAATAAAGCTGTTTCTATGTCAATGTAGTAATAACGTTGTACTAATTTTTTCTTGGAGTTATAAGTTTTTACAGGTTGTTTAAATATTAGTACTTGGGTTAATGAGGTGAGCCGTTGTTGCCCATCAAGAATCAGCTTTTTTACTTTATCAAGTGTTGCTTTTGCTGGATCTACTCCTTCAATAGGACGCGCTTTAAACTTAGCATCGCCACCAGCCTCAAGTAACATAATTGCTCCGATAGGAAAAGCACGAGCAATACTGGCTAGAAGTGAACAAATATGTTCATCATTCCAAACCCACCCTCGTTGAAAATCGGGCAATTGAATTTCACCAGATACAATTTTATCTAATAAATCTTTTAAACTTATTTTTGTAGAATCAAATGTAGACATAAAATAATCAGACTCCAGGAATTCGACATAAGATATTTCTTGTAACCAAGCTTTCAAATTGCATTTGCAAAGCAATAGCCGTTACTGGGTTATTTAGTAATACACCAGCTTCGATATTGCGCTCGTGAGCCGCTTCTGTAAAATTGGCAGAGGTCACAAGCACACGCTCCTTATCTACAACAACACACTTGGCGTGTAAACAAGCTTTTGATTCCACACCTACCACCAGCGCTCGCGGATCGTGAAACACTTCAGGTAGTCTTTTTCCTGGCCAAATATCTTGGCGAAAACTACTGGCAAACTCCCGCAGTAAAATAGATGTTGGCACTTCACTGTTGTGCGGTCGGTTGACGTTAAGAAACATTCGCACATTTAGTTCTGGGTTACAATCCATACGTTCTGCCAACACCATAAATAACTCTCGTGCTTTTTGTTTTTTATCAATAGCAAAACTAGAAATCAGAACGCTTATTTTGGCAGTGCTAAACAACTCGCGCACAACAACACCAGTATCGCGGCTTTGAGAACCAGCAATTTCTGGGCCAGTCCAAACCAAATCAACACGATCGCTCACAGCTTGGGATGTACTTCGTTCTTCTGCCAGCAGTCGCAGCGTATAAGCAATATGCTGAGAATGTACGCCGATAACATTAAGGCGGTTAAGTTCATCAACGATGTCTCGATTCAAAGCTACTGGGATATAGTTCGCTACATTGGATGTGGAAAAGGGTGGGGAAAGTCTGCCAGTTTCCAAAGCGACTGCCAAATTAACGAGGGCTGGACGGCTCAGGTGGAGAAAAGCCATCATACTCTCCCATCCTCAAAGAATTCTGCGCCTAGCCCTTCAACAGTAGCAACGACCAATGCCCTGTCAAGAAATTCATTGCGTCGTTCGCAAGAAGTTTCAGCAATGAGTAAACATCCGTGACACGCAGCACCATGTAAAAATCTATCTTCTTGTTCGGCATCTGGTTGATGCTGGGCGCAAACTGGATCGTTAGAACAAAGCCTCCCCATCTCCAGTGCAACATCCAAATGGTATTCAATCCGGTTTCCTACTTGTACCAGTCCCCCTAAAGTACCTTCCGACCCAGGAGAACCAGTGTATAAAAGAATGCCATAACCAGATTCGCCAGCATAAATGCGTTCACGAATTGAACTAGCAGCATAACCACACTCCAAAGACACAGCTGCAATCAATAGGTGTGAAAGGGAATGCAGCATAATGTAAGGTAATCCAGGGAATTTAGCTTTCTCTTGAGCAATACCTTTTTGTTTGCGCCAGATATCAAAGCCTTTTGCTAATTTTTTCCCTCGTTGCTGCACTGCATCTCGCTTGAGCCAATTATCAATTGCTTCTTTACGAAAAGCGATGAACACCCCTTCGCCTTTGTTTTCAATCGCTGGCACCCAAGTAGGCTCAATATCAAGAGCAGCTCGCCTAACTTGAATATCTAAATCGCCGTCAATATCAGGCATAATTGCCTCAAAGCGAGTAAAGCCAATTTGGGCGGTAACTTCCTTAAGTCGGTGTACTAAGACAATGCTTTCTAGAAGAGATTGTAATTTCGGTTTGATATTATCTAATTTCCGCGCACGAGCATAAAAATCACTTTCTGGTACATCTTCTCCCACTTCAAAAGGACTAGATAGCAAAGTCTCAATTTCTACTTGCTTAATACCCTTGTATTGCTTACCTTGTCCACCCTGTCTGCGCTGGACTTCTGCCCATACTGCTTCATCACTAAATCTTTCTAAAGCAACAGCTACTTTTTGCTTCCTGCGTTCTTTTTTTACTTCATCACCACTTTCTACATACTGAAGAAAGTCTTCGTAGACTAGATTAACCGCCTTTTGCAAAGCGTCGTCAGAGTCTGGTAGAGAAATAACACTGAGAAGCTGGGAGAAATAAGCATTGCTGGCAGAGCGAACCAAAAGCCGATTATATTCTGGTTTTCCTGTTGACTCAGAAATGCAGAGTTCTTGGGCTTTGGGGCCGAGCCAAGGGCGATGTCCTTCACACTTTCCTAAGACCTTGCCATTGGGTACTGTTGCATCTGATAACTGACGACGAGCTTTGCAAGCTTCACAGCGCACAAAAATATCAGCAAAATCGTTGCCAGATCCGCCTTCATCAAACCATAGCTGACCCCGACAGTTAGCTTGAGAATTTTCATGGACAAAACCACGCCAATCAATATCTTTGATGTGTCCATTAACACAAGCTTGTACAAAACGCACAGGTACGACTGGCACTTTCTTTCTGTCAGCATTGAGATATTTACCAGTTACCAAACTACCCCAAGGTAGTAGAGGACGTGTCCGGTAAACTTTGGCATTGGGCGCTGCTTCATTTGGTTTAGGCCAAGTTTCTTCTACTTGAGCCACAAACCAAGTGGGGAAAGCAAAAGCTGTCATTCCAGTGCGAGATGCTTTCGGGTCTTTCTCGTCTACAGGTGGGGCATATAAGGCAATATCATTAACCCCTAAGATGTCAGCCACTCGTTGCTTTAATCGGTCTTCGTAAATACGTTTTTTGTCACCGTGCCAGTGGTTGAGTCCGCCAATTAGGATGGAATAATCGGGTAAATCCACCATTGCCCCAGGGCCAAAAGTAGATAAGATTTGGCTTTGGCGAATCTCTCCAGATGGAGGACGCTTTTTGTTTGATTTACTCATGACTCTTCCTCCTCTACCTCAAATCCATCAGGATTACGAACCCACAAATTAACTGTTGGCTCAACATCACGTAAACTGCGTTGAGCTTTAAATTTTCGTTCCTCTAGTGGTTTTTTTTCTAATTCCGGGTCAAGTGGGTCGAATAATAAAGGCGGCGCTTCCCCAACCTCACGCTGATATTGAAGGTTAATTTTTTCACCAGCAATCCGTTCCCATAAATCTAGTAAATCCTTAACTCGACCCCTGACTTTTTGACGGAGTGCTTCAGCATCAACCGCATCAAGTTCTTTGTCGTGCATCTCAGCACGCTTGGCGATCGCATCGATGACAAAATTTAGCTCGTTACGGTGCTGAAGAATGTCAATCGCCCGAAGCGGTGCTGTCATCCCAGAATGTCCCAAACGTGCTAAAGCAACAGTAATCGCAGCAATCCCTCGGTCAATAGCACGAGGAGAAAAGGGTGTAACACTGGTAGCTTCTACTGCCCTATAGAAAGTAGCGTGCCAAGCAAAGAAACGTTCATAGTGTGAGCGATCGCGCGGACGGTGAACGTTGAGTAATGTAACAACTAATCCTGGTCGTTCTTCATCCCGTCCTACACGACTGGTAGCTTGAATGTATTCTGCGGCTGTTTTAGGTTGACCCAGAACTACCATTAAGCCCAAACGTGTAATGTCCAGACCGACAGAAATCATATTGGTAGCTAAGACTACATCAACACGTTCTTTTTGGTCAAATGTTGCTTCTAAACGGCTTTTTGTATCTGCAACTTCACTTGTGCTGACACGAGAGGTCAATTCTTCTGGTTCATCGTCGATTTTCCGATCCGCAAACAAACCCGAACTTTTACCGACTCGTTTTCGTTTGCTATAACCAATAAGCCGAGAGTTGACTTCATCTTCAACAATCCGCCGACTACCACCCAGTTCACGCAAGGAATTAAAATATCCGAGTAATGTCATGTAAGGGTCTGCTGGATTATCGGGGTTTTTGCTCCCACCTGCTGCTAACCATTCTTTTTGTGCAGCTCCTAACAATGCTAAATAAGTACGTAATAATACTACTTTCAGACTTCGCCCTTGAGCAGCAATTCCGACATAAGTTCGAGCATTCTTTTCTTCGGCAGGTACTGTCTTCGCAAAAAAGGAATCGCGCCGATCTGGCCCTGGTGGCGGAAATACATCAACTTCATTTCGCCCAAATAATGCCTGAATCTGCTTAGTTGCCCGTCGCACTGTCGCAGTGGAAGCTACAATCTTCGGGCGGATTTTTTGACCATTTATTTCTCGACTGCATAAAGCATCAATTGCAGTTTCGTAAAGCCCTACCATTGTGCCTAAAGGGCCAGAAATCAAATGCAGTTCATCTTGAATAATTAAATCTGGTGGTGGCAGATAACCGTCAAGTGCTTTACCTCTACCTGGATAAACAGGGCTGTAAAAACCATCTTTGTCATGACGTTCTACACGTCCAAATAAAGCACCTGTTTCTCCTACCCAAGGCAAACTCGCAAATTTATCTACTGTGGCGATCATAAAACACGGCAAGCGGCGATAAATCGGTTCGTCTACTGCTAATACTGGTAAAGAGCGATCGCCTCTAAAATGACAACGGCGATTGGCGCAACTTATACGCAAGTCTATTGGCTGGTCTGGATTTGGCAATAGTTGAAATGAATTGCGGGTAAATTTAGTTCCGCACCAAGGGCAGTTTTCTAAAGGAATAGGTGAAGGTTTGCGATCGTTATTTAGAAAAGCAATAGTACGCGAACGAGCGCTGTTTTCATCATTGTCTCCTTTCTTGCCCATCCGGTTAGGTGTGGCTGCTTGTCCTACCCACAATCCAATTTCAAACGGCCATTTCCCCAGTTTTTCTACATCTTGCTCCCGTTCCAACTCTAAGGCGCAAATCATCGTCGCCGCACGTCCTAGTTGGTCAAGAGTGAGGAGGCGCAATGTGTAGCGCATCAGCACGCTCAGTCCAGCAGAGTCGATACCGGGATGACGTAGCCGCCGTAATACAAGTGTAAAAGCTGCTAGTCCTAAGTAAGCTTCAGTTTTACCGCCGCCTGTAGGGAAGAATAGTAAATCTACCAGTTCGCGGTCTGAATGTTCGGGGTTGGCGATACCTACCAAGTTCATTAACAAGAAAGCTAGCTGAAACGGTCGCCAAGTTGGAGGGGCTACAGATTCGGGAGTAATGTTTTTCTTATGAGTCGCACGCTGGCGAATTGCTAAGGCGATCGCTCGATTAGCAATGCGAAACGCATCTAATACTTGTGGGTCATCCAATGCGCTTAAACCAGCAGCAATTCGGTCTTTAGCAATTCCGGCTCGATCTAATAGGTCTTTAGCTACACCTAAGCGTTTTTGCCCAGTCGGACATTTCACTCGTTGCTCATCTATCCATTGGGAATAAGCACTAACCATTGGACTGAGCAGATTTCGCAATGCTTCTGCTGTCGGTGCGGCGGCTAAGGCTTCCATGCCGACTTCGACATTTTTAACCTGGGTTGCAATTACCTTTTCTACGTCAGCAGTTGGTATCCAAGCGGTTCTTACTTCTTGACAGCCACCATTGGGATTTGCAACTGCGATCGCAGAAACGTTATGACCAACAGCATATTCGTAATCATCTCGGTATTGCAAATCAGCAACTTTCTCATCCCAGTCATCGCCATCCCGCCCACGTAAATTGGGGCGTGGTACAAAGGAATCGGCTGTCTGAATTATTAAATTTGTTTGGAAAGCATAACCAGCATCCCGCTTTTGGTCAGGGCTGGGGCGGCGATGATTAACCAAGAATACTGAAACTGAGCGTGTTCCTGCTGGTACTAATTCCTCAGAAGTTACGGAGCGAACTGAGACAACCAGTTGTAAACCATCGCTGTTAGGAACATTTAAATATATTGGCGAACTGCTCCCACTAAGGGGAATCTCTAGTTGTTTAGTCGTATTGCCTAAATTTAAACCAAGGTCTAATTGAGTCGGTCTGCCGCTTGTACGCAACGGTACGGTAAGTTCAGCCTCTCGTGGAACTCTCTGCCAATCACCTGTGAAGGTAATTTCTTTTCCTTCGGTTTCTGGTTTGGTTAGTGGTTGGTAATCGCCCCACCCGACAGTAACATGAAGTTGATTAACAGTTTGGGGTAAAAGCACACTTAATCCCATTGAAGAAGGGAAATAAGCTTTACGGGCAAAGGCTTTCTCTGGAATCTTTTCGTCTTCGCCAGAGCCAACACGTCCAACTTCGTCCATTTCCTCATCGCCAGAGTTATCCACAACTGGTGCGCCGTAAGGTACAAGGAATCCCGTGAGATACCACTTGGAAGGAGCCTGATCTAAAGTTTCTTCAGCGTGGACAGCATCATCGGGTGTTGGCCCCACAAGGTCAAGTTGTAAGGCATCAATCAGATGCGATCGCACTTCGGCAGATGTGGTCATAATATTCTCTGGGAATTCATTGGCATAACTGACGTTGAACCTGTTTAGACAGAAGCAGATGGGAAACCAGGAATAGTTAGATTCGTTTCTGTCGCCTTCCGCGTTTTTCCTGCCTTTTTAGTATTCCCTTTTACCTTCCCTTTTTCAGCAGCTTTACCACTTAAAATTTCCGCTTCGGCGCGTTGCTGGTTGAGTTCGAGTAAACGGGCTAATACTTCGTCATGAATTTCTTCGGGCCAACGGTAGCGCCAAGGCTTTTTCTTCTGGCGTTTGCTGGTGTTTTCGTCGTCGTCTTCTTCGTCTTCGTAGTCAAGCAGAAAGGTGCAATCTGTGGAAATATCTGTCCAGCCATAAGCATCGAGGACAGCCCGATCCATTTGGGCGTGGAGTAAGCGTAGTTGTAAAATATCGGGGTGGCGTTCGTCGGGATCGTGGAAGCGGTTGTATGTGTCGGTGAGTCCCTGATTGTTGCGAACCATTAAGGCAGTGCGGTATTCGTAGTATTCTTTGCCTATGGCTTCTAGGGTGGCGTTGGTTTCCCAGTTTTCGGGGAAAGGGAAGGTTTCAAAACAGTCTGAGGGATTGTAGCGAAGTCGGTCTTCCAAAGATGAACTGAAGAAACGTGCAAAGACTTCATGAATACAAGATTGAAGAACAGCAAAACTAGAATAAGTTTGAAAAGGAAATATATTTAGGCTATTAGCAAATACAACTGTGGGTTCATAAAAAATGAAAGATAAATGAGTTGACGCTTGAGCATTTGTTAATAAAACGCGATTAAGAGGTGCGATCGCTTTGTTACCTTCTTGGTTTCGTCGTCCAAAAAGCCACCACTGACGGCTATAACTTCCAGGCTTATTTTTTCTTTCTGGATAAACTTTCTCCTCTACAATCTTCATTAAATCAGGATACTGTCGTGCTTCATCTTCATTCATCTCCCCAAAATTAATTACATAACGATGATATGCGTGAGTTGGACTAGAATTAACCTCTTCTCCACCTATATAAGGGAAAACTATCTCCGCATTTTTGGGATTTTGTTCAATCAGTTGCTGCATTTCAGCAATAGGTGTTGCATCAGGATTAGAATCATCAAATGTAAAACCCATTCCTAACACGATGCTACCTTGAAAGCTTTTATCAGTATTTACCAATAACACCTTTGGATCTTCATTTGTTCCTGCATGAAATAAAAACGCAGAAATTAAGCTAACTTCCCGTCCATCTAGCAGTTTAATACCTGTATAACTTCCATTAAAAACATGAATAACACTCACTACAACTGCTGCTAACCCTGGCCACTTCATCCGCTTTTGAGCATTATAAAGTGTACCGCCTTCCTGACAGATATATCTTAAACCTGTGCTGCGGGTATCACCTTGAGCAATGGTATTTGTGGCAATTAATCCAAAACATCCAGACTTGCGTAAGAGTGTAAAAGCTCGTCGAAAAAAATGCGCCACTAAATCACCATTGCTATTTGTTTCAGGATGTACAAGAGGCAACCAATCCCTATAACCATCACCGAATACTGTACTAATACGTTTACCACCCAAAAAAGGCGGATTACCAACAATCGCATCAAACCCAGGATTATCTCTATCAAATACTTCTGGAAATTCAATTTCCCAATTAAATGCCGGAACTGGTTTCTCGCCATACCGCAATTCTGCACAAATCCGCCTGACATCTAAATCATCTTCCTGATTTTTCTGCCATTGATAAAACTTCAACCATGAATTATCACGCTCATCTTTTCTCGCCTTATCCTTATCTTTGGCGAAAAATGAAGCAATAACTAAATCCCCTTTCAGCCGAATATCCGCCAACTCTGTTTCTATATTTTCGTAAAAATCGCGCTTGGCTGCATAATCATCTTCATCTAAATTGTGAATTCCATTGCGATAAAACTTCGCTTTCTCCATTGCTAGATTAAACAAAGGTAAGTTTGGGTCTTTATAAGTTTTGTCTTCATCCCAAGTAAACGTTTTAATTTGTTCAGAAGTTAACCCAACTAAAGAATCTCCCCACTTCAAAGCATGGTCTAAAAAAGTAAAAGGATGAGCCTTCGCCAAAGTCGCCAACCACAAAGATAATTTAGCTAAATTCACCGCAAAGGGGTTTTTATCCACACCATACAAACACCGTTGCGCCACTAACCGCCGCGCATAAAGCAACGGTTCTTCATCAATTGGAATTTCAGGTAATACGTTTTGCTTATTCCACGCTTCAACTAATTTTTCAGCCAACTGACGACAACTTTCGACCAAGAATGCCCCCGACCCCATCGCCAAATCACAAACTTTCAACTCTAAAATCTGCTCTGGTGTGGGGTTTTCTCCCAACGCTTCTAAAATCGGTCTGAGGGTTTCTTTCACAATCGGCTCAGTCAATGCACGAGGCGTATAATGAGAACCACTCCGCCGCCGTTCTTCTCCCGGTTGCAAATACAGAGAACCCACAGACATTAAACTTGGCGTTTTCGGTGATACCTTGCGTCCTAAAGCCGCCACTACATCCTCTGGTGTCCTCGCATCCTTTAACTCTGTTAGGGATTTACCAGTAACTTCGCAACCTGCAACATCCTTTAAATATTTAGCCCGTTCTCCCACCTTAGTTTTGAGAACTTCCTCAACACTGACAACAACTGTCACCGAAGATTTAGAACCTTTGGGTTTACTCCAAACACCGATGGCAGGACTACTTGCTCTTTCTACCTCGTAGCCCATAATTGCGGTATAGACGGAACCAATTTGCTCAACATCCAGAGAACGGTAAGACAGACGTTCTCCATCCAGTACCAGCAACCCTTGTAATACCCTGTGAATGACACCATCTGAAACGCGAGGGGGTTCAAGACTTTCCCCTGTTTGATATTCTGTAGACTGGGGACGACCTTCTAAAAACGGATATTCATCTGGGTCAAATAGTTGCCCATGACGAGCAGGTAAGTACAAATCAGCATGACCGCCGCCGTCGTAAACCAAACGAAACAGACTCAGCAACCATGCCCAAGCACCATACCTCTGATCCATTGTATCCGGGTAGTTGCCTGCATCTTCTCGCAATCGCTCGTAAAGACCACTAACTGAGTAGTAGCGTGTATAAACTGCATCTTGAGACATCAGTCCCCGATCTTCAGCGTAAAGCAGGAACACCAACCGCAGCAAGATGGTAATTAATCCACCGTAAATATGCTGAGGCGCAGTAGTAGCAATGTCACCTATTAAGCCGCTTTTAGTAGTTGCATCTGCTATTTGGAAGCCGCGCAGTAAATCCCATAATGCCTCTAATACCTGCTCTGCTAGCTTTATAGAGACATCGTTTTGATATTTGCGGCTTTTTTCCAGGATTGCAGACAAACGGCGATCGCTAGGGACATTAAACAGTCGGTCAGCCGAGAGCAACATCTCCATTGCACCCAAAATCAGCCGCCCAGATACCTCACACATTGCCTGTACAGGAAAAGTCAGGTGTCCCGATGACTCCCCAAGTGGTGCATAAACCAAACGCAATTCTGTACCGTTGCACAACAGCCCAGTATAAACTTTCGTTTCTTTTAAAAGGCGCTCAAACTTAGATTGGGGGCTGGCGTGCCAAGCAGTAGATTTACTATCCTCCGTGCCTGCGCTGTCAAGTTCAATACCATCAAAAAGCACCTGTACCAGCATCATCCAGCCGCCATTAGGGTCGGGTACAGCATACGTGGGTGTCAAAACTTCGTTGTAATCTGGGAGTGCGATCGCTAATGACTCTGGACTGACAACTAAATCTTCTGGTTGCCAACCTAAAACATTGATAGCAAAAGCAGGAAAGTCGTCAATTCCAAAGGTTTCCTTGCCTATATCACCAGTCAGAGGTTCACGTCTGGCAACTGTAGCGAGTGTTTGTTGCAGTTCCACCACGTTGCGATTAACCACAGCTTGGGCTGCTGACAATGCCGGCGGAGACACCACCAACCCCACAGGCTGGAGAAAGCCCAACCATTCTTTATGTAAGCGAATTTCTGGATCGTTTGCCATTGTTTATACTCCCTCTAGCCGGAAATCGGCCATAAATAAATTACGCCGACTGGCTCAACCCGCACTGCTTTTACTTTGTAGGCGGCTTCAATTCGGGCTGGTTCTGAAATTAGTTCCACTGCGATCGCTTGAAGGCGTTTCTCCCAATGGCGACGGTCTGCATCCAATTGGCGCTGTTCTTCTATGAATGGAAGAGACAACTGCACTGCCTTAGATTCTTCCTGACACTTGAGAATTCGCGTCTGCTGTTCCTCCAGAATGTTCTTCATCTCAGCAGCTTCTTTAGTACCCCGATTGGCCAGCTTTTTCTCAGCACTTTCAGCCAAAGCTGTAGCGCGGCGTTCCAGATGGGGAATTAATTCTGCTACATCTTGGGCAGCACTTTTTTTCAGTCGCTCTTTCACCGCTTCGGCAACTTGCAGCAAGTGAGGGGAAGCTAAGGAATTTTCCAGTAATTCCAGTACGTTGTCTTTGTCGCCTTCTCTTAAAGGTTGAAGTTTCTTGCGTCCTCGACTGATTGGGTCTGACCACTCTGCTGCGACTGCAATCACTTGGTCGTGTAAGCGAGAAGCCCGTTCCCCATATAGAGCTAGCCGTCCCAATGCAATCACTTTTGGCATTGGCTCATTAGTCAGACAAACACATGCACGAGTTAATTCATCATGCAAGAAACCTTGAGCTAAAAACCTGCTCAGTAGACGCTGGACAATTCTGTGTTCTAAATGCAGATGAACTACATCCCCATCTAAAGACCCAGGATCTCGAAAGACTACAGGACGAATCGGTGCTTCTTTCCGCCATTCCCAAGGCTTTTGTCCGATTTTTCGAGGTGTTCTCAGGGTATCAAGTGTAGTTGACCATGTTGGATCTGCACCAGTACGCTGGTCGAGAGCCGGAATTGTCCAACGGGCAGTTACAGGATTGTTAGCAACCTCATTCACATCTACAGGGGCAAGTGTTGGGACTCCCAGAATTTCTAAAGAAGCAGAGATGGCATTACGGAAGTGGTGGTCATCTAGTCCCAACCAATCCCGTGATTCTTTCAACATTTCTTGTAAATTCTCGACTTGTTTAGTCAAATCCTGTTGGCGAAGTCTGGCTTGTTCCAGTTCCTCATTAATTACCTGGGTGTTGACTGTTTCCTTGTTATTGAGTTGTTCTGCTTTATTAATCGAATCGGCAAGATTATTTACTTCTTGGTGGCGAATCCCATTAGCCAGTAAGCGCGACACATTTCTTTCAACCACTGGTGCAAGGCTGCCAAGTTCTTGTTGAATCGTGGCTGTTTTCCGCACCAGTACATCCAATACTTTGTCTTCTGTGCGTTGCGGTAAGACAAAGTAATAACAATGGACAACAGGCGATCGCTGTAATTTGCGGTCAATCCGTCCATTGCGCTGTTCCATCCTCGACGGGTTCCACGGCACATCAAAGTGGAACAAGTCAGCACAGTTATTTTGGAGGTTTACCCCTTCTCGTGCTGCATCTGTGGCAATCAGGATTCGCAAGGGATGGCGTGCTGGGTCAGCGTTAAATGCACTTTTAATAGCTTCGCGGCGTTCTTCTCCAATGCCCCCGTGAAATACATCTATGCGTTCATGTTCGCGGTTAGAGCCAGCGATCGCACTTTGTAATTGCTGTTGTAAATAACGTTTAGTATCTGTATATTCTGTAAAGATAATTACTCGTCGTTCTAACCAAACAGCATTCGGTTGACCCAAATCAGGACAAAGATTTTGGCGAATCCACTCCACCAGTTGTTGAATCCGCGGATCTGGCTGGTAGCGAGAGGAATTAGCTACATCTGCCATTTCATCTAAAATCGCTAATTCACGGGCTGTTTGTCCGGCAGCTTGCATACTAGCTGCTGCCATTTGAGCATCTTCTTCTGCTTGTACTTCCTCTTCAGAAAATTCAGCCCGTTCGTCATCAGCACCAGGGGATTCAAACAGCAACGGGAGACTGGCTTGATGTATGGAAGAACGGTTAACTGCTTGCTTTTCCATCCCCGTCCGATGCACCTTTAAAGTCCGAGCAAATGCCTCAATGGAAGACAAAAGACGCTTTTGTAGTGAAGTGATTACTAACATCGCCGTAGTCTGGGTAGACTTCGCTGCATCTTTGAGCTTTTCCTCACGCAGATTGCGATATTGTTGCAGCAATCGGGATAATTTGAGTTCGGGCGCGTCTTCTGGCAGGTTATCAATAACTATAGGAAGAACGTAGCGTTGGGGAAACTCTTCTCCGATCTCTCGTAAATCTTGTTTTAAGCGCCGCACCATTACAGTATCCAGCAACTTGCGATTACGAACGGGTACTCCTCGGCAGAAACGCTGGGGATCAAGAATTTCTAGTAAGGCGGCGAAGCTGTTGGAATGTCCATTGTGAGGAGTGGCAGACAAAAACAGCTTGTGTTCAAAACGCGGTGCTAAATCTCGAACAGTGCGTGTTAACTGTGAATCCACAGCATATTTTGCACCACTCGCAGGTGCAGCATTATGAGCTTCGTCAAGGATGAGCATGGAAGCAGCCGCAAAATCTCCAAGCCAGTCCCGTAACGGTGCGGCATAGGTTTCATCTCGTAGCAAAGCGTGGGAAATAATGAACCGGGTGTGCGTCATCCAAGGGTTAATTCCGTAACCTCGTTCTTGACGACGGGCAGCAATAAACTCACGATCTAGAATCATGAATGTGAGTCCAAAGCGACTCTCCATTTCCTCTTGCCACTGCCTTACCACTGATGGCGGACACGAGATAACGACTCGCCTAACTTTCTGCCGCATCAACATCTCACGCAGTATCAGCCCTGCTTCAATTGTCTTGCCCAGCCCTACATCGTCAGCAATGAACAAACCGACTCTCGGCATCAGCAAAGCTTTACGTAGCGGCTCTAATTGATAAGCTTTGACTTCTATACCGGCTCGGTAAGGCGCTTGAAAAAGCTTGGCATCTGTGGAGGTTACACAATTCCACCGTAATGTGTGCAGGTAGGCAGAAAACAGACGCGGATTATCAAAACCTCGATTCGCTATGGAATCCCATGATGTCGCCCCTACGATTTTGGCATCTATTTCCCGTTCCCATAGGACTTCTAGCGATTCTCCTAACGCATCATCTTCTAAACAAGAAAGGCTAACTTTAGTGTCTTGCTCTGGAGACGGTTTCGACACAACTTCTTCTACAAGATATTGCCGCGAGCGCACGCGCACAATCTGTCCAGTTACAATGTCAGTCACTCGTGTCTGCCCCCTTGTAACTCGGCTGGTATTATCCCTCCTCTAATCATGAGAAACTCACTCCCCTAAACCCTTATGTCTAATGACTGGTTGGACTAGAGTGCTAATCTGCAACTATACTTTTTTAGTAGCAGGTATAAAATAGTTTCTTAATCTATTCGAGTCTTAGCACCTGCTACATCTTATGAAGTATTTTTATATACGGCTATATTATTTAGCTAATTATCAAGGAAATTTTAAAGCTTTTATTTTATAAGCAATTTACAGACTATTTTTCTCAGAAGTCTTACGTAGATTAGTTCTCAAACTCAGGTCAACATTAAAATTTTATAGTAATAACACTTAGTTTTTTAGAGTAAGCAATATTTTGTAGTACGACTTTGAGATAGCTTCCTTGGAGTAGCGAGCGCCTTATGCTTTGAGAATTTAACTCACGAAATTTCATAAATTCTCATTGTGGACGGATTCATTTTCGTTGATTAGCTCGATTCAAATGAGTATTTTATCGTTTAAAAAATAACAACATCCCATGTGGATTATCTAAAGATACATCTTTATTACTATTGTGATTTTGCGATTCATCCCCTTGCAAATCTTGACTTGAAAGTGAGTACACATCAGTTGCAACAAGCTGATACCCTTGAGTATTGAAATAACCAACTAGTTTATCAGGCATTATATGAGATGCACCGTAATTTGGTAACAAATTATGTTCAATTTTATCCTTATCTAAAATATTTAATTGCACAACACCTGTACGACAAAATATATCAAAATCAATCGACTCAACTAAGCCACTTGTAGTAATTTCTATTGAATCTAATTCCATCGCCAGTTGCTCTATACTTGCAAAATTCCGCGACCACGGGTTGCCCATTAAAAATAACCGTATCGATATTGCCTCCGGCTGTACCTTCACAATCTCAAGTAATGTTGTTGTAACCGCATTTGGTTGCAAGTAATCTAATACTCCATGAACCGAAACTAGCCGCAGGCTATTTGGAGCGTAAAGTTTTGTCAGTTCAAGTTCTGTTAGATTGCGATCGCAAAAATAATTTAACTGTAGATTTGGGTATTGGCTGCGTAAAGCTAAAAACTTTTCTGGCGGATTAGTAGCAATGTCGTAACAGTCGATTGTCGGAAGTTGGTAGCGCGTTAGGTCAACTCCTTCAAAACCAAAAAAAACTTCTCGCTCGGCAAAACCTGCACCCAAGATAGCTACACTATCACCTTTACCTGAAAGAATGGCTTCCCAGGTAAGGGGATAAACATTAGCAGTAAGTTCTAAAAGCCTAGCTTTACTAATCTCTAGGATATTGCCACTGCCCTTGTTTTCTAGGAATTTTACTGCCATAAAACCTCACTATATTATGAAATAATCTTGGGATGGTTGATTGGTGTAATGTCTTTACCTTCGCCCAAACGGTACACTTCCCTGTACCCGCCTATATCAATCTCAAAAAACCTATAACTCGTAGTAAACTGTGCCCACGCTGCTAAAGGATTAGTCTTGGGCAGATTTGTCGTTGCCTGGTAAGTGATTTCAAAACCTGTGCTACCATCTTGCTTAAACTTCTGTATAAAAATCTGGTAGTCTCTAGCGTGCCAAAAATCTGTGGTTCGACGACGCACTACATCTTGTGAGTCAGAACTCATTGCACGTGCTGCTGATGCGGACACGATCAATTGAAAATTGTCAGACATTCGTGTTAGAGCAAGTTTCTTGTCTGGATTTGAAAATACTTCATCAACAATTGGTCTGAGTTCAGGGTACAAAAAAGTTTCGGCAATGTAAAAGCCTGGAGACTCGCAGATATTATCCTCAAAGTAGCGATCGCTTCCGGCAAGTCCATCACATTTGAAACGAACCGACTTTTGTAAGCTCGCAAAAATCAAGCTTTCGTATAACTTCTGCTGCGATGCTGGCGTTGCTGCAAGAATTTTGAATGCAGACCCACGCATCCCCTGAATTCCAATCAAAGCACAGGTACAGTTGAGAGACGCTGCCCACGTCGCTAGAAATTTTCGATAGTTAGTATAAAGTATTAATGCTTCCTGGTAGTCAGGAGCTTTAATTTTGAGTAAATGCTTTACTGGGTTCGGCTTAATCTCCCATCCAGGTCTAGATAATAAAGTCCACAATGTTGAGGAATCTTCAATGGCATCCATGCATTTATCCCCTCAGCAAATTAATGACAATTATTTGTCTGTCCGTTCCTGTCAAATCTCATGCGGGATATGAGTTCCTTCAGATGCGCTGGGTCTACACCAAACCTATGAGCAATGTCATACTCCTCATCTTCAGTTGGCGGTGCATTTAGTGTCAGTAAATGCTCCAAAAACGGTTGCGACCCCCCTAAAGGCAAACCATCATCTGTAAAAGGTAACCTATGTTTGTGCATTGACTGCTCAAATACCGCAGGGCGGGTATTTTGTAGCCACGCTACAACCTCACCAGGTTTTGGCGGATCTATCCCCAGTCGCTCGCATTCTTCTAATAACTCGTTTGATAATTGAGATTCTACTGTGGAGAGGCTGCGCGATCGCTCCACCAAATCTTGTAACCATTCCTGTAGTTTTCCTGTCTCTGGTAACTGCAAACCCAGCGTCTGACAAGCGGCGACAAATTCCTGTCCAATAACAGCATTAGTATATAACTGCCCCAACCAAGTAGCAAATTCCTCATTTTGAGGTAATTCTATGCCTTGTTCAAGGCTAAAATTTTGCAGTTTCTTTCCTAAACGAATTCTTTCTAAAAGCTTTGTACCAGTATCTTCTTCATCATTAATAATTTGAGGGTCATTTGACCCAAAAGCCATTTTGTCTAAAAGCCAAATAGCTATTTGTCCTGATTTTGGAGCTGATAAATTTAAAGTTTCACAGGCAATAAGCAGCTCAGTTCCCAAAGATGTAGAACTTGCAAGCCACTCCTCTAAATTACCTGACCGAGGAACAGTAAGTCCCTTTTGAGATAAACCAACAAGCTCTAAACCCAAATTCACCAAGTTCCTAACTACCATTGACAAGCTTTTACCCATTTCAGGTATTAGCTTCTCAATTTGACCCCGCGTATCAACATTAATATGGACTGTCACGCGGTCTTTCTCTGTATCTACAGGACGACCGCGCTTTGAAGGTAGCTTCGGGTTTTGTTCGGGCTGTTGTTTACTCATGTTACTTCAGTCTATCGGAAGCACAAAGCATATTTGAAGCTTTTTTATACATAAAAGTTAATAAACGTAACTATTTAGCAGTGTGAAAATATTTTCACACTGCTAAATAGTTACGAAATGTAAATAAAACACATACATAATTAGTTGATTTGGTATTCTTCAATCAAAAGCACAAAAAAGTTGAGATGGCAGAAAAACACCTGTTTCAATCAAAATTTCTGCACGAGTCCAATATGAAATACTGCGAAATCTTCAAAAACTTACCCAAAGAAGGCTTAGAACCCAGACAATTTCTACGCCACTGTTTCGGTATAGCAGAACTCAGCCCCCCAGAACTTCTCGAAGAAGAAACCGACTCGCAATACCGCAAAAAATGTATCACTGTACTATGTGCAGTCTTAGGTGTACAAAGACCAACAGTTCGCAAGTGGGGAAGTGATCTCAATTTTGATGGGATACCCAACTACTCCAAAGTTTCACTTGCTTACATTCATACCGCCGAAATCGTGCCAAAGCAGCTAAAGAGCATCTTGAGAGGAGAATACAACGCACCAGAAGTAGATGCTCAAACCTTTCTAGAAAGAATACTCCTTGAAGGGTTAACTGAACAGCAAATACTGCAAACTGTTTCCCACGCCAATTTTCGCGCAACTTGTGTCAAAACCCTCACGCAAGTATTACATATTGGCACCAAGTCAGTCCAAGATTGGGGTCAAGATATGTCGTTTCACAAAATGCCCAAAATTCACAAGCACACCTTGGGCTATGCTTTGGCTGCTATCTCCAAATCATCAAAAGCTTGGGACAAACAAGCAGCCTGAATTATTTGCAGTGAATTAAATAGGTAAGTGGTCTTTTAAGACCAACGAAATTAATGCAAAGAGAATTTTATCATGCCAGGAACTATCACATCAATCTCTTATCTCCAAAAACATCAATTAGATCCAAATCCAACCGCACATATCGAAACCAGCAGTCTGGAATATTTGCACGCCGCTTTCCTACTCTACGAATACAAAACCACCTACAGCAAGAAAGAATACCGAACCTTGCTCGATACATACGGTTGGGATAAAGGAAGCTCTGAGGAAAAACGAGCGCTCAAAATAGCCGAAAACTTCCAAGAATTTTTAACTTGTCCTCAACACCTAGCCGCAATTCCAGTAACAATACTTCTCAGATTGTGTTCTCTTCAATACAAACCAATTATCAGTCACTTACAGGATTATCCAATTGGAGGATTGACCTGCAAACTAGTACTGGAGTTAATCGAAGAGAGGAAAGCCCTCCTTAAAACCCAAAAGCAGGAACAACAAAAGCAGATATCAATCTGGCGCAAAACTCCAAAAGGCGATCGCTACTGTCAGTTCCCTCCTCAGTGGGAAGAAGACCACCAAACAGGGATACTCACACAGGAATTAATTGATGGATATGGGCTACTTCCCCAAGAAATTCTCCGCGATGCGATCGCAGATTATCACGCCAAAATCAAATCCCAAGAAAAAGAGCAGCCCCAGGAAGAGACTGCTGAATCTGAAGTGGTTGTGGTTGGGTCGAGTATGCTTCTACAAGCGGAAACATCCTCAACAGAGAGAGAAAAAGCTCTAGAAGTTAACTCCAGACTAAAACAAAACGAACAAACTAGCACCAGTAACGCTACAGAACAACAGTCAGTTGGGGAAGAAGTGTTAATGCTGGCAGAAAAACTCAAATCAGCTACCAGTTATTATCAAATTAGAAGTGCTATATACAGGCATCTGGCTGTTAAAGATGAAGCTTGGAAGCAGCTTTCCCCAGAAGATCAGTTAAGAATTGAAAGATTGTTGCCCCAGGAAGTATTAGCTCTAACAACAGCCAGAGAAGCAGGTTTAATTATTGACTACTATGATTTAGAAACTGGCTGGCTTCAAGTATTTATTGCAGGTGAAGATAAGCCTGTAAGCATTAGTAAATCAAATGTAATTAGTTGGGTACAAGAACAAGAAAGACTCAACTGCGTAACTACGTAAACCACCACAATCAGCTAACGCCTCAGTCTTAAAAATCATCCCAAAAAAGCATATATGGAATTGTCAGGAAAAATTCCCTCAATTCCTTGCTGCTACATGATTGAGCTATCTCGTCCGCTGGGAAATGAGAAACATCAAGCTCGTTATTACTTAGGTTCATGCGCGAACCTCAAGAAAAGATTTCAGCAGCATCTACAAGGGTCTGGAGCAGCATTTACTCGTGCTGCGATAGAACGCGGCATCGAATTCAAAATTGTTTACGTATGGAAGACCTCAAGTAAACAAGAAGCTCGTCAGCTTGAAATTCAACTTAAGCGATATAAAAACCATGCACAATTATTAAGGAGAGTGCAAAATGCCAAAACGAATTCGACAAAAACTAGGTAAATACCATTTGAGACGTAAGTTAAGTGGAAAAGTTCTGCTATCAAAGGTTACAAGCTTTAGTTGCTATCAACAGAACCATCAAGAAAAAACCTGTACAACTGCAAGGAAATTCATCCGCAATAACAATATTCAACCACCATGCGTTATCACAGTACTTAAAATATCGGGTAGTGAAGAAAAATTTTTCTTATCAAACAATGGACTGTTTAGCTATAAATATGCGATTGAAAATCACAACCTATTCTCACTGGAAATAGCAGACATCGCTAGTTAAATCAAAAAATAAATTCTTTAATAGCTGGTCAACTCCAGCAGGCTAAAAATGAACTAGTGAGTGACCTCAAACAGTCAGAAATTTTAGAGATGGTTGCCGATAATATCATCTTGCCTTACTGGTACGAGTATTACAAACCGGACAAAGAAAACCAAGCAATTCTAGAATCTATCCCATTAATTAAGATTTGTGGTAAAAAGCTTCAGCTTATCGAGAACTAGAAACGAAAGATTAAGCTTTTCTAGCACATTTTACTATAAGAAGTAGGCATTTTTAGAATAGTGGGATAAGTTGCAAGACTCATCATTGCTGAATCTCGGCACAACAACAGTGTTTGTTAACAAGTAATATGGAATTATCCGTAATTTGGGGATAATTATTCGGTCGCGGAGTCAGAGCCTGTGGAAAAATCAACCCAATCAAGCCAGGCAGAAGTTCAAGAATTGTTACAAGAGTTACACGAAATGTTTTGTACGCTAAAATTCCGCCGTCTAAATTCACAAATCCAACATACAGTGAAGCGTTATTGGTCGAATGCAATCACCTTTCTCAAAGAATCACTCCGAACGAGTAAGAAAATTTAATCTCCGGAGGCTGTATTTGTCGCGGCTTGTAAAGGAGGTAGAAAGCCGGAGGTGGCGTGGCACAAGTGAATTATGATGTAAGCGCTTGGTTCAGATGGGGACGCAAGCAAAGGATTGCAATAACTTACCTGCCTCCTAAGTACGAAACGACAGCGGAGATGATTGCCAAATACATTTATGACGTAACCAAGAAGCAAGTACCATCTGATTTGCAGCTAAAGGTTGCAGTGTCAGAAACTCCTAATTTTTGGGTAGAGTATGAAGATGACTAAATCTATTCCAACAAAAACCTTGGTTTCAACTAGCACAATTTCACGCCTTCGCACACTAATTATTACTTCTTGTACTGGAAAAAAGCTTCATAACCCAACAAATCAGCTAACAATAGAGGATTTTAAAGACACAGAGAGATTAAGAGAACGCACACAATCACTTTCAGAATTCTCCTGTCCGTCTGGCCAGATGTACACAGGGCTGCAACATCTACGGCTAATGGAGGGGGTGGATATCCTGAGATCGCACTTTGGAAGAGAAGTGGTAGATGTAAAAATCATCTCAGCAGCTTATGGACTAATCCCTGAAGACAAAGTTATTGTCCCCTATTCCGTTACTTTCAACTCAATGAAAAGTGACGAAATTTCTTCATGGGCAAATTTTATCGGAATACATAAAGATTTCCAGGAAGCAGTTATTGGATATGATTTAGTATTTGTCTTATTAGGAGATAAATACATACGCGCTTTAAACTTACCAATTGAAACTCATCCCAAACAGACTTTTATTTTTTTAGCTTCTAATAAAAGTAGAAACCTTTTGGTTTTAGGAAATGCAAATTTTGAAGTATTAACGTTTTCTAATGCAGATGCATCACGATTTGGCTGTGCTTTAGTAGGATTAAAAGGACAATTAATTAAGTTAATTGCTACTGAAATTCGACAAAAACCTAACTTATTGTCAGAGCTATATAACAACCCCAAGACATTAGAGAAAGTTTTAAATAATCAGCCCCAACAATTAGAACTTCCTTTAGGGATTTCTGTAGCTACAGCAAAAAAATCAAATATTAAAAATAAAAAACCGAAAAGAGCGATAGCGAACTTAGATGAATTTTTGAATTTACCAAGAGCAGTTAATACGCATTTGAGAATGAAATATTTCATTCCTGAATGGGATGACAAGGTAGATATTGGATATAACTTTTTACTAGATGAATCTAGTCTAAATCGAAATGCATATAGAGATGATGTATATGCTCATGAAATATATTCACAGCCTAATTATGACGGAATTCTGGTATCGAAAGTAGTTGTTGATAAGATAAAAAATAAAAGAGCAGATATAGAGAAATTAGGAGGTATCCGTAACTTTGTAAGATTCCCAGGTGAAATTATGGGAGATTGCGGAGCTTTTGGATATATTAAGCAGGAAGTTCCTCCCTATAACACTGTAGAAATTCTAGATTATTATGAAAAATTACAGTTTAATTATGGAGTAAGTATTGACCATTTAATTGTAGGGCCATTTGCCGAGCCTGGAGTTAGAGAGAAGCGCTACGATCTGACTTTGCAAAATGCAGAGGAATTTATATCCAAACATCAAAAAATTGGATATACTTTTACTCCTATTGGTGTAGCTCAAGGTTGGAACCCAGAAACTTACGCTGATGCAGTAAAAAAACTGGTTGAAATGGGATATGACTATATTGCTATAGGGGGAGTTGCCAGAACACCAACTATAGAAATTTTAGAAATTTTGAAAGAAGTTTATCAACATTTAACACCGAACACCAGATTACATTTATTTGGCGTAGGGCGTATTGATGCTCTTCCTTATTTCCGCCATTTGGGAGTAACCAGTTTTGATTCAGCAAGTCCATTACGTAAAGCTTGGTTTGATGCAGTAGAAAACTATCATACTTTAAGTGGTAAAGCTTATGCTGCTGTGCGTATTCCTTTTGTAGATAAGCAGTCACCACGAATTAAGCATTTGCTATTAGAAGGTTATGAGCGTGAAACTCTTAGGCAGCTTGAGCAAGAAGCATTAAAAGCTATTCGGGAATACGATAAAGACAATATATCACTAGATGAATCTCTTGAGAAATTACTAGCTTACGATGAGTTATTAGAATTACCTCGTGACGGTAAAGTAACCCCAACAGCGAAAGCTAGACGTTTAAGACAACACACTCAATTATATAGAGAACTATTAGAAGTAAAACCTTGGCAGGAATGTGAGTGTAAAATCTGCAAAGACTATGGGGTAGAAACAGCTATTTTTCGTGGTAATGACCGTAACCGCAGGCGTGGTTTTCACAATACTTATGTATTTTATCAGCGGTTTCAAGAATTTTTGAGTAATGAAAATCATCTTGAAAATTATAATGTTGATACAACTGGAGAATCAATATAATATAGAGTGATGCTCAAATCAACTTTATGATTTTAAGATAAATACCAATATGAATTTAGAACATAATTTTCTCCCAGTTTTTTCAGTAGACTGGTTAGGTTTATTCAATAGAATAAAGAATTTAGAAGGAAATTATGGGATTCTCACACCGATTTCTTCCAATAAAAGTCTACTGACAAATATTCGGAATTTGGGAAAACTTTTTTTTATAGATAGTGGCGTTTTTGCTAATCAAGATTGCCCCTGGTATTATGAAATGCATTCTGAGTATTTTGATGACCGTTGGGTGCGTAAACGAAAATTGGCTTCTGAAGAGCATTTGCGACGTAAAGTTAGAGAGTATCTAGAACGGTGTGATCAATTTTCACCTGATTTTGTTTTTACACAAGATATTTTTGGAGAACCATTACTATCACTGTATTTAGCTAGACTAACCTGGCAAGAGTATTGGGAGAAGCCAAGAAACTATAGTTTGATTGGTGTTGTTCAAGTAGGGTATTCAATTTATAATTGGCAACAAAATTTAGTTCCTCAATTAAATTCTTTTCCTCCCCATTATTATTCACCCAAAAGTTTCTTAGCTTCTTTGATCAGTGCTTATCGTGATATTGGTTATGATTACATTGCTTTGGGAGGATTATTAAAAGTTGATAAAACTAGAACTACAGGCTTAAAATTTGGTTTGTCCACACAGGAATTAGATGAACTTCTGGCTTGGAGCCGACCGGAATTTGTTTTAGGGGGACTAGCGTTAACCCGTGCAGAAGTATTGAAAAAGCACAATGTCTGGGCAGATTCTACTGGTTGGTTGTGGTGGAATGAGAAATATGACAATAAATTTCGCGATCGCAATGCCTTCCAAGAAGTTTTAGAATTAGCAGCCATTTAGATAACGCCACTTACGGGTGTAACACCTACAAATTCTCGTAAAAGTCGATGACAAGCACTGATAGTAGTTTTAGTATTTGAAATAATAGCTTCTCCCTGACTTCCAACTTGTGTAACACCTCGGTCTTGCCATAGTTGATTATTGCGTTTCCAGTCTATTTCTTGCAGTCTACTTAACCATTGGAGAAGCTTCTCTGCTGAAACACCCTCTTGGTATAAATCGTGAGCTAACATACCGAGTGCTTGAAAGATGGTAGCGCTCACGGCTAATGACTCCTGTCTTTGGGTAGCACGTTCTTGTTTATTCATAATCCTCCAAGGATTGTTAGGAATAATGTTTGCGGTCGCCGCCCAGAATGTTGTTGCCCAATCAATTAGAGGTTCCAAATCAGTTTGAGATTTTAAATGAGGAAACATATGCTGAGTAGCAGTGACCAAGGTTGATAAAGTTAACAGCTTGGGATTGTGCTTACCCAAGCCGTTTTCCACTGTCTCCACATTGTCACGAAACTGAGGAACTCGGCAGATCAAGTCTTTGGCGATTAAAACCGTGGGCGATCGCTTGTCAAAAGCATGGGATAGCGACACACTTGGTCGTTGAACTAATAGGTTTTGGTCGCGGAAAGCTTGGCGTTCCTCTTCTAATGACAGTCCTGCATATATCAACACGCCAATTTCTAATTGTGAAAGGATGATGGCATACTCCGACTCTTGCTCCTGGATATCTTGCAATGCTTGGCGAATGCCATAGCATCGATGCTGACCGTCTGTTAAGCGCAAACTAACCGAATGGTAAGGGAGGTAGATATTACCGTCTCTGTAAGTTGGCGACGGCTGAACATTAACGCAAATCGGTGGAAAAAATGTAGTTCCATCTTGGTAAGTCTCTAGGATATATCGAGCGATCGCCTTGACTCGTGTCACGTTAAGTTTGCGTTGAGCAAAGTCCGGTAAATCTGGGATATTCGGTATATATAGATGACCGTCATTCAGCAATCGTGCAACATCTCCAAATGTGATACTGGCGACATAACTCATATGCTCGCACGCCTGACCGCGTTGTACAGGCACGCCTTTGATAACCAATTCAAACATTACTTTGCTTTTCCTGTAGGTTAACTGGATTTTTTCTAAGCTTGCATACAAGCATACATGGTAGCAGAAATTATGTCTGTGTATTTATGCTGGGGTGAGATATGTAGCTGCGGTAAAACCATTGCCTCACCAAGCACGGATTCCAGATGAAATTTATGCCCAGTTGTACACAATTAGACACTCATGTGAGCAAATGCTTGCTCCAAATCGAACTAGCGATGCCCCAAGTTTACAAGACATCGTAAACGTAGCACTGAAGCGACTGATTAGCGATTGGCAAGACGATGAAAAGCAAAATTTGCTACGTAACGAACTTCTTGAACAACGCAGGGCTGCCCGTTCAAATATGGGTCGGAGAAAAAGTGAAGACAGCTAATAAGGGTGCAAAATGATTAATTTGGATACTTTCCACAAATGTCTTGCCCAACCATCAGCTCGTGGTTACGACCTTGATCAGAAACAAAAAGAAGCTGTAGAGTATGGCAACGGTTGTTTGTGGCTTCTGGCTGGGCCTGGTTCGGGCAAAAGTGAGGTACTGGTAACACGAACACTAAAATTGCTCTGTGTGGATGGTATTCAGCCACGCTCTATATTTTTAACTACTTTTACTGATAAAGCAGCACATAATCTTGAAGATCGCTTGGCGACTTACTTAGCAGCACTACAAAAGACAGATCCTAACCTGAAAAATGTAGATTTAGCTGACATAAGAATTGGAACATTGCATAGCTTGTGTAATGATATTCTCCAAGAATACCGATATCCAAATTATCAAAATGTTCGCCTTCTAGATCAGGTAGAACAGGACTTATTTACTTACCGCTATGCTTCAATTTCAAATCACCAAGACTTAGCTTTCTGGCAGAATTTTAACTACACTGTGCGCGATTGGCGTAATCTCAACTATCCTCCTAACAAATGGAAGCGAGCTAAAGCAGCAGTTACACTTTTTAACCACATCGTAGAAGACTGTATTGATATACAAGCAATGCACACGGCTGGTGGACATTGGGCAACTTTGGCAGATTTTTATCAACAATATGTTCAGCAGCTAGAGAACTATTATCGTTGTGATTTTGCTCATCTTCAAGCTCGTTTTCTTGAGTTTATCACTTCTCCTATAGGCCAACAGTTTTTGCAAGGAAGCGGTCAGAACCCTCCTTTGCAATATGTATTAGTAGATGAATATCAAGATACTAACCCAATTCAGGAACAAATTTACTTGGCTCTAGCTCATCAAGAACCACACAACATTACAGTAGTTGGTGACGACGATCAAGCTTTGTATCGTTTCCGTGGTGGGAATGTAACCTGTATGGTGAATTTTGACAAAGCTTGTTTGGCTAAATTTAATAAATCTCCTCATCCAATTCAGCTTGATAAGAACTACCGTTCCCATCCTGATATTGTCCAATTCTTCAATCACTACATCACCTCATTTCCAGAAATGACAGTTCCAGGAGTCCGCGCTCCTGGAAAGGCTTTAGTTAAGCCTGCTTCATCTATTACGGGTGCATATCCTGCTGTTTCTTGGATTCAAACAAAGAGAGTAGGGAACTTAGCTAATTTAGTTGCTGAATTTATAACTAATCATTTAATAGGAGATAAAATTATTTCTGACTTAAGTCAGTGCGTTTTGCTGCTACGAAGTGCAAAAGATTCTGCACGAAATGCTGGTCCCTTTATTGAAGCATTCCAGCAACGTGGAATTCCTATATATAATCCCCGATCAAAATCTTTCATGGAAAGTGAAGAAGTTCAAACTTTACTTGGAGCGTTAGTCCAAGTTATTGACCGAAACTATACTTTTCAATCTAAAACAGACCCGCAAGGAAAACCTCTTGGCTGGGTAGAGACAGTTCAGCGATGGCTTGATACTCTAAACAAGGTTAGAAATAACCATAGTGTAGCAGCAACAAATCAGTTAAATGATTACTTAACCCGTAGTAATGCAGATTTACCGCAAATATGTGCAAAATATACTGGTAGTTCCCTCGGACTCAATTTACTAGAAATTATTTATCGTATTCTTTCACGAGAACCTTTTTCTATATGGAAACAAAACCCCGAAAGAAATTTACGTCTTTCCAAGGTAACTCGCCTTTTTGAAGGTTATAATAGCTTCAATTTAGATATTTTACGAGCTAATACTGCTGGAACTGATATTGATGATAGTTTCCTAAATCAGTTTTATACAATGTTTGTTAGCTATTTAATTGAAGCAGGAATTGATGATGATGAAGATGAGGACGTTATTGTTCCTCAAGGCTCTTTACCTATTATGACAATTCACCAGTCAAAGGGGTTAGAGTTTCCTTTTGTATTTGTTGTTACAAAACTAGGTCAAGAGGGAAAAGTCGGAGCAGCACAAATGCTTGAGCAAACCTTAGCTCCTTTTCGACAAGTTCTCTATCTAAGAGTTACTAGACAACCAGAAGATTTAGCAATAGAAGATGATATCCGTTTACTTTATGTAGCTTATTCACGTGCACAATACGGTTTGATTCTAGTTGGTACGCAAGACCAGATTAAAAATCATATTGCCGTACCCAATCGTAATCATGTGGAATTTCAGCGAAATATATTTGCTATTACAATATAGAGGAAAAATTTATGACTATAAATAGGCGAAAGCCTTTTCAAGGTTTTTCAATCTCTTTATCTAAAACAATAAATATAAAACGTCGTTATAGCGTTACTCAAGATATAGTTGCATTTAGACGATGCGCTCGTCAGTATGGGGCTTTTAATGTCTATAAATATGCGCCTGCTTATCAAACGCAGGCTTACTTTGGTACTATCCTTCATCAAGTTTTAGATCGCTGCCATACCCATTTTCATGGAAAATTTGACCCTTCGACAACAGGGACTTTACCAGATAATGGAAGAATCTTAAAAGATGAAGAAATTCTTAACTATTTTGATGATATTAGAGAAGCAGAAAGAACAAAATCAGCAAAGCCGACACCACCAAGTCAGATTGTCAAATATTTTATTGAAGTTGAAAATGGATTAAAAAGTCAAGGAATTAGAGCTATAACTAAAGATATTCGACTGAAAGCTGTACGATTGCTTCAATATTTCAACACCCTTGAAGGACCGACGCTTTACCAACGAGTTAAAGATACGGAACATCGATTGCAAGCAGATCGTATTACCCATATTCTTCATGGTGTTGTTGACCTTTTAGTTGATACACCGGGTTCAACCGGAAACCCTGCCGACTGCGAAATGTGGGACTATAAAGGCAGCAGTTTTTTGAATGTCAATCCAAAAGACTTAGAAAACTATGAATTTCAAATGCGAGTTTATGCCAAGCTGTATGAATTAAAGCATGGTGTTTTACCTCGAAAAGCTATTTTATATTTTCTTAATGAGCTTGATGGACCTACTTGTCCAACTCAACGTCCGGTTAATGCTTTGCTAGAAGTCAGCATTATACCGAGCGAGATTGATAGTGCAGTACAAGAGTTTGCACAAACTGTAATACAGATTGAACAAGCGCGTTGTAATGACCAATGGAATCCTGCGGTAACAGGAACTATAAGTGAAAAAGATTGTGCTATTTGCGACCTTCGTTGGGATTGCACTACTCCAAATGGTGGTAGTGGCATTACGCTTAGATATCCATAATTGCTATTTCAAAAAATATTTTTTATCTAATTTTAAAGCTTGTAACTAATCATTTACCGTTCGCGTAATCACTGCAATAAGTTCTTTACAAGTCTAATATTAGTGATTTCTTGTTTTTTTTATTATGCGAACAGTTTACTTATAATCTTGCATACAAGCATACATGGTAGCAAAAACTATGTATGTGTATTTATGCTGGAATTCAGATATACAGCAATGATAAAATTTATGCCCAGTCTTACACAATCAGATATTCGTTCGAGTAATTGCTTGCTCTTCACCAAACTAACGATACCCTAACCATACAAGACATCATAAATGTGGCATTAAGCCGATTGATGGGAGATTGGTAAAACCCCATCGGCAAGATTTACTACATGATGAGCTTCCTGAACAACGCAGGTTAGCCTGTTTAAAAAATATGGGCAGGAAAAAAGTTGACGCTAGCGAAAACGTTGTCATCTGATGCGAAATTATCCAATTCTAGCTTATTAGGTTCATCTACCTTACAGTCCAAAAACCATGAGCTTAGACTCTGATACCATTAAACGCCTGGCTGATGAAGTTCTGACCTTTATTGAACAACGTGAAGCAGAACAAGTTGCCTACGGTATTTACGATGTAACAATGGCAGGGGTTGAAGTAATTGATAATTTTCAACCCTCCGAAGACATCAAGTTAACTCCTCAAGAAAAACCAGAAGCACTCAGAAAAGCTTTAGAGCAACTAGCAAATGACTTGCAAATTATCCGCTTTAACCAAGAAGAGTCTCCTGATGGCTGGATTTTTCGCAGTCGAATCGCAGAAACTGTAAGGTTGCTATCAAAACTCCGTCAAAGAATTGTTCGAGAAAACAACCTCAAAGTAGCGCACCGCATCAGCAATAGCAAGCGTCTAGTGGCAGATATTAAGTTTAGTGTCGCTTCTCGTCGCGTACCTCGAAGGAACATAGCAGTACAAAGCTGCATAACACCTTTACTTAGTGGTGATACAGAGCAACAGCGAACAGCAAACCTAATTTTAGAGGTAATTGACACCTATCTCCCGAAGCTACGCCAGATGAGTGGCTTCCAAAAACGAACTTTAGAAAGAATTCTCGAAGCAATCGAGTTAAAAGCACAAGAAGGTATCGAGAAAGGCGTTGTAGTTACTGCTAGCACAGGAGCCGGTAAAACCTACGCATTCTTTTTACCCGTACTAGCTAAGATGGTGCTGGAACGTTGCTTACGAGGTCGAGAAGGGGTTAAAGCGATTTGCATTTACCCACGGGTTGCACTGTCTGAAAATCAACTTACTGATTTTATTGAAGTATTATTTTATCTCAACCAAGTCCTAGCAAAGTACAATCTTCCACAACTGACAATTGGGGTAGAAAGTGGTGCAGCAGTTTATCAAATCCGAGACTTCCAAGATATCACTGCGGATCGCCAACAAAAACTTTCTAAGCAACGGGGCTGGACTTTTAGCGAAGAATATGCAGGTTATCTATCACCTTTTGCTTACTGTGTAGGTACAGATGGTAAAGCTTGCAAAACAGATAAACAACGATTACTTGTGCGTCCCACAAACCCACAAACCTTGATTTGTCCTATCTGTGACAAGCAATATCCGTTTATCCAGTTTGCCAGGGAGGATGTTATGGCAAAGCATCCACCTGATTTGCTCATCGCTACGACAGAATCACTTCATCGACGGCTGTTATCCACGAAATATCAATACCTGTTTGGTAATGATAAGTTTTGTGCGCCTTCGGTTGTGATGTTAGACGAAATTCACCTACAAACTTCCACCGCAGGGACTCAAGTAGCACTCCTACTGCGACGATTGATGGCAAGGATTCGTTTGGGTAAGCAGCATCGCAACGAGCAAAGCAATTTAGCATTTGTAGGATTAAGTGCCACTATTTCAGAGCCAATTGAATTTCTGTCGGAGTTATCTGGTATACCTGCTCCTCGCATAAAACGGGTATACCCTCAAGATAATGAAATGCAGACGATTGGTGCCGAACGCTATATATTTGTTCGGGCTGAGGATAACGAAGATACTGCTGTAATTTCAACTTTAATTCAAACGGCGATGTGCGTCTTACACACTATGCCGCAACCATCCGCAGATTCAGACCTAAAGCGCTACCGCACATTTGGCTTTGTCCAGTCTCTAGACATTGCAGGTCGCTGGTTATACCAGATGGAAGATGCTGAGAAAATAAAACCAGAACAACGCAGAGAAAGAGAAAGATATAAATCGCAAAAAACGCCTCTTGACCAAAGGCAAATCAGGTACATTCCACTATATGCGTATCGATATCCACCATTTAATCGGCTACTTTTTCCTAACTTCTTTGGTGCCAATTTTAGTTGTAACTGTAATTGCCATAACAGTAAAATTCCAGATTTAAATTGTCCATATTTCCAAGCAGGAGAGTGCTGGTGGGTACTCAGCCAGAAAGATAAGGCACGTCAAGAATCTCTCAATATTAAACGGAAAACGGGGAGCGATCGCTCAATTACTATCGAGCCTGATGATGATTTAATAATTACAACGACTGCCTTAGAAGTAGGTTACGATGACGAAGCATTAATGTGTGTTTTACAATACACAGCACCAGCAAATGTCGCTAGTTTTGTACAGCGTAAAGGTCGGGGAGGGCGGAAAGTTGGCACACGACCGATTGTAGTTACAGTACTCAGCCCCTATAAATCTACTGACTTATTTTTGTTTCGTAACGAACACATACTTACAGACCCTACTTTCCAAAAACTTCCTCTTAATTCCCAAAACCGATACCTGCAAAGAATTCATGGGTTTTACGCTTTCTTTGATTGGTTAGTAACCCGTGCAAGTTGTGCAGGAATTGACCTTGAACTTGATAATTTATCTAGGCAAGGGTATGAGTATTTAATGGAGCAAAGTTTGGATTTGGGAGTATTGCTGGAATTTAAAGATTATCTCAAACAAACTTTTGCAATCCCAGACGATGCCATAAAACAGGTACTTGACGATGAGTCAGAAGGATTTTTGTGCCAAATTTTCTACGAAGGCTTAATGAAGGGAGTAAATCCGCAGTTTGAGCGCGACAACACGCAACGCATTAATTCCAAAGAATTGAGAAATTTGTTATCCAAGCACTTACCAGAGAATTTATTTTCTGACATTAATTTGCCAGAGGTGCAAGTTGACTACCGTCCCGATAATAACAACCCGAGTAAGAAGCCTAACTCTGAAAGTATCAGTTTGGCGGTGAGCGAAACAATCCCAGGTAATGTAACATTTCGCGGTGGCGAGGGTTCAACTTGGATACCGCCAGAAATTTCTGATGGAGAACCTTCCCGAATAGCCATTAATCAGTATTATAAAATTAGTCCCTTAAACTACCCTCCAAATACAGTTAACTTGCCAACACGGGCGCTAAAGAAAGTTGACATTAGTAAAAAAAGTACCAACTTTTTGAATTTATATCGTCCCACTGCAATTAAGCCTAAGCAGTTTAGTCGAGACTATAACTCATCATTTTGGTGGTGTAACCCAGACACAGGAGAGTTATCTGAAAGCCGTACATCTGAAAATGCAGCCCAAGATACACAATCATTAGCCCACTCCTGTTCGGCTAACGCCATCAGTGCGGTAGCAATTCGCCCAGTCCGAGGTGATACTCCCACACCCGCATATACCCTTAAGCCTGGTCATCCTTCACTTGTTTGCGATCCATTAGGGCAAGAATTAATACAACGAATTGTTTTTCACAGTGATGAAACTGCAAATCTTAATTTGTTAGATGTGCAGCGAATTATTTTGGGAAGTGAATACACGATTAAATTCCACAATTCACCATCTGAAGAAATTCGTGGAGTCGTGGGTTTTACAGCAGACGAGGAGAGCCTGAGTAACTGTGCTTTAGGATACCAGATATTGACGGAAGGAGTTTGTTTTGATCTCAATTCCGATTTGCTAACTAAGCTCCAATTTTCTGCTTCGACACAGAAAAATCTGTGTTACCATGCCATCCACCATGCCTTTGTTAGTGTTCTCACGGTTGAATATCAGGCAAACTACTTTGCTGCTGAATATCTTGTTAATGTGCTGCTGACTATGGCAGATAGATGGTGTGGTGGAGAGGGAGGAACACCAGAAGGGCTGCGTGATTGGTTTATTCGTGGTAACAATCAGTTTGACCGTTGGTTGACAGAAGCAATTAATGGAATACAGCAGTTGTCCCGCAAAAATCAACAAGCTGTTTATCAACTAATAAATAGTAGCAATGATTACTTATCAATATTTTTGAACCTATATGCTGAAATTCATAGCGGTGGATTGCACTATCAGCAATACTTACGGGACAGCTTTCAGTATAGTCTGACTCAAGCTTTAAAGTCTGTAGCCCAAGAAGTTGCAGGTGTTGAGGCACTAAATTACGTTGCAGCCTGGACTGAGTTACACGCTGACTTTGAGGGTACGGCTGCTGACCGGATTTGGTTGTACGAAATTGGTATGGGAGGTATTGGTGTAATGCGGGCAACCCATGACTTGTTACGCAACCATGCTGATAAATTCTGGACAACCCTTGCCAACAAAATGACTCGCTGTACCACTGCCCAAGAGGAAGCATTTTTGCGTCATTTATTAGCGCAACCTGAGCCTTGGTTAGAAGGATGTGCAACTAGAGTCAATGAAATTATAGCAGCAGGTAAATCTAGCGATCGCCAAAATAAAATTGAACAGTTAATGGCACAGGTACGGCAACAATTGGGTGTGCCTATGCGCCAAGCCCAACTCAAAGCCATCTTTCGGGTTTTTATTCCCGACTACACTCAGAAACTAGGGGATATACCTCTGGTTAACTGGCGTATTTTTCGGGAAATTAACCACGAGTTTCTTCCTGAGTGTGCCGAACAACTAGGACGCGATCCTACATTTACTGAAGCAACGGCACTACTTTACCGCAAAATAGTTAAAGCTAGGCGTGATCAACAATCACCGCCCTATCCAGAGTTAATGCGCTTACTTGAAATTTACGAAGCCGAATATAGTGCTTCAGATAACGAAGCACGTAAAGCATTTGAAGCAGGGGTAGAACGCAGGATGCTTTTAAATTGTCGCTGCAATTGTTCCAGTTGCCTAGATGACCGCAGTGGCGACATCGAAGCGCCAGGTTTAAGCCGTCACCTGCTGAACCGTCCCCTACTGACGGAATGGTTAAATCAGGTTCGTACTCCTCAAACCCTAGAATTAGATGGCACTGTCAGCGGTACTGACATCAGTGAAAGAATGAGAACCTTGCTGGAAAATGGCTGTCAAACAATTTACTTACGGGTAAGAAGCGATAATCTTGCGTCCCTCTGTGTCACAATTAGCTACTTGACAGACGCAGGTATCGACACAGATATCGGCATGGTTTACCCAATGATTACCGATATTCAAACTATTTACCCTAACAACTTAAAACCAAACGAATTACCTGTCATTCAAGTAACAGTTCGTCCTATTAAGTGAGGTTCTGCCAATGGCAAAGCAATCAACTCAATTGCAACCCAGTGGTCAAGCAATGCTTTACAACTTTCTGCTCAATGAGATTTTAGCATCACAACTAGAAGGCAGTTACGAGTTTTGGATTGTTTCGCCTTGGGTAACAAATTTCCGTTTAGAAAAACCCTACTATGTTTCTTTTGGGGAAATTGTAGAGACAAAACAAGAAGCATTACACCTGTTTGACATTCTGCATCAAATGGCCGCTAATGGCGGTAAAGTTTACGTCACAGTAGGTAGCGATAAAGAGTATTATCCTTTATTGAGACAACTGGGCAATAAAAGCGATCGCATTCAGGTAAGGGTACTTTCCAAACTCCATACCAAAGCATACGTTGGTCGTTACGGTGCTATTAACGGTTCACTAAATTTAACTGATGGAGGAGTTAATCAAAATTTTGAACTCTTCACATACAATCATGACGAACGGAGTATTGCTGAATTACGGAATATATGTGTACAGCATTTTGAACAAGGATTACTACTGTCATGACGTTTGGATATCAAATTGAGGCTAAATTGGGAAACGCTGACCAAGTTGGATTGCGTTTGCGGTGTAATGGGCAAACTCAAGCAGTAGAAATTCATCGGGAACTCAGGCAAGCTGAATTTAAAGTTACTAATCCAAGATTCTCATATCATGACGATTATACCCACTTTTTTTATGTTACTTCCACAGTCAACAACCTTGATAGCGTAATGCAAAAAATAGAAGCCCGTATCAAGGTTTCAAACAATGCTAGTGTTGCCACAAAAGAAGCAACTTTAAAAGACTTTAAATCATGGCAAATTCTATTTCGTAAAGCCATCAAAAAATTAAATAACGATGATGTAAATCCTACAAGTTCAGTACAAGAAATTAATCAAAATACCCTCGAACAAAAAATTTCTGCTGGACGAATCACTGAAGTCGAAGACCATCTGCTGCGGCAAGCTGATGTTAATGATAGCAATGCTTTGCGAACATTAATTGCACTTTATGCCAAGACAGAACAGCATGAACAATTAGTAGCACTTTGTAAAGCGAAATATAACAGTATTTTAGCTTTACCTGTTTCTGGAAGGTTGGTAGAGCAGTTGGTAACTGCTCATCTCCAGCATTATCAACAAACAAAAGAACAAGAATTATTACGTTCTGTTCAAGCATTATCACAAGAATTTTTACCCGAATTAGAAAGATTACGCCAAGCTAACGGAGTACGAAAACTGTTGCATTTGTCCTTGGTTCCTCAAGAACCCTTACCAACAATAGAAGGAGCTACACTTAACGAACAATTGACGCATTTATTAGAAGTTGAACCAGGCGAACGTATCTCCCAACTGGAGAAACTTCAAGAGAAATATCCCAAAGCTATTAATGTACTACTTGCTTTAGCTGATGCTTACATATCAATTGATAATACTGACTCTGCTTTACAAATATATCAATCAATTACTGAAAAAACAGAAGAATTACAACAACGTCATGCAGAACTGCTGCTGAATAATCAACGTTTTCAAGAAGTAATTGAATTATTACCAAGTGTAATTTCTGAACTTTCACCAGCATTGGCAGGATTGCGTGGTGCTGCTCTTTATAACTTAGGGCAGAAAATGCAAGCTAGTGAATTCTTAGATAAGGCTTGGCAAGGAGGTGAACGTAGAGTTCAAATTCTGCTACCTTTAGCAAAATTATGGGCTACAGTTGGCGATCCGGTCAAAGCAGGGGAGGTATATCAAATACTTCTAGAAACAGCTAATGAACAATTAACATTATTAGACCGTGCTTTAATAGCAAGAGTTGCTAATTTAGACGGTTTTGGTGATATTTCTGATGAAGATAAAGTTAGTTATTATGAGTTATGTGTAAATTTTGCTGGAGTACGCCTGCGGGATTTACCAGAAGCAGAAGAAATATTAAAAGACAGATTAGATTTGTGTAAGCAGGTACAAAACACGTCAGGAATGCTCAACGCTTATGCTGACTGGCTAGACTGGCTTCCTAGTGTAGGAAAGTGGGAAGATTTAAACAAAGAACTAGGTATTTTAAGAAAATTTGCAATCGAACAAAAAATTAGTTCGCTACAGTATTTTGAATTACTTGAAGGACTGGAAGCATACATAAATGTACAACCTACTTTACGTCAAAGTTTAGCAAATGACTATTTTGGTTTAGCTATTGCTGAAATAGATAACGCATTACGTCAAGAAGAAATCGAAGCGCCTTTTTTTCAAGATTTAAAACGTGCTTTATTCTACCTTAACTCGGATTCAGCAAATGAGCTTGTTGAGTATCGCCAACAACGTCGTGCTGAGGCTACTAAGCTGAATGTACAAGTAGCTTCAGATGAAAACATAGTATCAACAACTCAAAACTTGGCATCCATACATCTTGCGTTAGTTGGTGGTCACCAAGCAACTAGACGAGAAATCATCCGTGAATTGTGCGAAAATTACGGTTTACAAAATTGTGTTGAGGTTGCGCCCTCAAGTGAGGCATATATAAATCGCAGTAACGTACAGGCACAAATAAGCAATTGTAATTTAATTGCAGTAATTACTGGATATATGGGTCATGATTTAAGTCAAATTATATCTGACTTAAAAAAAGATGGCGCTTTAACAGGTGATGTATTTTTTCTAGCTTGTCGGGGCAAAACTGGTGTAGTTCGCGCAATTCTTAATAAGGTGCAGTAATAAAATGGCTATACAATTGTCTTATAACCAATTTCAAAAACCCTCAATATCTTCTCCTCTCACATCACCAGAGTCTTCCCCAAAAATCCAGTCGCTATCACTGTCGGCATTACCTTCACCATCCACCTGAAGATTTAAGGAAGGTATTAGCTGTTCAATTTGGCTTTCAAGTCGGGAGAGCGCCAGCGTTAAAGAAGCAAGTTGCTCCCTATCTTTCTTAATTTCATTTGAAATACCCAGCCGCAATTGATTTAACCGCTCCTGGAGGGTATGTACTTCCGATTTGGTCGCAGAAGGAATATTCACCTTCTCTTCCAGGGCGGCGATTTGAGCTTTCAAAGCTTCAATTTCGGCAGCAGTTGCACTATCTGCACCATCTGGACTCTCTTCCACCAGTGCATTTCTAATACAATCCAGTACAAACTCCTTAAAAGTTAAGCGCAACTCCTCAGCACGCTGCTTGGCCTGCTTCACCAACTCCCGATCTTCTTCTGACAGAAGTTTTATATTTATCTGCGGATATTCCACCAGTCCCTCGCGCTTTTGTTGTGGAGAAGTGATTTCTAACCAGTTCTTTAACCATTTGCTTCGAGTTCTAATATTTACTTACTCTCCCTACCTCCCTATCTCCCCTTACTTCCCCAACTTTCCCCACTACCATCATCGCATACGGGATATCCGCGTATATACGATATAGATTATTTTCGATGAGTAATTTTGTGGTGCTTGGGAAACAACTATCATAAAGATACCGGGAATTATAGTTCTCGGCATCATAATTATCAGTGGGGGTTGGGGAATTTTATTATGGAAAATTTACCCGTCAAAAGCGTGGAATCACTTGCTGTGGAGGTGGTAACTCTACCGCTTGATGAAGCTCGTGTTGCGCTTGTGGATTATTATTTTCCCAACCGCCAGAAAATTAATTCGACACAGCAGCTAATTGAGCTATGGGTGCATTCTGTCACTATCAAAAGCGACCAAACGCGACGGGCATATCGGCAAATTGGTTATGAGCTTGTCGATTATATGCAGTCGCGGTTTGGGATATCTGATTTGAGGATGGTAACGTTATTTCATCTACACGCTTATCTGGCTTGGCTCAAGGATGAAAAGCCAGTACGGGGAAAGAAAAATACTTATGGGCTGAGTAAAAATACTGCGGCTAAGTACACGGCGGCGATTAAAAGTTTGTGGGAATGGGGTACTAGAGCTTCTATTGGTTATTTCGCTATCGACTTGGGCAAGGACTTAAGCATCCAGTGGGACGATAAGCTCGCAGAGCGCATTCTGTCGGAACGCGAGATTGCTAAGTTGGAAAAAGCGGCGATGGCAGTAGACTTGCAACACAATACTAATAAGATGCACTGGCTGCTGTTTACTCTCATGTTTTACAGTGGGGTGAGGGCAGGAGAAATTGCGCGGCAAACTTCTGATTATGGTAAGCGCGTAATTACGCCGGGGTTGTTTTGGCGGCAGTTTCGGGAGGATGGAGATTGTCTGTTGTTAACTGTGACGGGGAAACGAAATAAAACCAGAACTATTAGTCTCGATCCGGAAACTAGTGAGGTACTACTGGATTATCGTGGGGATGCAGGCAACGATCGGCCGGTGTTTCCTAGTCCCAGCCGGCGGGATAGGGGCAAACCTCTAAGCGATCGCGGGTTGCGACTGATGATGGAGGAAATTTCTACTTTTGCGGGAATTAAGTTCAGCGCCCACTTTCTGCGCCACACCCACGCAACGCTGGCTAAAAAAAATGGAGCTTCTGATTTTGACTTGCAAGCAGATTTGGGCCATGCTTCCCCGGCGACAACTGCAAAGTACATTCACCATGTTGGGCGTGTTGGGACTTCTCACGCACTGCGTAAGAAAAGCAAACATCGGTAAAAAAGCGTAGGTGTACCCCTACGGGGAAGCAAGCTAAGCGCAGCGTCTCGCTCCAGAAGGCATCACCTACGGTAGGCGGGTACGCCACGCCATCACGCTCATCATGATATTGTCAAGGTAGCTATCAAGATGGAAACACGCTCAGTTGTTCCTGTCCGCGGATAAGTTTACCTAGATAATACCTAGACATTACCTAGATATGAGCAATACAGGGAGAACAAAGAAGCTAGCATCTTTCAACTGTGACCAAAAGATGTGGGAGCAGTTTATCGCCCATTGCAACTCGAAAGGCACGACAGCAACAGCGACGCTCACCCGTTTTATTGAGCTATACCTAGATGGTTCTTTAGATGACCTTGATGCAATTGCTGGTAATGAAGATAAACGCCTGGACTCTTTAGAACAAAAAACTGAAGAGATAACAGCCCAAATGAAACAATTTGCTGAGGCGATTATTAAAATTCAAAATTATCTCAACAACCAACCGAAACGGCAGAAGAAATCGTACAACAACAATTCATATTATCAAGGGCAAACTCCTCGAATCCAACCGCTAACAGAAGAAGGTTTAGCTTCAAGACTTGGTGTAAGTGTAGAAACTATACGCGAGCAGCGAATTAATCTGCCACCACCGCTTTTTGTGGGATGGTGCAAAGGCAAGGATAGAGCAGGGTTAGGATGGGAATTTAATCAGGATACGGGGTTATATCATCCGGCAAGTTAGAATTTTTATTAATTTTAAGAATTTCTGAATTTACACTGATTCGCTCTGTTAATGCGATTGCGGGTAAGAAAAAGAATAGGGCTTTAGTTCCTCCTGGAGATAATGCCGAGCTACGCTAACACTACGACTACGGTGCTGGCTCGTCTACACAAACAAAACTTCCCTCCAGATAAGGGATTAGAAGCAACAGAGCGTTCTGATTATTTTGTAACTGAAAGCTAAAATTTTAATAATGTAGAGGTATATCTGACGAAGCAATGCAGGGAAATGACTGAACTATATAAGGCTGGAATCATTGAGGTAACAGAAAGCGAAGCCGAAGATGAGGATGAAGATTTATTTGAAGTTGCGGTGCATTTTGACGGCGATATTTTTCTTCCCAGCGTTGTTTTTGAAGGCAAAGACCATGCATTGCGGCAAGCTAAAAAACTTTATGATTGGCTAGAAGCTAATCCAAAAGAAATTAAGAGTGAGCGACTACGTTGGCAATCATACACAGTTAATCGCGAATCTTTAAGAGAATACCCAGCTTGCTATTTACCTTACTACTACTCAAGATATGAGCAAAGTTTAGAAGTTTCAATTTTTGAGCGAGACCAAGAAGCCATTGCTTATGGTTGGTTGAGTGCTGAACCTTTACCCTACTATGTGGATAAAGAAAATAGTTTGGTAGTTATTGGAGAAATTTCAGATGATGCTGTGCTAGCTGGTTGGCATAAAGCCACTGATATACGCAGTTATTTTTACTCTTTTATTTAGTAGTAAAATAGCCGTTATAAGCTTTAAGAATAAGTTAATAACTAGGAGCTTTAGGTGCAGCGAAAAATAGAATTAAAAAGAGGTAGCAATAACACATCTGTTGAAGCATATTTGGTAGATTTAGGACAAAGACACGTTGATAATTATGTAAGTGATTGGGTCGAAAAATTAAGGTTATTTACTCAAGAAGATAAATACTGGGACTGGATATTTAAATTAAGATATCTTGCTAATCAAGCAAATCTTGAAGGTTATGCAGTTGAGTGCGAAAACACAACTCAAGGATTAATGATAATAGAAACACAAATGCACGGTTCCCGGTTGAATATTGGTAAGAGACTAGTTTATGTTGATGGTATTGCAACTGCCCCCACTAACCGAATTGAAATTCAGCGTCCGCCTCAATTCAAAGGTGTTGGTCAAGCACTTTTAAATTTCGCCAGAATTAGAAGTGTTGAGCTTGGGTATGAAGGTAGAATTAGGTTGCATTCTTTACCAAGGTCTGTAGGATTTTACGAAAAACAAAATATGTTTAACTGCGGGCCTGAAGAAGAATACGATAATTTGGTTTACTTTGAGTATGGTGTATTGAGACGGAGAGCAGGTGAAAATTTATGAATCATCAACAGCAAAATAATAATTCTCAGGTGAACGAGCCAGTAACAACCCAAGAAGCTATAGATTTACTTTTTGGTGAAGGATGGCTCGATGAAGCTGTTCGTATCGAAGATGAAGCCAATTGCACTATTGGTGCTGGTTTGGATTGGGGTAATGCACTACCACCTTTAATGCTTAACCTTCCTTTATTTGGTCGCCTATCAACGCTGCGTGTATCACTTAACCGTGAAATCAGGCTAATAATTGAAACATGGGATTTAGGTGTAGGTACTTCTTCGGCAACAGAGACTGCAAGGAGACGCATTAAAGAACGGTTGTTATCTCCTGCGCCTGAGCTATTACCTTACTTAGAAGCCACACTGCTGCAAGATGATTTATACGGTGAAGAGTTTATATCTAACCGCGAAGCTCTCAAATCGCTACTTGCAGTACTTCTTACTGATTCTGATAGAACAGAAATTGCAGAGACGGCTGCTAATTCAATACGCGCACAAGTTATGTCGCAGGTAAATTTTTCCGAAAAAATTTCTGCTTAAATACTTAATATAATAACAACAATATTGCATCAAATTCATCAAAGGAGCAACAGCAAGATTAGTAGATCCTCTGCGTCAATCATTAGCTTGCTCCGCTAGGAATCCATATCGATATCAAAGACTTATATATTTTTTTTGGCGTAACCTGCGTTATTCAATTACAATAATCAGTGCATATTTATCCTTTTTTAAAAGTTAAGACTTCCTTAACTACGCAAATAAATTTATAAACCAAACTGAATATAAAAAAATTACGTATATTATGATAAATATTAACGATATAATCAAAATTATTTTTGTGTAACCCAAAAGGACTGATTAATGACTAGCAAAACCCGCAGTCGCTATTCTTCAAACTGGGATACTATCGCACTTGAGGTCAAATCAAAATCCGACTGGAAATGCACGCGCTGTGGTATACAATGCTTACGCCCAACTGATAAAAGAGATGGGTTAAATCGTAGAGAACGCAGTATTAAAACTTTAGTGGTTCACCATTGGAATTATCTGCCCGAAGATAATCGAGTCGAGAATCTCGCGGCTTTATGCACGGCTTGTCATCTGCTGTTCCATACGCGACGACGGGGAAACATATCACCAGGACAACTATCTTTGTGGTAGAAAAGCCAGTAGTTAAAGACAAATCAGTAGTAGATAGTTATGAGAAAGGTAAAAGAGAAATATTATCTTTCTAAGTCAAGATCACAACATTTGCTGACGCAATAACTTCATTGAAAAATTGAAGTTGTATAGACATGAAAACTACTACTAATTCTAATCTAAAAGCTAACAAAAAATTAGTAACCTCTGCCCAGCAAATTCAACAAATAAGCACCTTACTAAGCGAGGCGGATTACTACGACTACGAAGCAGAATTAGCACAAGAAAAGTCAGATTACTATCACTTGCGGTACGGGTACTAGATTCAATCTCCCTTCAAGCATCAACTCTTCCTAGTCAACAAGCAGTAGCAGGTAACTAGTTAACTGCTACTGGCTTTTCATATCAAAAAGTAAATCATGACTCAAGCAATTGAACGCGAAATCAATCAACTCACGCTCAAAGAGTTAAGCTTAGATGCTGCTAAACTCTGGTCACAGATAGAAGAAGTAAGCGAGTTAGGCGAAGAAGGTAAAGTAGAACAACTCGTACAAGAACTTATGGGTGTTCAAAATGGTATCGAAACCAAAATCGATGCGATCGCCTGGGTAGTAGACCAGTTAAATCTTGACCTTGAAACCTGGGAAGAAAGAAAAGTGCGAGTAGCCGAACTCCACGACCAGGTAATCTCACGTCGTAAAACTCAACTTGAACAAATCAAGCGTACTCTGATCCATCTACACGAGATTGGATTAATCAGTGACAAAAATATTGGTAAAGAAAGGGTTATTGAAATCAGGGATAACCCACCCAAAGTCGCTAACTTACTAGTAGAGGTAGACGATCAAGATTTTCCTGATGAATTTAGAGTTATTAAGTACCAAGCTAATAATAAGGCAATTCTTGAAGCCTATAAATCTGGTAAAGATATTAGCGATGTTGCTGAGATAACTATTGGGAAACAGGTACGGTTTAAGGTGCAATCAGCTACTAAGGGGCGCAACAAGAAAAACCACAACTAATGGCATACGCCTCAACCATGTAAATCAAACACAGGTATATCCCATCATTTTACAAATATATCATCAAATGGTTAAGAGTTAAATCTTAATCATTTTTATTTTTTCTAAAAACTATACCTCAATTTTAAACTTATTAAAAAAATCATCAAACCTTTGCTTAGTTTTAAAATCAGTGAAGATATAATCGGTAAAACAGGAAATATCAATTTTAGCAGCAGTAACTATACCAAAATGGGTACAAATATTGTTATGATAGGTTGATAATTTTAATTTTATTTATTGTAGTTCAATAAGTAATTTCAATTGATTATGTATTTTATAATTTTCAGCCATCAAGATGATAATTCAAACTAGCCTTAAGTTTAATCTTAAGGTATGCAATCACCATAAATAAAAATTAAATATTAGCTATCGGGAGACATCTTCAAATGTCATATCATCAAAATCGAAGTATAGTTATCCGTAACGCTATTATCAACAGTTTGTTTATTATTTGGTGTTTGGTTTGGCGTACTGGTTTGGGGCTAACCTTTTTCATGATCTATGCTTCGCTGGGCTACATATATAACTGGCCATTCTACCTTCCCATTTCGATTATTTTGGGATTTGTCCCTTGGGGCTGGAAGGTGCAAGAAGAAAGAAGGATTAGAGAAGAAGAACAAAAAGTGAGGAATTTAAAAAATAAAATTGGAGATGGTGTTATCTATGCCAGAGCCGAATCAAATGTCGAGATAAATTACAGGGGAGTTATCTTCCTTAAATCAGTACTTGGTCTATTTGTTAGCGGATTTTGGGGAATAATACTTGGCTGGAAAGCTATTTTGGGAATGATACTACAGTTAGTTGATAATATTAAAACATTGGCTAAATATATGTAGAGTGGCATCTTTATTTAAGTAAACCAAGCCCAAAATATTTCATCACTATTACACCATTAATTTATTATCGAGCTTTTATTCAAAGTAAATTTCCACAAGCTAACGCTTTGATATAAACAGAAAGCTGGTATACCGCTTCATCAAATAACCAGTTACTAGTTATATCAACAGGAGCTAAAACAATGGAATTAGCACAGTATATGCTAACAGGTCTTCTCTACATTCTTATTTACGGATTTTCTACTCTCTTCATTTTTCAATTCTTGCTAGAGATATATATCGCTTTTGAAAAGCACTGCAACTGCACTACATCGATAAAACCCACTGTAAGTAAAATCGAAAACTTAACTGATAAATCCAAACTTCGGATATCTAACAAAAATCAAGGATCTACAAACAAACATATCACTGTTCAACAGTTAAGAAAAAGATGCTCACAAGCTGGAATAAAATGGAGTTACGCTATTCAAGTATCTAAAACAGGCAAGAAACGACATCTCAATCGAGAAGAAATGTTAATAGCCTTAAACCAGATTAAGCAGTCAGCATAATAAAAATATAAACTGATAGTAATTACTTTTATTATCAGTTTATATAAAATGGACAAGTATTGTATTTGTTGGCGAAGAAAAAATTCTACTAAAGACGCATCACCCCTAATTTTCAATCATCCAAATTCTAGACAAGAAGCAATGATAAGAGGTGATTATGGAGAGATGGAATTATGGGATAACCTAACGGCTGCTCAAGCAGAAGTAAAAAAATTTAACCACAGATATCCCAATCTTTTCTTTTGGGTAAAAGAACCAAATGTCAAATAATCATCCCTACAAAATTATTCCTGATAGAGTTATCAAACTAGCAGAAAACCAGATTTTTGTATTTGGCAGCAACACACAAGGAAGACATGGTGCTGGAAGTGCTTTATTTGCGCGACAGTACTGCAATGCAGAATACGGTAATCCCCAAGGACGACAAGGACAATCCTGGGCGATCGTGACCAAAGACCTAAATAAGGGTATCCGGTCAATTCCCCTTCCCCAAATAAAATCCCAAATTGAGAAACTAGTCGAATATGCAAAGACTCATCCTGAACTAGAATTTCTAACAACTAGGATTGGATGCAACCTTGCAGGATATACTGACCTAGAGATAGCTTCCTTGATTAGCAATTTCAATCTTCCTCCTAATATCTGGTTGCCCCAAGAGTTTGTTGATTGCCTCATAGAAGATAAACCAACCCTAAAAGTGGCATTTACAGGAAATAGTCATAAAAAATTTGATCAGGAAGGATGGAAACAGGTGCGTAACCGACTCGAAGGCATGATTGTTCGTGCTTGCGATCGCTCTGTTGAGTGGGGTTACAAACGCATCCAGTTCTATTCAGGCATGGCATTGGGGGTTGATACCGCAGCAGTAGAGATCGTCTTAGGCTTAAAAGATAAGTACCCTATTGAGATAAACCTTACTGCTGCGGTACACTGCATTAACCAAGATGCCAAATGGAATAATCTCGATAAGCAGAAGTATCATTGGCTGTTATCCCAATGCGACGCTATCAAATTTATTTCCAACTTACTTTATCAAGAAGCTGGAGGAATCAAATGTTTAAATGCTCGTAATCGATGGATAGTTAATCAAATAAAAAATGCCCACGATATGATGATTGCTATCTGGGATGGACAAGCAGGAACAGCTAATTTTATCGCTGATGCAGCAAAATTAAACCACAGAGTCATAATTTATAACTGGGTTACAAGCACTTATCAAAAGTTGGGAAATTGGTAAATTAATCAGCAGTCAATGAGACTGCTGGTTAAGGTTTACTTCTGACTTTTTCTAAAATGCTTGCGATCGCTAATAACTCCATCTCGCGCCACCGTTTGTCAACAACTTGCATGTCCTACGCTAGACCATTTTGAGTCTATCCAATTGGAATCACGACCACAGGATGTCCACTCAGATTAAATGGTATGGTATGAGCGCCGTTTGCCACTGCATATCTTTGGACGTTGTTCCATTGGAAGTTGTGCAGAAAATTCCGTGTAATATCCTAAATAGGGATGTTATACGGAAAGTTTCCGTATAATAAATTGTTAGCCGGAATGACCAAAAACTTAGTTAAGTTACAGAAGTTGTCTAAATCCGGTGAGCGCGACTGTTAGCCTGCTTAAATCATAGGTTGGGTACACCGCAGAATAGATTTCATATTTGTCATTTTTAGATTTAAGTATTGTACATATATGTCAGAAGCTGAGAGATCCAAAAGTGAAGAGGAACAGAGAAAAGGAATTCCTGTATATGCTGATAGAGGTGAGCCAAAAATCAATGATCCAGCTCTACTGTTATCAAACGCAGCTTGGAGAGGTTCAAATGAAATCTCTTTTAAGTTACTCCGATGCCTTGAAGCAATTCGAGATTTGTCAAAGAGCATGGAAGTTTTGGCTTCACTTAATGAACCTGGTTCCGATAAACGCCTTGTAAAGCATCTTGCATCTCCGCTTTATGCTTTAGTATCGGGTGTTTTAGACATGTTTAATGAATTAGAGAGTAATGCGAAAAACTACACAGTGATTGCATCTCCTCAGCATAAAGAAATCATTAGCAGGAAGAGCCAGCTTACGGCAAGTGTACCAATAGACAACAAAAGCGCTTTACGTATCGTAAGGGACAAGATTGATTCGCACATAGATAAGGCTGCTGTCATCAGACCAGAGGATTACTGGGTGAATGTAGATTTGCCTTCTTTTCTAAAATGGATGGGAATTTGTCTAGAGCAAATTTTGTACCTTATTTCACTTGACGTTTACGGTTGGACGAGAGATAGCGGACACCCTGATGTATGGAGTTTGATGAGTGTCGATGGAACAGTAGTAGACTTCTATATGCAAGATGGTGAGCCAGTTGCAATCATAGGCATAACTTTTGCAAAGTCACCAAAATATGGAGTATTAAATGAGATCAAGAGCTTTTTGAAGCTGTACAACGAAGTAGCGCGAAAGTGTCAAGATGTGAATTTAATAGAAATATCGAAAATAGAAACACATGACACAGAATCTGAGCAAGCAGAATAATGTAGATTTGCAGCAATCGTAGGCTAACACTTTACGGCAGCGGACGGTCGAAAGCCACTGGTGCTGAGTTTGAGGTTGTCTGCCGCCGCTGCGTTTTGTCGTTAGCCAGCAATTACATACAGCAGTCTAGACGGAGTTGCTTCACGTACCAGGGGTTAACCGATAAATTTCAAAGCTGAAGAACGCTAATGGCTCTCATCAAATTGTCTCGAAATACTTTTTCACATCCTTAGTTCTTCCTTTGGACAAGATAGCCTTGGCGGTAATCACTTTTCTTTAATCTGGAAGCTTGACGCGCAGACCACTGACGTATAGGAGTGACTTTCTCTACATGAAGTAGCTTCTGGCGATAAGTATTATTATCTGTCAGTTGGGCGATCGCACCAGCAATAAATCGAGCGCAGCGTTCTGGTTGAGACGAAACTTGTTCTTCTGCAAACCGGATCACCAGCCAGTTTGCATCGACAAAACACTTGTTTCTATAGTCATCCTCGCCGATACAGTGAGTGGGCTTCCCAGTTGCAAATGAGATAGGCTCATCAACCTCCAAGTCTATGTGTAAGCCAGTATTTGGTTCAATCAACAGAAAATCAGCCGTAAATGGTAGTCGATGCCCCGGTGGAAGCATCATCTGCTGAGGAGAAACAATTTCACCAAAATAGTGTTTGAGAACATTTTCAAACATCCCCTCAGTTGCCCCAACTGGTGCATCTCCCTGTCCAGACGGAAAAACTAAAGGGGTAAACTGTTTTTTCTCTTTCACTAACTCTGGAATAACAACGATTGGATATTCCGGTGTTTTGGCCATAACTGAAAATCAAAAAACTTGGAAAATCAGAACTCTTGGCAATTATCTAAATTCACAATGCCATTACACAATCAACAAAATACTGAAAAGAAACCAACTTTTTTCTAATTTTTTGGATTTAGAAATTAGAAAATTATCAGTTATCGTACAGCATCCCTTCTAGATAAGATTGCTTCTGATTACGCTACAAGCAACTAAGATGAAGTCTAGTTTTGAGTATCTAGAAGACCTGCTTGCGAACAATTATCCAATCATTGCCTGTGAATCCCCCCTCCAAGAACGCCACCGCTTCCTCATTCGTATTACTACTTCCTGTCGGCAAGTAGGTAAAAAAGTCTATATATGGAATTTAAGCGAGGACAGGATTAAAGAATTAGTTTTCAGCCCTAAAAATAATCTTATTTTTCAAGAGTTTCATGACTATAAACCTTCTGTTAAACAAAATACAGAAGACTATTTTCAAGTACTCAATTTTTGGAGAGTTTATTCTGGCACTGGAGTATTAATCGTTGAGAATATTTTTCCTTGGTTAAAAGAAAGCATAACTAAAGATACTGAATTTGTTCTTCTATCAGAATGGATTAAGTCGTCGCTAGTTAATCTAAAATTTCATACAAACAATAGTGATAAGACTACCATATTACTAGGAGCCAATGCCGAGATAGCCAGCGAAATAGCAGCAGAAATACCCCTTTGGAGCCAAGAACTACCAGATACACAAGAAATAATTGCTAGTTTAATTAGCAGCAATTTATTTCCTTTAATTTATACGGAACAAGACTATTTAGAAATTGCTAACGCTAGTGCTGGTCTGTATATTTCTGATATTATTCATTGCTTAAACGATATTAGAAAAAATCATGACTTAGGAAATTCCAGTGAGATAGCAAAGCTACTACTAGCAAAAAAAATTCAATTGCTCAACCGCTTGTATGACATCGAATTCTTACCTCCACCAAAAGTCGAACTTGGTGGGTTAGAACTCATGCAGCAGTCATTCAAAAAGTTCAAGCGATTGCTTACCCCGCGTGCCAAACAATACAATCTGCGCGTACCCAAGGGGATTATGCTTGTGGGGCCACCGGGGACGGGAAAATCACACTCAGCAAAAGCCTGTTCCCAGAATATGGGTATTCCCCTCATCATGGTCGATTGGGGAAACTTTAGAAGTTTTGGCAACCAAGCAGAAATGAAACTCAAACGCTTATTGCGACTGGCAGATAGGCTCAACCAAGTAATTTTGTATTTCGACGACTTTGATAAAGGCTTCGCCGGGGATGATGACCTCGCCAAACGGCTTGCTGGTCAGCTGTTGACGTGGATGCAAGAGCGCACGTCAGATGTACTGGTCATCGCGTCAGTTAACCGTATGGAATGGCTGCCACCTGAACTCACCCGTGCTGGACGGTTTGACTATTTATTTAAAGTAGACCTGCCCAATAATGGGGAAAGATATAGTATCTTCAAACTGCACGCTGCCCGGTTTGACGAACGCTTTCGCAATGGCGGTGACCCCTGGAGTGAGGAACAGTGGCGCAGAATTCTTAAAGCCACCAATCGCTGTGTAGGTGCAGAAATCCAGACAATTGTAGAACGCGCCGCTAGTACGATATTCTGCGAAACCATAACAGAAGATACCTACTCAGAAAGCCAACTCCCCACACTTGAACTAACAATCGAGGCATTACTAGAAGAACGCCGCCAGATTAACCCGCTTGCCATCCGCGAAGCCGATAGAGTCGAATCGATGCGTAACAAAGCTGACCAACAAGCTTTACCTAGTAGTCCCCTCGACGAAAGCAAGTTTGCTGTTGGCAACATTGATATTTTCAGATAGCACACCTCATAAATCAATTCAAAGTTTCATCATGTTTGGACGAAAGCAAATGTAACCAAAACATTTCAACAGTTCATAATGCTCGCTATTTCTAACCACTTTACTACCTTATTTAGCTAAAACTATGGAAGTCACAAGACAAACTGCTCAAACCAACATTCAAACTAAACAATCACAAAATCCAGAAAAAAGCCTATTTTACAAATTCATCAAATTTATCAAATTTGTTGGGCCAATTGCTGGTTTTACTGCTGCCCTCTCACCCCTACCGCTATACTTTTGGACTCGCCAGCCCCAGTATTTACCTATTGGCGCGACCTTTACCAGTAACAATCAAACAGTTCAACTCGAATTAGCTGACGATAGAAAAGAATATGCCCACGGACTCAAATTTCGTAATTCGATTCCTGAAAATCACGGAATGTTATTTGTCCTCAACAAACCTGAAAAAATTAAACTTTGGATGAAAGATACGTATATTCCTTTAGATATGATATTCCTCCAAGATGGAGTTATCAAATCAATCGTAGAAGCAGCTCCCCCTTGCAATACCAAAATCTGTCCTAAGTACGATTCAATCTATCCTGTTAATCAGGTTATCGAACTACCTGCTAACAGTACTAAAACCCTCAATCTCAAAGTAGGCAAGAAACTTCAACTCGATTTCAACACAAATAAAACGCAGAATTAGTTGACGGAGAGTTGATCCATCACAACAACCTAGCGGTAAACAAGCGTAATTACGCTACCTCATATATCAATCTTTGACCCCCGATATAGCTTATATCGGGGGTCAAAGATTATGAAATCAATCACTGATTTAATTATTGTAACTTGTCAAGCAAATTTGCCTGAGTTTTTACTGAATGATTTACTGAAAAACATAGTGTTTAAAAATAGAAAATTTTTAGATGATTTTCCGGTTATTAATCTCATAAAATAATTTCACAAGTGAGAAGTTGGAGCAGATATTTACTCCAATCAAAACTTTGGTAAAAAGCAGTAATTCGACCTTAGTTACCCCTACAAAGTTTCATCCACTAATTTCTGAAATAATCTTTTTATGAAAACAGACTACGAATCTGATTTTGGTAGCGATAGCGAAGCGCTGCTGCGTTCGCGGAGCGTCTCGCAGAGAAGCGCAGATCGCATTCCTTCCAACGAAGAATACGGATACCCCGCTTCCACCCGCCGCAAAAAGCGCAACTGGAAAGAAAACGCTAGCATTGCCGGACTGATGGCAGTTGGTACGGGCTTGATGATTGCAGATATCTCACTCCACCACATGGTGATGGCATCACTCGCGTTTGGAACTGGCATTGTGGCGTTACTACCCAAGGAAGCAAACTTGCTACTTTCCAACTTTGAGAAATGGCAGCGCAAGTATGGCATCAATATTTATACTGTTCTGTTTTGCTTGGTAGGTGTAGTATTTATGTTGGACATTGCCACTGCACCTGCAAACGCCCAGTTCATGCAAAACGCAGAGGACTTCTTCACAGAATATTTTGAAGGTATTGACGAAACAATCATTCGATATGTATTTGCAGTACTGCGAGGTTTGTTCCTAATTTACCTTGGTATTGGTCTTATTAGGGTCGTTCAAGCAGCCAGAAATGACGAAGATTGGGTGCGATTCGTTTAACTGAAACCAGTAGAAATACTGGGGGATAGTTAGCTTGGTTTAAAACCATGACAACTGAATGATCATGTAGGTGAAAGTCCTACTCCGTAAGTGCAACGGTAAAAGCACTTCCCCTATTCGGGAGACTGGTTATCAAACGAATAAAGCGGGGAAGAAGGGCAGACTTCTGAGAGCCGTACTCGGCAAACTGTCTAGCAAGAACCCATGAGTAACTATATGTGAAGACGCGATTGAACCATCGTTACGTCGGATGGGCAACGACGGCTAATCAGCCCAAGCCAAAAGGCAAGGAAATAGGGAACTGGCGATTCCAGTCTCGACCAGTCAGCACCTCCCTCTAAACCCGGTGGAGAGCGTCACTCTAAAGGTTCAATCAATGGTCATTCGGAACGAAGTAATCCATCTATGCGCTCTTGAGTTTTTTCACACTTAAGTAGGGAACCACCCACAAGCCATAAATGGAAGGGATTGTGTCAAAAGCCAAAGCCCAGAGTAATGCCTGGGATATGCAGACAGACACACGACATTTTGGAAGGTATAGTCTCCACTAGCAGTAATATGTCTAAAGCCGAACCAAAGTTCAGGATGGAATCAGAACACGACAAACCGCACAAACCCCGAATTGACCCGACCATTCAATGGCAGTCCATTCCCTGGAAGAAGCTGGAACGTCGAGTTTACAAGCTGCAAAAAAGAATATACCAAGCCGCGAATCGTGAAGATGTCACTACAGTTCGCCAGCTTCAGAAAACCCTACTCAAGTCCTGGTCAGCAAAATGTATTGCGGTCAGAAAGGTTACTCAGGATAATCAAGGGAAAAAGACGGCTGGGGTAGATGGTGTGAAACTATTAACACCCCACCAACGCTTGCAACTGGTTAAACGTCTCAAACTCTCTTCCAAAGCAAATGCTGTGCGAAGAGTCTGGATACCAAAGCCAGGAACCCAAGAAAAAAGACCTCTGGGTATTCCCACAATGTATGACCGCGCATTACAAGCCTTAGTCAAAATGGCACTAGAACCCGAATGGGAGGCACGTTTTGAACCTAATTCTTATGGCTTTCGACCAGGGCGTTCGGTGCATGATGCAATTAGTGCAATTTATCTTAATATCAAGCAAAAAGCAAAATATGTGCTAGATGCTGATATTTGCAAATGCTTTGAACGCATCAACCATGAAGCATTATTGACAAAATTGAACACATTTCCCAGCCTACGTCGTCAAATCAAAGCATGGCTGACTGCTGGGGTGTTAGATGGAGAAAGCTTATTTCCTAACCAGGAAGGGACACCACAAGGAGGCGTAATATCTCCTTTGCTGGCAAATATCGCCTTACATGGTTTAGAAAATCACATTAAGATGGTATTCCGCAAAAGATATCCCAAAATTAACGGGAAGAAACGGACAATTCGACCACCAGCCTTAATCAGATATGCAGATGACTTTGTGGTCATCCATGAAGACCTCTCCATAGTTCAAAAATGTCAAACTCTAATTGCTGATTGGTTAAAGGGCATCGGACTAGAGTTCAAACCAAGTAAAACATCATTAACTCATACTTTCCAATCTTATGAAGGAAAATTGGGTTTTGACTTTCTCGGATTTCATATTAGGCAATATCCTGTAGGAGACTACCTTAGTGCCAAAAATCCATATGGTCAGTTACTTGGGTTTAAAACTCTCATTACTCCAAGCAAGGATAAGTTTAAACAGCATTTGCGAAACATCGCCCGAATAATTGACACCCATGCTCAGGCTCCACAAGAAACACTCATAAGTAAATTAAATCCTGTTATTAAAGGGTGGGCAAACTTTTATTCTATCGGTGTCAGTAGCAGAGCTTTTTCAAAAGCGGATTTTTTGACTTATCAAAAACTGCGTGCTTGGGCTACTAATAGATGTACTCACAGTAGTAAGCACGAAATTGCTAACAAATACTGGAGAGTAGCTCAAACAAATAAATGGTGTTTTAGTACACCTGATGGTTATCAGCTTATTAAGCACAGTGATACCGAAATTATCAGACACATCAAAGTGAAAGATAATCGCAGTCCCTACGATGGAGATTGGGTTTACTGGAGTTGCAGAATGGGTCATCACCCAGAAGCGCCTACAAAAGTTGCAACTTTATTAAAAGAGCAACAAGGTAAATGCGCTCATTGCGGACTCTTTTTCCGCGATGGAGATTTAATGGAAGTTGACCATGTTATTCCTAAATCTAGAAAAGGGAAAAACTCTTACAACAACCTTCAATTACTCCACCGCCATTGTCACGATATTAAAACTGTTACGGATGGGTCAATCTCACGTTCAGTTTTAACACAGGATTATCTAGAGGCTCATCCCTTTTAAATATCTCTGAGGAAAAAAGCGGTACTTATGAAAGAAGCCAATTTGTTGAGGAGCTGGATGAGGGGAAACTCTCACGTCCAGTTCTGTAGAAGAGTTAAAGAAAGTGATTTCTTTATCGACTTCATCCAAACGATCGCCCGTACACCAATTATCGTTGCCCTCACAGTTGTAGTCGGAGACTTGCTTGCAGGACTGGTAACAGGCTGATACGTCACTCGTCAAAAAAGCCACCACGAGTGGCACAATTCCACAAGTGCCACTCATCAAGATTTCAAAAACTGACTTTCGTCTTTCGTCATAATGGCCAGAGAACGGGAATTTCGTACTGTCAACCGCGTATTAGGAGAACAGCCACGCCTTGGGCCATTCCCCGCCGACCAAATTGTTCCCTGGAGTGCGATCGCTCTCATCTCTTACATGGTAGTCAAGGGTTTTATGCAAGCTTCCTGGCTGGCAACCGGAATGGTAACTGCTTGGGGATGGGCAACTTGGTGGACGGTAAGTGCCAACAAAGCTTTCTTGGGTAAGTTTGTCGGCACGCCGCGCATCACCCGTGGCTATAAACCTTTTGTTTCTCTCGTTATTCCTTTACAACCTCAATCCCAGAAAAAGCACCAGCTGAAAAAACGCAGATAAAGCTGCTCAAGTAAAAAATATCACCGAACGAAACTACAGGCTATGAGTTCGACCGCCTCAACGAAAACAAAGGACAAAATTGGTAAAAAATCCCTCGATACCGAACAATTAGGTGTTGTCAAAAATCTGACACCGTTTGAGGATATTACTCATTTAGCCGGGATTGCAAGTATCTCGCTTGCTGGTCGTAGAGATATCGGCGCACTCATCCTCCAGAAAAAAGAAGATATTCAAATCAAGTTCTGCTTCGACGTACAAGGAGTCCACCCGTCTTTACCAGAAGAACAGATTATCCCAATTTTTGAAAATATTGAGGGTGGACTCAAAGAACTTCCCGAACGCGAAACCTTAACAATTCATCTTGGTTCGTTCACTGATGATTTTCTCCGACAGCAAGAACTAAAAAAGATAGAGGATAAATGCGACCTAGAGCAACTAACTTTATTAGTGCGATCAGAACGTCTGCGGGCAAGAGAACTTACTAAAGCGGGAACTCGTAAAAATAAGTTTTTACGTTTCTGGTGTACCTATAGTGTGCTGGCTTCTGAAGATAGTCGCTCAAATGATGCAATTGAAAAAACTATCAAACAATTGCAAAATGCCTGGTTCCAATTTACTGGACAAATTCACAGTGTTCGGCAAGAACGAATCGAAACAATTTTACGGGATAGTTTTACCTCTGGGTTTCAACGGTGGGAACAACTTTTGACAAACTCGATGGGGCTTTCAGTGCGAGCAGTCACGAGTGAGGAAGTATGGTCAATTCTTTGGAGCCAATTTAACCGTAGCGATGCACCCAAAGTTCCCAATCCCCTCATATTAGATGAAGAGGGACTTCGAGAAGTTCAAACTAGCGATTTTCACATTCGCCACCTGATGCTAGAGAATGAAAAATCTGTCCCGTTTCTCGATCGCAGCTGGGTAAGACTGCAAGACAAGTATATCGGCGTTCTTCAGTTTAGCGAAAAGCCCCAGGGTTGGGTAGACGAATACGCCCAGCTTCGATACCTCTGGGAGGTAATATCTAAAGAAAAAATCTCCGACACTGAGATTATCTGCCAGCTATCTAAAGCCAACCAGGGACTTGCCAAAACTGCTCTGCAACGGATTACTAAACAGTCAATTACCTCCAGCGCCATGTCTTCTGAGAAGGGTTCAATTGACGTAAAAGCCAATATGAACATTGAGGAGGCAGTTAAGGCACAAGAAACTATCCTCAGAGGCAGTCTCCCCATCCATACTGCTGTTGTTTTTTGTGTCCATCGTCACAGTCGTCACAAACTTGACGAAGCTTGTCAATACCTTTCTAGCTGCTTCTTACGACCTGCTGTAGTTGATAGAGAAATCGAGTATGCCTGGAAAACATGGTTACAATGTGTACCTGTTGTTTGGGAAAACCTACTCACAAGACCCTTTAACCGTCGTCTCCCCTATTTCTCATCAGAAGTTCCCGGACTCATGCCGATAGTCAGAACAGCTACGGGAGATAAATCCGGGTTTGAGCTAATTGCTGAAGAGGGAGGAACTCCAGTACATCTCGACTTGTACAAGCAGCACAAAAATCTCGCTATTTTCGGTACTACCCGTGCAGGGAAATCTGTCCTAGTAGCAGGTCTATTAACACCTGCCTTGGCTCAAAACATTCCCGTAATTGCACTTGATTATCCCAAACCCGATGGTACTAGTACGTTTACTGACTACACCAAATTTATGGGAGAAGAAGGAGCTTATTTTGATATTAGTAAAGAGTCGAATAATTTATTTGAATTACCTGATTTAAGGGGGTATGAGCCTGAAGTTATTAAAGAGAGAATGACCGATTTCAAGGAATTCTTGAAATCCACATTAATGATTATGGTGTTAGGGACAAATCCTGTAGGGGTAAGTCCGACAACGGTATCAAATATTGAAAGTATCATTACAATCACAATTGAAACTTTTTATAACGATGAAGATATCAAACTTCGGTACAAGCTAGCCCTAGAAAATGGATTGGGAACACCTGAATGGGCAGATATTCCCACACTTAAAGATTTCTATAATTATTGTTCGCCTGGGTTTATAAAACTCGATTCCATCACCAATAATAGTAAAGAAATTCTCGATGCCCTTGACCAAATCAGATTGCGATTAAAGTTTTGGCTAAATTCACGAGTTGGGCAATCAATCGCCAATCCATCTAGCTTTAGAACTGATGCTCGATTGCTTGTATTCGCACTGCGATCGCTTGGGAGTGAAGCCGATGCCGCAGTCCTTGCCCTGAGTGCCTATTCCGCAGCTTTACGTAGAGCTTTATCATCTAAAGTATCAATATTTTTCTTAGATGAAGCACCAATTTTATTCAATTTTGAGAGCATAGCCGAGCTAATTGGTAGACTCTGCGCTAATGGGGCGAAAGCAGGTATACGTGTAATTTTATCTGCCCAAGAACCAGAAAGTATCTTCCAAAGTAAGTCTGCTTCCAAGATATTTGCTAACATCACAACCCGCCTGATCGGTCGGATTCAAACATCGGCAGTTGACCCATTTGTGAACAGGTTTAAATATCCTTATGAAATTATCTCGCGTAATAGTACCGAAGCATTCTTTCCCAAACGCGAAAGTATTTATTCACAGTGGTTACTTGATGACAATGGCAAACTTACTTTCTGTAGATATTATCCTGCTTATTGCTTACTTGCAGCAGTAGCAAATAACCCGAATGAGCAAGAATTACGCACTCTATTTCTCAATAAATATGCCGATAATCCAATGCTGGGTATGGTGAAATTTTCAGAAAGCTATATACAACTGCTTCGGGGAGATGAGTTAAGCCAAGAAGCACAACAATTACTGGATAACAATAACAATCAGCAATTAAAGTCAGCATAAATTATAGAAGAAAAGCTAAGAATAATCTGGATTTATAACAAGAAGAATCAATAACTCATAAACAAGTGGCTTAACTTTGATTGCCACATTGATTATTTTATCCACCAAAAGTATGAAACCAAAATTCAAGTTTACTAAGAAAGGAGTAATAATCGGGTCAATAATTGGTCTGGTTACTTTACTCGGTACAGCACCTAGCTATGCCTTTTCAATTGACGACTTCTTCAAGGTTTTAGGGAAATTCAATAACTATTTTGAGGAAACCAAAAAGGAACTCACTTCAGGAACTAATAAATGGGGTGGGATGAAAGGCGAAGCTAAAACTGCTATTCAGACTGGCAGTATGGATATGCCAGATCCAGTCAACTCAGCCGAAAAACTCAAAGAGCAACTTAAGAGCAAGGGTAACTGGAATGAAAGCAACACAGTTGAAGCTGCGGTCAGTGCAGCTAACGAACTGGAGAGAGAAACCACCCGCGCTACGATCGCCAGCGTCTTAGGGGAAGTCGGACAAGAACGTACCAAAAATGAGATAGAAGCAACTGAACAAACTGTAGCCGAGGCCAAAGAACTCGCAGAATCTGCACAACCAATGGATGCTTCACAAAACATCCTCAAGGTTATTGCTGCCCAAAACTCGCAAATTGTCTCAATGTTGGGTCAATCTCGCATTGACGGACTGCAAACACGGCACGATGCCCAGCAAACTAACCTGATGCTATCTCAACTTGCCGAACAGGGGGCAAGCGATCGCCGTCGTCAAAACCTGATGATGGACGGTATTAGCGCCCAGTATATCGAAATCAGTGGGTTTAGCAGTCTCAAAACTACCGCAGGTGAATAATTCACCTTAATTAGTTGGTCATCTCTGCAATTGAGATGACCAATTCTCTATCAGGTACATAATACAGACCATGTTAGAACATCTTGTAATTGCAACCGACCCATTCTTTGGACAAGACATTTTAGAAAATGCGTCAGCTGGAGCGCAACTAGTAGCAGAAGGTTTCAATGAACTTTGGCAGGAAACCCTCAACGGTAACTTGTACGGCTCGATGTGCAAAGTTGGTCAGTTTTTTGCGATCGCTACACTCACCCTTTTTATGGTTGAGTTAGGCAAAAACTGGATAAATCAAGAAGATATGAAAGCTCTCTCCAGTTGGATATGGCCCATTCTGGTTATCGGGCTACTAGCTAATAATGGCACTTTACTCAGAAGTGGAACACTCGCCATCCGGGGATACATTAATACTGTTAATAATGACATCCTGGAATTTACTGCTGCCGGAGCCAACCTAGAAGTAGCATTCAACCGTGCAGTCGGTAATATTGCCCTCCAGCAGCAAGTAGGGGCGGCAATGGAAAGATGCCGTTCCATCCCTGGTAACACGCAAGATTCAATCACCTGCTTGCAACAAGCAGAAGCAGAACTTAAAACCTCAGCCCCTGATCTATTTAAAGGAGAAGCCCCCGATAGCGGTAGTTGGGAATTTAACCCACTTCAGGCTTTATCTGATGCCAAAGACGCGCTCGAAAATCTCTCCCCTGGTCAAATCGCCGAAAAGATTGGTAATACTATCACCAGCACAATCGGTTCAATGATTACCGGATTTGTCGCAGTCATCCTCCTCGCCCTCAATAACGCTTACCAGTGGGGTATCGAATTCACGATGCTTTTAACTGCCCTACTTGGCCCGTTGGCAATAGGCGGTTCGCTACTCCCCTTTGGTGCAAAACCTATTTTCGCTTGGCTAACTGGTTATTTCACCGTTGGAATGGCGAAACTCTGCTTCAACATAATTATTGGTTTGTGCGGACAACTTATCGCTAATTCCGAACAAAATCAACCGATGATATTTCTGCTTTTTGTTGGGTTAGTTTCTCCTATCCTGGCATCTGCATTAGCCGCAGGTGGTGGAATAGCTGTTTGGACAGGATTAGGTAAAACAGTAGCATTTGGCTCTGAAATTGCAGCAGGAATCGCTACAGGTGGAGCAAGTACAACTGCTACGGTTGCTGTCAATGCCACCAAATTTGTTAGTTCCAAAATCAAAGTTAAAAAGTAATAAATCAGAATTCAGGAGTCAGAATAAATGAGACAGCCAGCCAAAACATTTCAAGATTTGATAGTTTGGCAAAAAGCACACCAGTTTGTTTTATTGCTATATCAATTTACTGGTCAGTTCCCTAAATCGGAAATATATGGACTTACCTCCCAATTTAGACGAGCAGCAATCTCTATTGCAGCAAATATAGCTGAGGGTTTTAAGAAAAAGGGAGCAGCAGATAAAGTTCGTTTTTTAAACATTGCACAAGGTTCTTTAGAAGAATGTCGCTACTATCTAATTCTTTCAAAAGACCTTAACTATGGTGACATTTCAGGATTAATGCTTCAACTTGAGGAAGTTAGTAGGCTACTAACAGGCTACGCTAATTCCATTCTGAATTCTGACTCCTGACTCCTGAGTTCTTCTTTGTAATTAACAAATAATTATGCTTAAACCTAAGTCTAAATCTCAACCAGCTCGGCTCCTCAGTTATGGCCAATCTACCTCCACACCTATTGCAATGGCGATCGCCGTAACAGCAGGAGGAACTATCTTATCTACCCTATTGCAAATAATAAATATTGGCATGAGTGCTAGCACAAATCATCATGTCAAAGGCATGACGATTGTTCAACTCCAAGATGGGTCTATTTCACCTGGTAAATTTGCTGCTCCCAACGAACGCGAAGCCGAAACTATCAAACGCTTTATCTCAGATAGCATGATTAAAATGTTCGGCTGGAACGGAATAATCGAAGCAACAGAGAATGGCGAAAATGTCACTAAACCTGATAGGGGAATAGATATTCAAACAACAAAAAATAGTAGAAAAAAAATTCCCACTAGAGCCTGGGAAGCTGCATTTGCACTATCTGAAAATCAAGATTTTCGGGCAAACTTTCTCAAGAAATTAGCAGAAATCGTTCCAAGTGGTGTATTTAACGGTGAAGTTCAAGTTTCACTCGTCACCCGCCATATCTCTGAACCCAGAAAAATTAAGGATGGACAGTGGGAAGTCGATTATATCGCTACACTCGTAAGCTTTAATAGGAACGAAAACCAAGGCAAAGGAATCGCCTTTAACAAAACAATTACTGTTGAAGCTGTCGATACTCCCAAGTTACCAAATAAGCCAACTGAACTCGATAAGAAAATTTATTTAGTACGAGAACCAGGTTTAGAAATTACTCAAATTGTTGATTATAACCTCGGCAAGAAATAAAAATCATTAATCAAGCATAGAACTATGTTACAGCTAGAGAATGAGGCTTCCCATAAAGATATATCTTCCGTAAATAGTCTTTTACCAATCGATAGTTCAGAAGACGAAGAAGTTGAAAATTCACAATTTGAGTTGGTTGAGGAAGATGAAACTGAAGTAGAAGACCCCGCGTTAATCCAAACTAAACACGACTTTGTTACATCTCCCTGGTCAAGGTTAGGAATTATTGGTGGTGCATTCGGTGCTGGGTTTCTAGTTATATTTGTTGTCCTCAACGGCATGATGAATGGGAGTGGTAAAAATGCAAAAAAACCAGAAGTAACTCCTACCCCAACTCCTACGGTTGCCGCATCTGAGAAAAAAGAAGGCGATGTTTATGCCAAGCTTGCTCTCGCCAAGCAACAGGAAGAACTTGATGCCCTAAATGGTCAAGCTAACACGGGAGACAAAGAGGAGAAAAAAGAAGCTACTGAAGAACAAGCCAAAAACCAAGAGAAAACCCGTTCTATTCGACAACGAAGGGTAGTTGCTCAAGAAACTCCCCCTAATTCCAGAAGACGTGTATACCGGGAAGAAACACCGGAACCTGTTAGACCAACACGTAGAGTAGTGGCCTCACAGCCAATACCACCTCTGCGTCCTAGCGTTCCTCTGCCAAAATTTGCCAAACAAACAATTGCTAGCAACCAGAGTGTCGCCAAAGACCCAATAGCTGAACTCGAACGCCTGCGTAACCTGGGTTCGGTTGGTCGAGTTGAGTATATGCTAGCCAGTACCACTGTCAGTGAACCTACAAACACGACAGTACAAGAAGTTACAGCTAAAACTGAAGAAACATTACGCCCAGCAGAACAAAATAGCGATCGCTCCCGTCGCCGCCGTAGCCGACGCAGCGAGAATACCGAAACAGTTACCAATACCCCTAATCAAGTTGAAGAACTGCGCCCGCGTTGGCAACCTGTAACCACAAATGATAGTACTCCTGAGTATAGCAATACTGGTGACAAAGATAACAATCAAGCCGTGCCAGTTATTTATAGCTTCTCAGTAAAAGAACCACAAATTAGCTCAGAACTGGACAAAGAAAAGACCGTAGAATCCAGTTTTGCTAGTAACAAAGGAAACAACTCAACTCAGCAAATCGAACAAGTTGCAAATAACTACCTGCCAGAAGAAGCACAGATACTCCAAGAAACACAACCGCAATATTTAGTTGTCGGTTCGTTTGCAAGTGCAACCCTGGTAACTCCGCTCGTTATGCCCCAAACCAGTAATAACGCTCGTTCCCAAGAACAGACAAATACATTACGGTTTGTCGCCCGGTTGGATGAGCCGCTTTATAGCAATACTGGTGAAATAGCGATTCCCGCCGGAACGCAGGTAACTATCGCAATGATTTCGGTTGATAGCACATCAGGCGTGCGTGCTGAAGTCGCGGCCATCCTCAAGGATGGCACAGAATATCCTCTATCACCTGGAACGATATCGGTTTTGGGAGAGGCGGGTTCACCCCTAATCGCCAGACCTTACGACGACAAGGGATCTGAAATTGCCAAATATGATGCCACATTAGGGACAATAGCTGGTCTTGCCAAGGTAGGGGAAATTATTAACCAGCCGGATGAAGAAGTCACAGAAGATTTACCTTTAGGTGGGACAAGAACCCGCAGCCGCAATAACAACCGCAACCTGGGAGCTGCTTTCCTTGAAGGTGCCTTTGGTAAACTTGGCGAAACAGTCAGCAAGCGGACAGAACGTGCTACTGACGAAATCAATCGCCGTCCCAATGTTTGGTATGTGCCTAAAGACACCAAAATCACAATCAAAGTCGATAGGTCAATCAAGCTGTGAAACTAAGAGATATAGCAGATTTTAGTTTAAGGATGCCTTGGGCGATCGCCTCTGGCACTGCGCTCCGCGCAATCGCCTTTAGCGGATGCCTCACCATCACCTCCGTGCTTGCACCAAACCAACTTGTACTAGCAAATACTATCCGTCAAGTCGCAGCGTCCCAGGTATCAGGGGAAAATGCTCAATTGCAGACAGTTAAGGTCTGGCCCGGACATGGGGTATCAATATCGTTCTACAACACCAGAGAAATTATCAAGAAAATCTGGCTGGATGACCCATCTAGGTTTGTTTTTGATGTAGACGGATGTCTTGAGGGCTTGGGTAAGTGTTCTGGAAGCAGCACGGGTGCAGGACTAATTCACATTCGCCGCATCGAGACAGTCAAAATCCCCGGTTTACCACCAGCTCCTTACGGGGCGCACATGACGGTGATTACCGAATCTGGCTCAACAAGGAAAAGCTATCACTTCCGGATTGTAGCGGGCAGTGGCACACCAGAGTACAGCCAAATTGAAATTATTGGCGACACTCCTAGCAAACCTGAAGAAGTAAAACCAAAGGTCAGTTACACCGCATTATCTGATAGCAGACATATCGCCAAAGGGATGCAAGTTGCTCTAAAAAACCAGTGGGTTACGACAGACAGCAAGCTCTGGAAGCGTCTGAACCAACTTGTGGAGTTGCGATCGCAAGGAGAGGAACTTGTCGTCGCCGCCAGCACCGCCGGAGTATCAATGCAATTGGTTGAAAAACTCATGCTACTGGGTGGAAAGCGCTTGTTAGAAATACCACCACAGCGCAATAACCCTCTCACAACAACAAATCTAGGTAAATCAAGTTTTAAAGAACAGTGATGTATACCGAAAATCTCACCTCTAACAACCAAATTTTAGATACTACAGCAGAGGTAACTGCGATGCCTTTGGCGGGCGTAGCCATCGTACCAGTGAGAGCTGCAAGCCAGGAAACTACTCACAACAAAACCAACCGAGGGCTTGAGTATCGGATAGAAAAATTTAATAAATTACGCTACCTGATGGTTGCAGGACTTATTGCTGGGCTTGCCCTACACGGATTAATCCGATATGGAGGTAGCTATAATATCGGCAGTCTCTTATTCGGCAATAAAGCGGTAGCTCAAACAGTTCCATCGAAGTATTCAAATTTGAACACTTCGATAAATAAGACAAAACAAGCCAAACAGCCACAGCCCGTTGCAACTAAATATGTCAATGGCGCACCTACTCCCGATTGGAGCAGTATCACGTTTAGAAATATGAAATTTGGCGGTGCTGGCAGTGTTGAATTTCCTAATATCAAAAACCCTGGTATGAAGGAGACACGCACCTGGAGTGCTGGACAAAGCCTTGCTGAAGTCATGGAACTGGGTGATTTTGAAGCAACCGAGTTCAATATTGAAGATTTCACGCTTGAAGATATCGCTGGCATCACGGGCATTCAACTCGAAAATCTCAAACTGTCAGATTTTGAAACACTCGATTGGCAAACACTCGAAGACCTCGCCGAAGCAATTCCTAATTTAGAAGATTCAGAAGTCGGAGCCATCCCACCAATTCAAGAACTAGTGACCAAAGTTACAGGCAGCACTGCAAGCTACCAAACTGTTGGTGAGGTGCTGGACAATTATCCCCAACTGGGAGAAGTGGAACTTGGTGAGTATGTCAAACTTGATAAATATAAACTCACCAGCATCCCTGGTATTCAGAATGCACAGCTAAAGGACTTCACTAACTGGCAAAACACAACAATTGGTAAGGTTCCGGGATTAGCTGATGTACCGTTCGATCAGTTCCCCAGTGTTCCCATCCCTGATGTTAGCTTTATCGGCAAAGTAGACTTACCCCTCGGTTCCCTTGAAAGCGGACGCTGGAAGTCTATATCTGGTAGCTATCAAGCTGGGTTTAATGTCCCGTGCGAGAAAACGTGCGGTCACATTGAAGTTTCGGGTAGCGATATTGTAACTGGCGCACAATGGATGTCCGGTAAAGACCAAAAAGTTAAAGGCGGATTTGGCATCTTGGGCAGCCTCAACGGTGGCAAAGAACCCACAGGTCGTCACCCCTTTGGGAAATCATTTAAACAAGTCATCTGGGACATTAACGAAGCGGACGGCAGTATCACCACCGCAATGTTCTTCCGTATCTGCAAGCGGGGATGGGTTGACTTGGGTTGCTCGCCCTACTTCATTGGCCCAGTTCCCTTCTTCACCTACCGCGAGATAGACCCAATTATCCTTGGTACGCCCCTCACCGTACCTAAAAATTAACAAGTAAAAAGGCAATCATAGAAGAATTTATCCTCTCTAATTTTTGACTTGAAGAGGACACACTAGACAACCAATGAAGAAATATGCAACTTCACTTCACCGCATATTTCTTCGATTTCCTCATGCAATTAACACAGATTAATATGAATAATTATCTGTTTGCAACTGCTAAAACTAAGACAGTTAGAGAAGTAAAAGCTGCTCATAAAAATAGCAATACTGACTTTAGTAAGTATACAGATAAGCTCATGTCACCTCAAGGTTTGGCACTGGCCGGGGGAATTGGCTTATTGTTGCTTTTACAGCTTTTTAGTAATGGTAAAAAAGGCAAGCTTGCTACTAGCTATTGGGGTGGAGCAAAGGAAACCGCTCAAGCTAAGAAAAAAGCCCTCAAGCAAATCGTCGCTCCTAAATGTGATAGTGCCAGTTTATATATTGGAGTACATAGATACAAGGGTCAAAAATTACCCCAAGGAAGTGGGGGAGTTCCAGTTTATGTACCCGATGTCCAACGCGGAACTGCTGTAATTGGCGCACCTGGTAGCGGTAAATCATTCTCGGCTATCAACCCGATGATTTACTCAGCAATTGACCAAGGTTTTGGTATAGTATTATACGATTTTAAGTATGCCAGTCAAGCCAAAATTGCCAGTTATGCCAAATCCAAGGGGTATGACGTACATATCTTTGCACCGGGATTTCCCGAATCAGAGGTATGTAACCCAATCGATTTTTTACGCGACAGTAGCGATGCTGAAACTGCACGGCAGTTAGCTACGGTAATTAACAAAAACTTCCGCCTGTTAGGTAATGCATCTGAGGATGCCTTCTTTGGCCCCGCCGGCGACCAGTTGACGCAGGCTATTTTAATGCTAACCAAAGAGTTTGGCGACCGCGCTGATATTATGACGGCTGCGGCAATACTTTCTAGCGAGAAGATGGTCGAACGCTTGATGGCAGCCGAACTAAACCCTTGGATTAGAATAGCTTTTGGTCAATTATTTAGCTCGGCTGGCTCAGAGAAAACTGTAGCGGGTATCGCTGGTAGTGCTTCATTGATGTTCACCCGGTTCATGGCAAGGGGTACATTGGGATGCTTTGTTGGTAAAACAACCTTGCCCCTGGAGGTAAAACGCAAACAGATGATTATCTTCGGGTTAGACCGCGAACGCCGCGATGCTGTCAGCCCCCTGATGACTAGTATTCTTCACATGGTAGTTTCCCGCAGTATTGCCAAAAAACGTAAGGAAGACGGCCCATTAGTAGTGTGTCTTGACGAGTTGCCAAGTATCTTCCTTCCAGATTTATTTAGATGGCTTAACGAATCTCGTTCCGAAGGATTCTGCGGTATCCTGGGTTGGCAAAATATGGGTCAGCTTGAAAAGATTTATGGTAAAGAAATCTCTAAAGCTATCCTTGGTGCGTGCGGTACAAAATTTGTTTTTAATCCTGGTGAAGAAGAATCAGCACGATTATTTTCTGCATATTTAGGTGAAGAGGAAATTAAATATAAACAAAAATCTCGCTCAACGGGAGGGGGTAAATCCAGCACATCTATCAGCGAACAAGAACGGACTCGTAAGCTATTCGAGCCAGCCCAATTCCTCAAATTACCACCTGGGAAATGTCTATTTATCAACCCGGCTTATAGTAATAAAAATGAGGGTTCAGTACCACTATTAAAAAATATCAAAATCCCCAAACATATCATTGGATTAGAACAAGAAAATGACGCTAACTGGGATAAACTCATCAAAGAGCTTGCTAGGAAAAGTACCCAGAAAAAACCGACACAGGAAGATTTAGATTTACGAGTCAAAGAAGTCGCTCGGAAGTTTCCTATCCCACAAGCACCAGTACAAGCAGGCAATGCACCGTTACCTGTTGATGCGTACAAGAGCTTTTTCTAAAAACTTTAAGTTTAATGACCAACTGGTTTTTATAAAGCACAGTCAGACTGTTTGAATTTATAAAGTATTTTCACCACATCTAATATATGTTTGACCCTAGACACACTCAAATTAATGAATCATATTTAGGTACAGCCGATACTGCAATTCAAACAAGTCGAGAATTAAGTAAAAGCCTCATCAATGCACTTACTAAGATAACTAAAGTAATTCTCGAAAAACTCAAAGAAGCTCAAGAAGCAAGTAAAATTGCCGTTGAAGTTGGCAAAGACATTTACAACCTTGTACCTGATGAATCTACCCCTGGTGCATATAAATGGGAAAAGGTAGATTTAACCAGCCAAAGTATAAAAAGCAATCAAGAAACTAATATTGTGTTAATGCCCGATTTATTAGTAGAAGGTCAATACACAATAGAAACTGAACCTTTTACTGACTATCAAGCACAAACAATTGCTGCAAGATTAGTAGAAGATGTACCTAATTTCAATAGTGATTATCAGCAAACAAGTGATAATACTCTAAAAATTACAGCTTATCTAGAGTCAGATGGTTCAGCAAAACAAATCGTTATCTACGAACAAAATAGCGAAGGTAAATGTACAACTAATCTCGTCACTGGAATACTTACTCCAGATGAAATAATAGATGTAGCAAGTGAACCACTAGTTAAGTTACTACCTCCATCTGCTGACATTATTAACAATCATAAAGATACAAAAGACTTATTATTTGATAACGGCAACCCAGATGTAACAAAAGTAACTGCATCCTTAGATAATTTATCAGTAATATTGAACGAAGATAATCAACCATTAAATTCTGAAATTGTAACTACACCAGTTAACTTGGATTACGAAGCAGAGGAAGCTGCGGTAGGTTTTATAAATGATATCGACATTAGTAATCCACCCGACTTTGACTCCCCACCAGATGTTAATTATTATCAGTCTCCTGTAGTCAAAAACTATCCTGAATCAGTAGAGCAGACACTCAACGAACAATCTGAAACTAAGATTCAAGCAGTCGAATCAAATACTTCACAACAGTTACCACAAGATGAAAACAGCGAAAACAGTTCGTCTATAAATCAAGAAATTAACTTATCTGTTGAAATAGAGGTAGATGACAGGTTTGGAGATGATGTGGTCAATAATCTTCAAGAAGAAATCGCACAGTCCGAAGAAACTATTCAAATTCAACCGATAGTTACTAGTAACCCTCAATTTCAAAATCAAGCTGGAGAGGAGGTAAATGAAAATGTAAATCCCAATCAGTTTTTTGCACAAGAGCCAGAGGAGCAAACGACTAATAATCGAAAAAAATATGCACCTAAGTTTACGTATCAAGATGTAGAGCCAGCAGCACAACAGTGGGCGCGTCAGGTTGAAGTACCTATTTATCAAATAAATAATAAACAAGCGCGGGAAGAACGTTACAACGGGGAAAATAAAGACATTGCTGAAACTGCGATCGCAATGCTAAAAAAATACGGCACTCTTGAACAAGATGGTTCACGTATTTACCGTAGCGATACATTTGTGATTCGCCAACAGGGAGACACTGTTAGCATTCACCGCCGCAGTGATGAACTATTTGGGTGGGAGAACTCTTTGATGGATTTTAAACTCAACAAAAAAGAGGAACCCAAAATCACGAAAAAGCCGACAGAGATGTTACCTGTTGAACGTCAGGAGTTTCTGATTGTGGCAGAATACTTAGGCGACAATGGCAAGCTACCTGACCTCAACAATGCAGATATCCGTGATGTAGCAAACAGCTTGGGAAGTCTTGCACCTGCCGGCACGATTAAAACGCTGGAAGTATTTAAACAAAATGAGATGTTACACACCCTGAATAATGTCCTCATCCAGGCTGATAAGGAGGAACTTACAGTAGGTGAATTTACCATCAAGCGATCGCGCAACCCCGAAAAAAATCGAGCCAGCTTGCAATTATTTAAAACTACCGAAGAAAAAGGTACTCAGGAACTTGTCCGGTTTGATCTAACTAAAACCGAAGCTGGCATTACCAAAGAAGTTAGCAAGATGAACATCTCTGAGTACGACATCAACCAAATTCAGTTTATTGCCCAAAACGCCGGCAAACTCAACCTGGAACACATCTTTGGTGACGAACAATCTACTCCCAGCACCACATCTGCACCCAAAAAACGAGTAATACAAGCAGTTGGCGATTTGCCTGTCACAGTTCACCCTTACATCGCCAAGGAATGGGCAAATATGGTCAAGCATGGTGGCCCTGGCTGGGGAGGGGCAATGAATCAAGGCAATGAAGAAATTCTTCAACGGATAAATGAGAACAACGGCAAGTTACCAATTGCCGACCAGCGAGAGATGTACTTCAAGATTATGACCCATAAGGCAACTGAGGCACAAAAGCAAGGAGAAACAGTCGTCGATTTTGTTCCGCTTAAAGATATTATGAATGACTTACAAGTATGGCGAGGAGAAGAAATTCGGCAGCAATATACCCCTACTGAACACATACCCTCCCCTCAAAAGCAAACTGTCGCTGCTGCACCTAAAACCAAGTCAAGAGAAGTTGAACTATAAATTACCCGTCACCAAGTTTGCAAAGTTGCATTGGCAATATAAAAACTTGGGTTTAGAAGTTACGCAAATTTACATCAGTTGTAAATTTCAACTCAACAAGCTTTTCATTTATTTTAATGATTAGTTTATTGTTTTAAATAACACAATATAAGGGGAAATTACTACGCAAAGCTCACGCAGATACTCAATGTAGTATTTCAAGCGAAAAATCAAAAAGTGAGCTTAACATCTGAATTAAAAAATAGAAATTCACCTATAAGGGCATGGTTTGACTCTAGACTAAACCAAACAGTTATTAGAATGATTACTAGCCATAATCAACTATTAGAAAAACAAGAAATTATCAGACCAGTTGATGGTGTAGATTTTCCATTAGTAGGAAATGCGATCGCCAAAGCACTTGCTAAGTATCTAGGAAGCATCTATGAAGATAAAAGATGGTTTACTAATTGTCTTGCTCAGGTTGGAGCCAAAGCTCTCAAAATAGAATATGCTTTTGATTACTGCATTACAAATTCAACTTCCCTTGAAGAAGAAGCTCTAAAGTGTATGCTACTGGGTGCGTTAGAAAATTATGCACGCAGCCGTAACATTCATGAAATTATTCAACCTTTTCTCCAAGGAGAAAAAAGCCTTCAACTTGAATCAGAATATTTCAAAAAATGGCTTCCTACTATCCAAGATACATCTCAAATTATCGGTATTTTACCCCGTACTTGGCAAACTGTAGCTAATCAAGTAAGTGGAAATATCACCTGCAATGCTTCATACCCTTTAAGTGAATATCTTGGAGGTGCTGATTGCCAGATAATTGCTGGAAATACTCTCATCGATGTACGAACAACTGCTAAAAAGCGTCCCTTCTCTCTAGAAAATTTTTACCAACAAATTAGTTACGTCCTGCTTGATAGCAATGATACCTATAGTATCAATCAACTGGTCTGGTTTTACAGCCGCCAACAGTCGGTATTCTTCTATCCTACTGACAAAATATTCCGCGACTTGCAAGCAACAAGAGAAGAATTTAAGAAAATGATTCTTGATAACTATCACACAAATAGGCTAGCAGAAAAAAATAAGTGTTTATATCTTCCCCAGTAAGGATAAAAATATGATTCAAGACTTTCAACTTTCAACTCAATCCTAGCTTCAATATCCACTTCGATGGTATGAAGTATCACGCCAAGATTCACTTTGATGATGCTTTTGAAACTGAAGCAGAAGAAATTGCAGCAAGTGATATTAGCTCTCTTGCTGCTAAAGTCTCTAACCGTTGGCGAAAGTATGAGTTAGTCCACAAAGAAGGTAATCGGCTTTTTAATTCTGGAAATTCCAATCTTACATATCTTGAGCTAGCACCTTTAAATCTCTTAACCGCTCGATGCACTCCAAACTGTGGGTCTACCTCAATCAATAAATGCACATGGTCTGGCATTATCTCCATTTCTAGAATTTCTACATTAATATCAAGTGCTATTTGTGCTATTAATTCTTTAAGTCTCGAAGTAATAGCAGTAACCAGTACCTTTTGCCTGTATTTTTGACAAGAAATAACGTGGTATTTGCACGAATAAACAACATTGCATCTATAATGATAAAATACAGAGAACTAATAAATAAGTATTGGAAGGTGATAAATTTTGACAGCAAAAACACCTAGTTTTATAACTGAAATTCCATTAAGAACAACCTCTAAAGACATGGCTGTACTTGCTGCCAGATTAGAAGCAGGAAGACAGTTGTATAACGCTGTATTGTCTGAAGGTTTAACTAGATTAGAATTAGTTCGTAATTCTGAACTATATAATCAAGCTAAACTAGTTCCAAAAACTAACAAAAAAGAACGTGATACAGCTTTTAAAAAAGCGCGTGAAGCTTATAGATTTAGCGATTATGATTTACAATATTTTGCCAATGCAATAGCTATAGCTAGTGTTTGGATTAAATCAAATCTTGACGCTCAAACTATTCAAAAAATAGCAACCAGAGCGTTTAAAACTTTAGAAAGATTAATTTATGGAAAAGCTAATAAAGCTAGATTTAAACAAAAAGGACAGTTTGCGTCTTTAGAAGGTAAAACTAACAAGCAAGGTATTCGCTGGACTGGTTCTAGTGTTGAATGGTTAGGGTTAAAACTTTCGGGAATTATTGATAGTAATGACCCTGTATTATTACATGGTTTAAATTCTAGGATTAAATATGTTCGCTTAGTGCGTCGTATTATCAACCAAAAAACTTACTGGTACGCTCAGTTAGTTTGTGAAGGATTAGCTTATCAAAAGCCAAAAAATGTTATTGGTGATGGTATTGTTGGTATTGATTTAGGTGTTTCAACTGTTGCAATAGTTGGAGATAATCAAACTATTTGGCAACCATTCGCTGAAGAATTAACTTCTAAGCAAAAGAAAATTAGAAGATTACAGCGAAAGATGGACAGACAAAGACGCGCCAACAATCCTGATAATTTTAATCCCAATGGCACTGTAAAAAAAGGTGTAAAACGCTGGCATACATCAAAACGATATAAAAAGACTGCTAACAAAAAACGTGAAATTGACCGCAAACAAGCAGGACACCGTAAGTCTTTGCACGGTCAATTAGTAAATCAAACATTAGCTTTAGGTAAAACAGTTAAGACTGAAAAAGTTAATGTTAAGGCTTGGCAGCAAATTTACGGTAAGTCAATAGGTTTTAAAGCACCATCAAGTTTTCAATCAGAACTAGTACGCAAGGCTGAAAGTGCTGGCGGTACAGTTCTAAAGTTCTCTACTCGAAAAACTGCACTGTCTCAAACTTGTTTGTGTGGTAATAGGCAGAAAAAATCATTATCTCAACGTGTCCATAATTGCTCAGAATGTGGATTACGTATGCAACGAGATATTTTCTCTGCTTATTTGAGTAGGTACGTCGATCCAAAAACAGAAACTCTGTCAATCCCATCAGCTAGAAATGGTTGGTTAGGGATGGAACAATCCTTGCTAGACGGTTGGCGGAGCGGGTCAAATCAATCAGCGAGAACTGCGACTAGTTCAAAGTCACCTATCAATAATGGGTCAGAGTTGATGTCTAGTAATCCAATAGCGCGTGAGGAGTCGGAGCCAGTGAGGGCAAACGAAACTTGCTACGCAAGTTGGAACCTCATGCCTTTAGGCATGGGATAGTTCAGTATGGGAAGAATCGCCCACAACCTCAATCTGGTGATCAGCACCTAGCCATTGGACAGCAACTTGCCTGGATAAAGAAGGAACTGGAGCAAGAAAAACAGCTTGTTTTAGATATATAACCCAGCAGTAATAGCACCAAAATAATTTATGGAGACTACAAAACGAGTAATTAATATAAGTGAAAAATTCGGTAGCTGGATTGTACTAAATAAACAAGGAAAGCAAGTATTATGCCAGTGTGATTGTGGAACCCAAAAACTTGTCTACAGTCACACCCTCACTAATGGTCAGTCAACTAACTGTGGTTGTAAAAAAAGAAAAGAATCCATCCCAGTTGGGGCAAACTTTGGGAGACTAAAAGTTATATCTGATGTAGAAGTTAAGGGGAAAAGGGGTGAACTACTACTCCTTACCTTATGCAGCTGCGGAACCCAAAAGTATATCAGTAAAAATAGCTTAAAAAGAGGGCTTACACAAAGCTGCGGATGCTTGCAGCGCGAAACCCTCAAGAGCGATAAAACTATCCACGGTCACTGCAAAAGCCACGAGTATAACTCCTGGTTACACATCAAGCGTATCTGCTATAACAAGAACCACCATCAGTACAAATATCATGGCGGGTGTGGAATTGAAGTTGATGCATCCTGGCGTGATAATTTTACCCAATTTCTAAAAGATATGGGATTAGCACCCGAAGGAGCAGTTATATCTCGTATTGATCAAGAGAGCGACTTTGCCCCTGGTAATTGTCTGTGGATACCCAGAAAAGAACATTATCGCCAAATACATTTATTAAGAAGAAAAGAATTCTTTATTTCTCAAACTTTACCTAAACCAGTCGTTACCAATAGTGAGATTAATGTTTCACCAAACATTGCTCGATCAATCATCAAAGATCATGCAAATGGTGAAGCCAACATGAATAAACTTGCTACACAATATAAAATTAGCACTCAAGACGCAATAAATATTATCCTTCACCACGTTTAACTATCAATTTATTTTTAATAAAAGTGCGCCATCGAATTAAAAAGGCGCACTTTTTATTTTATAGCAAGCATTTAGTTTTAAAAAGCACATCAAATTGATAGTAGATTAATTACCACAATTGTTACACACATCAGCAAGGTAGACATTGATGATTAGTAATTTAGGAAATAATCACTAATATCTAAAGTGTTGTAGCTGAGTATAAAGTTTACTGCAATGAATAATATTTGCAATTTGAAACCACGTATCCATACAAATACGAAATCATTGTTCAGTAGACAAAGTAACTAAACTTTCTACCACAGACGAAGTTATCAATTAGCTGAACAAGCAAAGCCTCAAGTCAAAATTATAAAACTTGCACATGATAATACACAACGGCTCTTATATCTGGTTTCATGCAGGACAAACTGCTAGATGGGGAACTATAAATGCGATTAAAGCATTGCCATACCTAATGATTGCATACCAAATCGACGGACAATGGTACAGTGACCCCTATTTTTCACAATCTAAAAATTTAGAATATAAACCAGTAATCCCTATAAGTTCAGCAATTATTCATATACCAAAAATAACAGTTGAGTTACAACCAATTGTTCAATTATGTGCTGGATTTAGGAACAAAAGAATTCATAGTCTTTGGGTGGTTAATGCTCCCGCTCAGGTATTGAAACATATATTAGAGTGCAGCCAATGGGACAGTATATCACTCAAGCAACTACTAGCAACTTTGCACGAATTAATTCTTTATGGCTATGAAGTTAAAATACTTCCCGCCAAAAAGGAAACCATATCCCCTATCGAATGGATGGAATAATAATGACTAATAGCAACCAACAACTCACACTTTACTATCCTTGTGTAGTTCAGATTTTAGATCAGTTTGTACAGACAATATCAGTTGAGTTTTGGATACAGAATCCAATAAACGAAAAATGGAATTTGTTACCATGTAAAAATGGTGATAGCAGCATATCAGGTTACACATATGCGATAGCACCACGGATAATGGTTTATCCCAATGAAGCATATCCGTCAATAGAAGCATTTTTACAAGCGAAACAAGAGGAAGGTGTAGACTATCCCATTCGATATAAAAGAACTTATCTTACAGTTAAGGGTGCTGCATCTCACAAACTATTCTGGGCATGGAAAAATCCTCAGACTAATAAAATTGAACGTATCCATTGGCATCCTTTAGCTATAAAAGCAAAGGCAAGTGAAGATGACCAAACTGACTACTCAAATATAACTCCAGTCAAGATTGTAAATGGAAAACTAATTATACTTGAAAAGGATAATTTACCATCAAATAGAGCAGCTTTTTCAGAGTTTATTGCAGACAGAGAAGAAAACCTCCGCCTTGCACTTGAAGCCATGAAATCACCCAATCCTGATGCTGCACTTGAACTGCTAGCCATCATGGAAGAAATATCCAAAGACTGCTTCTACGCCAGTTGGATTATGGGCAATGGATACAATTTAGCATCAATTATTAAATCATGGGATGGCACTAGCAACGTCAGCTACGGCGGTGGGGAAATCACTTATGAACAATTAGCACTAATGCGCGTTCTTTCTGAACTATCCCAAGGTTGGTGGTTTTGGGATGAAGATAAGGAGACAGGGGTAATTTTCCAAAGTTATCCTTACCAGGAAATCGCCTGATTATTGGGGCTGGGAGTCTTGCGATCGCTGTAAAAAATTTATTGGTGGGTTAAACTTACAATTCCATATCGCTGTTCCGAATCGGAAAAAACTGATATTGCTTTTGCTGTGCAGCAGCTATTTCTGACGGAGCATTAAATACAGTAGCCTTTGTACCAAGTTGGAGTTCTTGGTACAAAGGCACACCATCACCGTCATTATCGCTGAGAAGAATTCTAGTCATGATATGAACAGGGGCAACTTGCGCGAGGCGATTGACTACATTAGCAACAAACTCGTTAGATGCATCGCAGCCATCAAGGTACCTAATCAACATATCAGCAGTAGCCTCAGTCATCTTGGCTGGGTCTTTTACCCCCGCTTCCAGAATAAACTCATCATAAATAGCTTTCTCGCTATCAGTAAAATTTTCTTTGCAAGCTTGCTGGATAATTAATTCAGCCTGTTGTTTCTGCATAAATTCCATAATAAACTTTTGCAAGCATAAATATTAGTAGTAGATTATGAATATTTTAAACATGAGTTAAATTGGAAAAATAATAATTAAATATACAGGGAAAACAAATTGTAATTAAATTATTATAGCTCATGTTACCTGGTAATTTAACTGTAAAATTGCTACCTTTACCCAATTCACTTTGTACCATTATTAGGAACAGCAGCACTATTACCTAGATGAGAAATATTAGCATCATTTGGATTTTTAGCCCAAACAGTAGAAACTGAAGATGCAAAAACTAAGGTAAAAGCAGCTGCGTAAATCAGCTTTTTCATAAATATTCTTCTCATTTAGTTAACCAATGAATTATGTGTATAGAAATCCAATTTGAGTCTTGCTACGTATACTGAGAAGCAAAACCTTGTTTAGCAAGCTTTCATTCAGCTTGACTTTTCAATAATCAAATGGGATTTCTATATATTTATAATTATGAAATATATAGATGAAATCGAAATGAAATAACGTTATAGCAAGGAAATTTAAGCTGCATTTACTATAGCTAATTATTCAAAATTACTTATAATTAAAATATTAAATAGTCAAGTTTAACAAGAATTAAAAATTCTCCTAATAGTTAACTATCAGGAGTTTTATTTGGATATGGCAGATTTTAAAGACTAACACGAAACCTAGCTACACCTATAGGTATTTTTGCATCACTACCAACGAGATTAACAGATAAATAATAGACAGGGCCATTACCAAGAAATGGTTGTTTGACATTCTTGATGTCAATCTCTAGCTTAGTGTTAGGAGCAACTGGTTCAGGGAAAGCTAGTAGTATAGTATTACCATTCAAAGAAACACTAGCATTAATTTTCTGACCATTCTCCTTATTTACAACAACATCATTAGTATCATTGCTCCATTTCACAGTACTCGGAACTTCAATATTTAACTGCGAAACATCCTTGCTATTTTTAGGAACGTGTACTCGCAAAGTATGTCTAACACGCGACCAGCGAGTTTGAGGAAATTGATAGTTACCCTCAACATGAGGAAGACTATTATTTTCTTCATTAGCAATTACATACTTGGCAGGAATTAAAAATGCAGCAGCGAGAGTAGATAAAGCAATGTAAGCTAGAACTTTTTTCATATTTACTCCTAATTTTATAAGTTATATCAGCAAATATTCAGATTCGTATTTTGTAAGCTGTTATGAATCAATACATAACAAATTAGTAAAGATAGAATTATCTATCTTCTACATTTACACAAGAATCCAGAACTGTTTTAATTCAAAAAGGTTTACTACCTTTATTGATCAAGTTTGACAGGTCTTGATGAAATATGGATGAAATTTCTGATGAATATGAAAATCTAAAATCTTAAAATGTAGGGAATTGAGCTACACCAATGGGGATTTCTACCTCACTACCAACAACTTTAGCCCACAAGCGATATACAGAATTTGAACCTGTAACTGGTTGTTGTACTTTATTAAAATTAACTAGGAGTTTAGTGTTAGGAATAACCTTTTCAGGAAACTCTATAATAATTTGTCTGCCCTTGACGGAAATATTAATATTAATTTTTTGACCATTCACATCCCAGACTTCAATTTCATTACTCACTGCTACAGTAGATGGAGTTTCAATAATAAGTTGAGAAAGGGCATTGTTATTTTGGGGAATGTTTAACCGAAAAGTATGCTTTACCAAACGCCAGCTATTAGTAGGATATTGCAAATTATTATCAATATTAGTCTCCTTAGCGTTTGCAGAATCAAGGAAAATGGAAGCTATAGTGCTAATGGCAAACACTGTACCTATATAAATCAATGTTTTCTTCATCTTGAATTGTTCAACAACAATTATGTCAAATATGTTATGGGGTTCAATGAATAGACCTTTAAATAATAAGTTTGACAGGTCAGGATGAAATTAGGGTGAAATTTTGGCTAGTTCAAAAAATAATTTTTTGATGTTGTGGTATGTAGCTAAACCTGAACTCAAACTTTAGTTACTGCCACAAAAAATTCAATATTTTCAGTCTCAAGAACTAATAAGATCGTGAAAATCAGTTGCAGATGATATTAAAAAATCAGGCTTTTAGTTGTAATACTACAATTAAAAGTCTGATTCTGCATCAAAGCATAAGTTTAAACGGCTCAATAATAGTATAGAGACATCAAAGTGAAATTAAGATGAAAATTGAGCATGACTAAAGAGAAAATTAGTGTTTACTATCATTCACCCGAACAAATTATTAACGCTGAATTTGTTGAATCAGGGCTTGTGTTTGTTGATAAGCTTGGGTATCACCTTGTTTAATAAACAGGTTTGCAGCTTGCTGAAGGTCTGTAACAGCACTATTACTGTCTCCTAAAGCATATTGTGCCAGTCCTCGGTTCCCATAAGCATCAGCTAGGTTAGGATTGATTTGTAGTGCTTGGTTAAAGTCTGCGATCGCTTGTTGATGATTACCCTGTCTAAAATGAGCAAGTCCTAAATTATAGTAACCGTCTTGTGAGGTCGGATCAATTTTTATTGTTTGGTTAAAGTCAGCAATGGCTTTCTGAAAATCTCCTAGTTCTACATAAGAAATTCCCCGACCATTATAAGCATCTGTATGCTTGGGATTTAACCGCAGTGCTAGGTTAAAGTCAGAGATTGCGGCACTAAAGTCTCTCAATTGAGATTTAGCTAAACCTCGAAGGCAAAAACCCTCGTAATATCGTGGATTCAGCTGCACTACAGAGTTAAAATCTGCGATCGCACCATTGAAGTTACCTTGGTTAAGCTTTTGCACCCCTTGGTTATAGTACTCTTGGAAGTTCGTCGCCTTCAAAGGTATTTGTGCTTCTCGCGCAGAAACAGCAGCAGGCATTACACCCAGTAGACTTGTTATTCCCAGGATGGCTACTGTTCGCTTCATATATTTCATGGCTTTACCCCTTCATTCTTGCAGCATGACATTGGATTGCCACGGATCTGTTCCTTTATTTTAACTGGGAACTTGTAATAGCCATCCCCAAAGACTTTGTAATAGCAACCAAGCATTTAAGCCAACGATGACAATAGCAACTAACCAAGCTAAAGATTTTAACCACAAGGGATTGACAAACTCACCCATCAAGCGGCGATTACTAGTAAATATCACCAATGGAATCACTGCAAACGGTAACTGTAAACTGAGGATGACTTGACTGAGAACTATGAGGCTGCTTGTACTATTTTCACCAAACAGAATGATTGTAATTAACGCTGGAATGATGGCAAGCAGACGGGTTATTAAACGGCGTAACCACGACGGAAGGCGAAATTGCAAAAAGCCTTCCATAACAATTTGTCCTGCTAGAGTCGCAGTCAGCGTTGAACTTTGCCCAGAAGCAAGCAATGCAATGCCAAAAATCGCACTAGCAGCACTGACTCCTAATAGTGGTGAAAGCAATTTATAAGCATCTTGAATTTCTGCGACATTCTGATTGCCAGAAAAATGAAATGTTGCGGCAGACACAATTAAAATTGCTGAGTTAATGAATAGTGCCAACGATAGAGCAAAAGTTGAATCAATTGTGCCAAACTTAAATGCTTCCCATCTTTTTTCAGTAGTAGGTTGCCAATCACGGGTTTGCACAATAGAGGAGTGTAAATATAAGTTGTGAGGCATCACTGTTGCCCCTAAAATACCAATAGCGATGTAGAGCATTTCTGGATTCTGTAAAATTTCCTTCTTGGGCAGATATCCCAACAAAATCCCCCCCATATCAGGTAGAGAAAACAGAATTTCCGCTGTAAAACAGATACCTACGGTTGCTACCAGCATTATTACTAAGGCTTCTGTATAACGAAAGCCTTTATGTTGCAGGAATAGCAATACCAGGACATCCAGCGCAGTGATACACACACCCCATATCAAGGGAATACCGAATAAAAGTTGTAGGGCGATCGCACTTCCCAATAGTTCCGCTAAGTCACAAGCTGCGATCGCAATCTCGCACAATATCCATAAACAAAAGCTTACTCTTGGTTTGAAATAATCTCGACAAGCCTGCGCCAAATCTCGCCCCGTAGCAACCCCCAAACGCACACACAAAGATTGCAGCAATATCGCCATCAGGTTGGACAGCAAGATCACTGTTAACAGTGTGTATCCAAACTTTGACCCCCCAGCAATGTCTGTTGCCCAGTTGCCAGGGTCTATGTATCCAACTGAAACCAAATACCCTGGACCTCCATAAGCCAGCATCTTGCGCCAAAAGCTGCTGCTATTGGGGATTTTAATACTGCGGTGAACCTCTGGTAAGCTAGGTCTATTTTCTGGGGGAGTCATTTACTTTGCCATGAAATATTCTCATATTCTTTTCATAATCTCAGAAAATGTAGAATAAACATCAGCCTTTAGGCAAGTAGGGATGCTGCTGTTATCCTGAAAGCATAAGATGAGCAACTTGCTCACGTTATGCTTTCAGTGACATGAACACAGTTTTGATATGTAATTAAAATTTGAACAGCTTACTTGTGCTGAGTCAATGCAGTAACAAACACTTTTATAACTCAGTACACTAAGTTTCCACTACCACGTAACAGACGCAAAGAATTTAGACAGTACGGACAGTCGCAACTAAATAAACGAATTGCAGCATCACTTTCTTCATCTGTGAAGTTTAGTACAGCAACCTTGCTATCAGATGGCTGCGCTGAGATAACTGTCGATGCAGGTACAGGGGGTGCACCTAGCTTTCTTTCTGAATCCCGAATACATACAAAAGAGGTGTTACCGTGAGGATGAGTTATGCAGGTACGACCATCATTTGTATGAACTAATCGTTGAGTCATCGTAGCTGCGGCGTAGGCAGGGTGAACTACTGTCAGCGTAGACATTAGCGAAGTAAAAATTGTGGAACTGGAAAGCAAAGTAAGTAGAAATTTTTTGTTCATTGATTTACTCAAAAAGTATATTTAAATGCTCATAATAACTGCTATCTTTCTATATTTCCAATAGGTTTGTATTAAAGATACTAGGTTATAAAAATATAATTATTACAATCAAAAAAAACAAGAATAAATTGTTTGCATTTGCAATATCCTAGCTTTAGAAAAACTAAAATATTGCATTTGTACGAAAAACTTTTCATAGTATTAGTTATGTCAAGAGTTAAATTATAAAAATATATTAAGAATAAAATTAAATATATTCAAATTTAATTGAATAAAAAATAAGCTATGCTCAAATAGCATTGCATATTCTTTTGAAGAAGTTATTACAAAGCTATGACGAAAGTATGACTAAACTAAATATTCTACACGAGAACATAAACAAATGATGGAGCGTATGAGATTCTTTATCTGGAGGCTGTCATGATAATCATCATGATAATCAAATAATAAAGTGGTATTACCGGATTAAGAAGATTGCTTTTAGTTTGACAACAAGCAACTCTATACAATTGAGCAAATTGAGCGCGATCGCCTACCGTGGGCGGTTCGTTATTGCACCTTGTTTTCGCTTCTTAGTAGCCCTAAATAGATAAGAGAAAAGCAATTAAGAATATTCAGTCATGTCCAAGTTATAATCTTTATTTGATAGATGTTTCGTCGGCTTTGAAAATCACCTTTAGAAATTTTATTTAGGCAAATTAATTAATACATTTTATGCACCCTTGTCAAACATAAAGTTTATGGTATATCTTTTTTGCAATCGAGCGGCAAAATGCTTTTGATTGATGAATTAGCCAAATTAATTTCAAGAGGTCAAAAATGACTACTTTTTCTTCTACTTCAGTGTTGCGGAAGACCGCAGGTGTTACTTTGTCTAAGTAAGTCGTGGAGAAAATTTATAAGTATGTCACAAACAATTAAGCAGAAGAATGAGAGTTAAATCTGACACGTTGTGTACTGTAGTTCCCCTTTTCTCCTCTTGTTTGAATCCCATCAATGACAGCATAAGCAAGGTCTAACTCATCTTCAAAAGTTTTTGAGGCAAGTTCATCTTTCTTGAGATGTTGCCACTCTAATTCAATAGGATTCATTTCAGAACAATATTTGGGTAAAAAGAAAATGTATAAACCCATTTCTTCCCACTTTGACCATAATTGCTGCACTTGTTTACACCGATGTATTGGGCCGTTGTCCTGGACGATGACTCTAATACGCCCAGATTTTTGGGCTTCAAGTGCTTCAAGTTCTATCATCTGAATATAAGATTGGCGTGAAACACCACCAATCACCAAACCATAAACAAAACTAATTAAGGGTTGGAGAAACCCGATAATACTTAACCTTCGTCCTCGGCGTTTACTCTGTTCTAAGCGTTTTTGTTGACCTCGGAAGTAGTAACTATAACTCGGTTCACTCCAAGCACAGAACCCTGATTCATCCACATACTTTAAATCGATTTCTCCGGCAGCAGCAGATAATTCCAGCATTTCTAAGTCTGCCTGTTTGATTTGTTGCAATACTTGGTCTTGCTTTCCTTTGTGGCTTTTTCTAGTTCGCTTCCAAATGACCCCCTTTTTTTGAGTACCTGCCTTAACCAGTCAGGACTCAATTTCACTGAGCGTTCTTTTTCTAATTTTTGGGCTAATTGAACACTATTGTATGTGCGTGGTTCTCTTTCTAAACATTCTTCTAAGAACACCAGATCAGCTTCCGTCCACCTTGATTTTCCTCCCCGCCCTGGTTTTTCCCAAAGCCCTTCTAAACCTATCTTTTCCCATCTATGCAAAACTTCTCTCACTGTTTGGGCAGTCCAGTTAAAATGTGCTGCTATCTTCTCTACATACCAACCATGTGCGCTCAATCTAATCACGGAGGCTCTGTCTTTCACCTTTTGGGGTACATCTGCCGTTCTCAGGTTTAAAAGAGTTCTATCTTGCTCTGGAGTCAAAAACACCCTTAAACGGCTGCCCATATCTCTGTTACCTCGGTGTACACATTCTATGTATTTACTTATCTTTACATAGTTTGGTTTTTTCACCTCGTTCTACTTAAACCTGTACAAGTAACACTTTATATGTTGCTGTCGTCTTTGGTAATCTGGACTGTTTTGTTCTCTACCTATCCTGCGGCTCACAACACAGCACATTCAGCGCGTCACCACACTTTAGGTGTTGCGTGTCACTAAATTATCATAATCTCAAGATTTTTCTGGTGCATGAGATTTTGCTAAAACACTCGATAAAATAACAGTGCGAGGATGGCGCAGATTTCGCGCCATTTTTTGAGATAGAAGAAATTTTAAGTTTTGTAGAGTAAAGATACTTTGTCTTTCATCTCTGCATTATTATTTTGCTTTGATTTCATTCCATCTCTGAATTTATTGTCAATATTTTTACTAGAATTTTCCACTGCCTAGTGAATAGAAGCTGATAAAGTAACTTTTACTTACAACTATCAAACATTGACGGAAGATATACAGTTTACGTAAGCTTTTATGAAAAAATATCGACTGTTTGGGGTGCTAAGTGCTGTTTTTTGTGTTGCATTGTCAATTCTTTATTCCGTTGTAGGAGTTTCCCAAACTCCTGCACCCAGAGTACAACTCTCTACCAACCCACCTTTAGAACGGATTCATCCCTTTGAAGCAGGAACCGATAAACCACAATCTCCCGTTACACTAACGCTACAAGCTCTTGATACTATAGGTAAACCCTTAGAAAATACCAAAATTAGCTTACAAATTCTGACACCTCCAGCTAATGCTTGGTTGACTACAGATTTTCCTATTGTCGAGGGAACAAAATTACTACAAATGGATGCGGCTGCACCTGACGGTAAGCTTGAAATTCAACAGATGTTACCTATCCGTGGTAACTACCAACTGCGAGTGAATGTATCACCCTTGGTAGCAAATGCTTTTACGCCCTACGAGCAAACCCTGAATTTGAATGTCCAAGAAAATCCAGTTAAATATAAATATTTTGCTGTTGTTGCAGCTATCTTACTATCAGTTGGATTACTAGGTGGCTGGGTGATTGGCGGACAAGAAGAACTGCGACAAGGAGAAATTGCGCCGCAATCTGTACGCCTGTTGTTAAGTGCATTGACAGTAGTGGCTATAGTAACTTTATTGTTTATTAACATTAGTGCAGAAGTTGCAGAGGCTCACGGTAGTGGACACTCAAGGGGTAAAGAAGAAATCGCACCATCAGTCCAAAAATCTCAAGGGTTGGAAGTCCGTGTTGAGGGAAATAAAAGCGCAACGGTAGGAAAACTTGCTAATTTGATAGTAAATGTTAAAGATGCTGCCACAGGACAACCCATCAAGGATGTAGTGTTGCAGGTGAAGGCGATCGCTCTAGAAGATAATTTAACAGTCTTTGCCTACAAGGGAGTTACTGACCAATTCGGCAAGTTAACGTGGCAAGAGCAATTTTTTGATGGCGCACCTCACAAAGTTGAGGTCGAAGCAACTCCTAGCCCTGGATCTAAGCGTCAATTTCCACTGGTGAAAGTCGCACAAGAAGTTGAAGTTGAAGGAATTGCACCGCCAATGTACATCCGGTTGATTGGTTTATTCTACTTTACTGCTATTGTCGGCATTGGTATGGCGATGGGATTGCTAATACAGCACCGACGAAAACCACAAGCTGGGGCAAATTAAAAGCATCAACGCTTGACACTAAGCCGTATCAATATTCCTGAAATGCCTAGTCCTAAGAATACAGCACTAGCGATCGCCGGAATATTTAATTCTTGTTTAGTCGTGCTAGTTGCAGTCTTTTCTGACTGGGCTAATTCTTGGGACGCAAGAGACGGTGCATTCACACCAGATGCAACCGTAACCTGATATTTCATCTGAAATGACTGAAAATTGCCTTCAGTTTTAGGCGTACAGTTTAACTCCAGTTGATAAATTCCAGTATTGGGAAAGACAATATCTGCTCCAGGAATACCTTGATATTTTTCAACTGAGATAGCTTTGACAGTAGGCTGTAGCACTGGTAAGTCACCAGGTTTACGAGGTTGCAAGTAAACAGCCATTTGACAATTAGTCTGATCTAATGGCAGGATTTTTCCTCCTTTGCGGGTAAGTGCAACCCAGGCTTTAGCATATTCTCCAGCTTTGGGAGTATGGTTAGGCTCAATGTGCCAAGTGCCTGCCACATCCCCTGATACTTGAATATTGTGAGCAGTAGCAGGAGTAACAAATAAGGCGAAAAATAGCGTGTAGCCTAGAGTTTTATTGATAGTTGATAGATATAACATTTTATTTGTAACCCTCACACAAGCCACAGGCTACGTCAAAAGACAAATTGTCAAACTTAACTTTTTTAGTGATTTCATTTATATCTTCTAGGAGAATATTCCACTCTCAATTGCTTGCGCGATCGCGAAGCGCGACCTAGGAATCGCTAACCCAAATCCAGATCCCTCAGTACAACGCGAGCGATCGCTTCGTCTGTCAAGGGTAAGTGAACGATGAAAGTGCTACCTTTACCAATTTGGCTTTGCACTTGTATACTACCTCCATGAGCTTGAACAATTGCTTGAGCGATCGCTAATCCCAATCCAGATCCACCAGTACGACGCGACCGATCGCTATTCACTCGATAAAAACGGTCAAAAATCCGCTTTTGTTCGTGCGACGCAATACCAATACCTGTATCTTGAACTTCAATTACAGCATTACCGTTGCTGCGTTTGAGGATAACAGTTACATAACCACCAGCAGGGGTGTATTGAATAGCATTGGCAATGAGATTAGAAAGCACACGCAACAGTTGATCTTCATCTCCCATCACGTATAAAAGCTCTTGGCATAACACCAAAGATGTTAGTTGCAAAGAAGCCGCAGCCGCTAACGCTGAAAATTCTTCTATCAGATCATTAATCAAAATATTCAGACAGCAAGGTATTTGTTGTGTCGCTAAAATATGCTGTTCCAATCGAGACAGTAACAGCATATCCTGAACTAGTTCAGCTAGTCGATGATTTTGACGTTGAATAGAGGCCAAAACATCTCGCGCCTCCTCCGGCAGATAATCCATATCAAATAAAGTTTCTACCGTTGCATTAATCGCTGCAAGAGGAGTACGCAACTCATGAGAAGCATCAGACGTAAACTGTTGCATTTGTTTATACGAAGAGTCAATTGGCCGCATTGCTAACCCTGCCAGCCACCAACTAGAACCGCCAACTAACAATACCGTAATTGGCAATCCCACCGCCAAAATTAATTTCAAAGCAGCGAGACGACTATCCAGGTCCTTGAGATTGCGCCCTACCTGAATATAGCCCCAATCTTGATTATCTTGCGTGTGCAGCAGTAGAGACTTTTGACTGTAACGATTGCCTTGTAAATCTTTGACTGTTTGCCACACTTGGGTTTCCACAGTCGGTGGCAGTTCATTAGCTTGGAAACCTGCTACCGCAATTAACCGTCCTGAACCATCGACAAAACGGATGTAATATTGCTTCTCTTTGTATACAGTACTAAAAATGCCGTGTTCATTATGGGTGCTTTGACTGTGACTTAGGATATTTTGGGTAGGACAACTGGACTCAGCTAAACAAATATTTGGTAAAACCTGCTGGAAAACTAGCTCTGTAATACCAGGTTGTTTCAAAGCCGGTTCAATTACATCATGTAGTGTACCTGCTACCGATTCCAGTTCCCGGTTGATAGAAGCCACATAAGCATCAATGATTACCTCATAAACCACGAAACCACATAAGGATAGAATCAGAGCCATAACTACCGCATACCAGGTAGCCAATTGCCAGCGAGTCTTACGAAATAGTCGAATCTGCATTGCCAGGATTGAAACGATAGCCCATACTAGGGATAGTTTCGATTAAGCCATCACAACCATATTCCGATAATTTGCGTCGCAAAAGTCGGATTTGAGCTGCTACTACATTACTAACGCGTTCTGCACTAAAGGCGTACAGATGATTTAAAATTTGGTCGCGGGTAATAACTGTATTAGGACGTTTCATCAAGTATTCTAATAATTGGAATTCTTTTTTTGTTAAATAAATTACCTTATTTTCACCATTAGGATACTGCCGAGAAACTGTACAATTACCGCAGTCTAGAATCAGTCCACCAACTTGCAATTGTAAAGACTGGAACTGAGACGTAAGCGATGCGCCTCCAAAGGAAGCTCGCCTTTGCAAAGCCCGCAACCGTGCCAGCAGTTCTACCATACCAAATGGCTTTACCAAATAGTCATCAGCCCCTGCATCTAGACCAGCTACCTTATCTGCCATGCTATCTTTAGCGGTTAGCATCAGCACGGGCAAAGCATTACCCCGACCTCGTAATCGCTTGCACAGTTCCAAACCTGACATTCCCGGTAACAACCAATCAAAAATTGCCAGTGTATATTGAGTCCAATCATGTTCTAGATAAGTCCAGGCTTCATTTCCATCCAAAACCCAGTCAACAATATATCTTTCTTTACTCAACTTTCGCTGAATCGATGCACCCAGATCCGGCTCATCTTCAACAAGCAAAACTTTCATAATTAGCAGATGTATTTTAGCAATTTGTTCATTAAATTACACGCAATTGAGCAACACCAATTGGTAACTCTGCATTCGTACCAGCGAAAATGGTAGATATCTTGTAGAACTTATTACCAGTAGTCACTGCTGTTTTTTTAACATTATTCATTTCTACAATGATGGTAGTTCCAGAAGCGACTGATTCAGCAAACTCTAATGTAGCTTTTTTGCCTTGAATAGAAACTTTTACATCAATTTTTTTACCAGATTGATCGGAAACATCAATATTTTCTCTGAGAACAATGTTAGCTGGAGCTTCGATAATTAGCTGAGAAATAGCCTTGCTATTTTCAGGAAGTGCTATTTTTAAAGTATGTCTGAGAATTCTCCAGTGGCGAATACCTTGAGGAGATTCCACGAGGCTAATAACGTGAGGAAAGCTACTAGATTGTGGTGTAGGATTTGCATAAGTAGCTGGAACTAAAACTGCCATAGTCAAGGCAAAAATAGCAGTATATCTCAGTATTCTAATCATTGCGCTTTTATAATCACTTTACTAGATCCATCAAACATCAGAATCATCTTTGTTGAAAGATGTTACCTCTTAATAGCTTGACAAAGTGAGATGAAATTTGGGTGAAATTTTAGCTAGTTACAGGGATTTTTTAAAAAAACAAATAAGTGACCTTTGATGGATCTGTAACTTTTTCCTAAACGTATCTCTTTATAGTCTCAAAGCTCTCTCTCATCTCGTTTCAGCTTATAACGATATTAACAAACAGTTGAAGAAGCAAGATGTTCGTACTGATGTTTTGTCATACAGTTAACTGAAAATATACTCTCGTAGATTTGTTTGGCAACGACGGAGGTAACTCAGTGCTTGTTTTTCTATGTAACGAACTCTCCTTTCACTAATATTGAGATGTTGAGCTACCTGCGTCAAGGTGAGTTCGCAATTATCTTCCAAGCCATAATGCAAAATTAGGACTTGTTGCTGCTGTGGAGTTAATTCTCTCAGTGAGAGATAGATATCTTGACGCATTAAATTTTGAGTTACTTGGATTTCAGGCGAGGCTTCTGGAACTTCTGTTAAAAGTTCTTGCAATTCTGTGTCTTCGTTATCACCCACTTGTTTATCTAATGAGATAGGTTGACGAGATATCATCAGCAGTTCGCGGACTTGAGCAGGGTTTAATTTCATCTTTTCTACAATTTCAGACATACTAGGACTGCGTTTTAATTTCTGAGATAATTCTCTTTGCACTTTTTTAAATTTATTCAACTTTTCGGTAATATGAATTGGCAGTCTAATAGTTCGTGATTGCTGAGATATTGCTCGTGTCATTGCTTGGCTAATCCACCAATAAGCGTAGGTAGAAAATTTATAGCCACGAGTAGGGTCAAATTTCTCTACGCCACGTTCTAAACCTAATGAACCTTCCTGAATTAAATCCATCAACTCCAAATTTCTTCTTTGATATTTTTTGGCAATAGCAACCACTAAACGAAGATTTGCTACCATCATTTTTTGCTTTGCCTGTGTACCTTTGTGAAAAATCTCCTTCACTTCTATTTCACTAAGCTGTACATATTTGGCTAATTCTTTTTTAGAGGGTTCGTAGTTGAGTTGTTTCTTCAAAGTTTCCTTCTTCTTTTGTAACACCATCATCTGCTGTACCTGTTTGCTATATACAATTTCTTCCTCATGAGTCAACAATGGTACGCGAACAATATCTTGCAGATAATTCCGAACTATATCTGTGCTGAATTTAGTATTTGAAGTTGTTGTAATCATGTTGAGAGTTGGCATAATTTCAGTATTTTTTGTATGTAAAGATTTAGATATATTTATAAATTATTCATTCATGTTATGGTAAGTAGCCACAGATGAAGGAGAACTGCGATTGAGGTAGCGGAATATCCAATATTTAAAAACTGTATCCATGATTACTGGAACAGTAGCAATAAATAAAGAAGTAAGACTTTTATTTTCTGGGAAACCGTAATGCTTTAAAGTACTTTCTATAATTATTTCCCATCCATAAGGAGAGTGAAAACCGACAAATATATCTGTAGATAGAATAATTAAAAAAGCCTTGGCAGAGTCGCTTAAACTATAAGTTATATCGCCAGCAAAAGACTTAAGAATGTATAGCTGCTGCTTACCTGTTAAGATTAAAATAATTAATGTGATGGCTGTGAGTATATCTGTAAAAACATTTGTTACTGCATTAATACTTTTAATTTTATTGTCTGCTACTAACGCAATAGCTTTTTTCTTAATCTTCTTTTGAACAAGCTCGTCAGAGAATGTGGTGATTTTACCTATTCGAGCTTCAAAATAAACACTTTGCTCAAATCTTTTGAGTTCCGCTAAAGCTTTTTCTTCTTGAGGATAATTTAAGAAAATATGTGATTCTTGTGAATTCCATAACTTCTCAACTAGGGGAGTGATGACAAAGTTTCTAGAAAGCTGATTTATAAGTAATGGAACTACAATCAAAAGTAACAAGAAACGGACAGAGGAAATTGTTTGAAGTCGAGAAGCGCGAAACTCTTCAATAACCTTTACTTCGGCATTTGGATCTAACGTCTGTTGAAATTTTCCTATCGTCCGCAGGATAGAGCGAGGAATAAAGCTCATCTTTTGAGATGATGACTTTGATTTCATCTTAATTTATAAGCATCACAATTCTAGTTGCACCCATAATTTAGTGAGACAACTGTGGCATTTTAAATAGCTATAAGATTTAAAGTTTAAATCTCTAAACTCTACTTTACAAAAACAGGATGAAATTAAGATGAAAAATCAGTATTTTATAAAAATTTTCCAGATTTAGTTATTTTCGTATATATTAAAAACGGCAATTTTACTTAAATAACTATTACTTTGGGGATTTGTTCTCACAAAGGTAAGATGATTAGGTATTCGGTCACAGTAATTGCTCTAAATGCGATCGCCACCAAATTAAATTTTCTATCCACATACTCAACTAAATTGATTTAAACCACGTTTTCTTGAGCAAGAGGACATGGATAACTTGGATCGCCTGTTTCTATCTGAATTGTAGTGTGTTCTATACCAAAATGGTCGTGAAGTTGTTGATTTACCTGAACTAAAAAACCATCACTAAGATTTCCAGCAGGCATAATTAAGTGAGCAGTGAGAGCTGTTTCTGTAGTACTCATCGCCCAGATGTGCAAGTCATGAACACTAGATACACCAGGAAGTTCAGTTAAGAATGTACGGACTGCAAGTGGTTCAATACCTGCTGGTACGGCATCTGTAACTAAGTTCAAAGATTCTTGGAACAATTGCCAAGTACTCACAATAATCACGACAACAATCATCAAACTCACAACTGGGTCAAACCATAGCCAACCAGTAGTAACAATCGCAATACCAGCCAGGACTGCACCCAAAGACACCGCCGCGTCAGCAACTAAGTGAATAAAGGCTCCCCTAATATTCAAGTCTCTTTCACGACCAGATAAGAACATTAAGGCACTTCCCATATTGATGGCAATACCTACCGCAGCCACGCCGATAATTGTACTACCTGATACTGGACTAGGTTGAGCAAAACGCTGTATGGCTTCCCAGGCAACTGCGCCAGAAGCTACGAGTACAAGAACAGCGTTCAAAAGAGCTGCCAAAATAGAGGAGCGACGTAACCCGTAAGTGCGGCGTGGTGTTGGTTGGCGACGGCCGAGGAAGCTTGCTCCCCAGGCAAGTAACAAACCTAGAACATCACTCAAATTGTGACCAGCATCGGCAAGTAGGGCAAGGGAATTGGCAGCTAACCCATAAACTACTTCAATAACAACAAATCCAGTGTTGAGAGCAACGCTAATAATGAAGGCACGGTTGTAATTAGTCGGTTCGTGGCTGTGTCCGTGACTGTGACTGTGAGACATGAATACTGCCCTTAAAGCGTTACTAATGGCGAAAGAATTTCTATGCTTTGACAAGTGACAAACTTATCTTTAAGCATATCTTTGACCAAGGAAAAAAATTCGGTTATTACACTTTCACTATCAATAACTGTAATGACAAGTGGTAGCACAGAAGACTCAATAGATGGATCTAGCTCGTTCATAGTGCGAAAAATTCCATGTTTGCCATATCCAGAAATTGCTCGCATCACCGTCATCCCTGTTATTCCCTGTTGGCGGGCGATTCCCAATAGAGTTTGGTGAAGTGGTTGGTGCTGCCAACCATCAGACTCACTAATATAGATTGTTAGCTGCTTCCATTTAATTGGATCGTGGTTGTACTGTTGAAGCATAACGTTTATTTTGTTGCTATCACTTGTTATTAATCATCGTTTGAAGGTAAAACGACCATTAAATTTTTCACCTTTTACATCCGTTTGAATAACAACTTTATACTCTCCCGTTGCAGTTCCGGCCAGGTTTGCTGTATATTGCTTTTCCTCGGTATTATAAGGAACTTGTAGAGTTTTTTTAGTGCCATCTGGTAGCTGAACTTGAGCCGTGAGCTTGGCATCAGTAATTGCTTGGTCTTGCTCGCCGTGTACGCTGATATCTAAATGAGTAGAATCTTTTTCTATATCTGATTTGAACTCTAAATGATATTTGCCCGAATTTACAACTTGACTGCTAGACTTCTCTCCACTATTGGAGTGACCACCTTTTTGATCATGTCCATGACCGTCATTTTCATTATGTGCTTCCCCAGTTTTAGCAACCGGTTCAGTTTTAGTAGATGTTTCTGTAGTTGCTGTTTTAGCAACGGGTTCAGTTTTAGTAGCACTTTCTGAGTTAGCGGCTTGATTCCCACCACTACAAGCACCCAAAAAGATTAATCCGACACTGCTAACAATTACTAAACTGGTCTTCAGAAATTTCATGAATCCAAACTCCTTGATGTTTTGTGAATTAAAAACTAATGCAGCACGTTGTAAGTAAACCACCCATTTCAAATCAATGAAACCCTTGGGGTATAGGAATTCTAATTCCTAATTCCGTTAGCGTAGTGAGGCGTAGCCCATTTCAAATTCCGCCTTGTTGTGCTAGGCTCTGGCTTCTCCTGCAATTTCTGGCTGAATGATTGGTTCAGCCTTTCTTGGCACCACAAATCTACCAAACTGGACATACAAAGCCGGAAGCACTAACAAGGTTAAAGCGGTTGAGGTAAACAATCCACCTAACACTACAACAGCTAGTGGCTGGAGGATTTCTTTTCCGGCTCCACTACCAATTACCAAGGGTGCCATACCCAAAGCCGATGATAGCGCCGTCATTAAGATAGCAGCCAACCTTTCTACTGACCCTTCCATCAAAGCCTGTCGCAGAGGCTGTCCTTCTGCCATCCTAGAATTGTAGTTCTCAACAAGTAATAGTCCATTGCGTGTAGCAACGCCGAATAAGGTAATAAATCCTACCATTGAAGCTACAGAGAGAATACCACCAGTTAAAGCGATGGAAATGACTCCACCCACTAAGGCTAAGGGCAAGTTTATCAAGATCATGATGGTGGCAGGAATCGACTTGACAGCAAAGTAAATCAGGACTGCGATCGCCACAAATGCTAATCCCCCAGCCGAAAGTAAAGTTTTCGTCGCTCCCTCTTGCGCTTCAAATTGACCACCGTATTCAATAAAATATCCAGAGGGTAATTGCACCTGTTGCTTAACTCTGTCCCGAATATCCTTAATTACAGAACCTAAATCTCGTCCAGCCACATTGCTGGATACGACAATATAACGGGAGACGTTTTCGCGGTTGATGGTATTGGGGCCTGTACCATAGTTGATTTTTGCGACTTGGGCTAAGGGAATTTTTTGTCCGTTGGGTGTATCAACTAACAAATTACCGATAATTTCAATATTGTTACGGTATTTCTCTTGCAACCAAACCACCATATCAAAGGTTTGTTGTTGCTCCAATACTTGGGAAACGACTCGCCCATTCAGTGCAGTTTCTATTATCTCTGACAATTCGCCAATAGTTAAACCATAGCGGGCTGCTGCATTGCGGTCGAATTGAATTTGTACCTGTTTAATTGGTACTTGCGGTTCTAGTTGCAAATCTACTAGACCCGAAACACCGCCCATAGCTGATTGTACTTGTTGACCAAGGGTGCGGAGTTCTTCCAAATCGGGGCCAAAAATTTTCACAGCGATCGCACTCCGTACCCCAGAAAGCACTTCATCCATCCGGTGCGAAATAAACCCGCCGATATTGGGAACGACTCCGGGAATTTTATCAAATTCTTTACGAATCATTTCAATTGTTTTTTCTCGATCTTTTCCCCCCTCCTCGCTAAGTTGGACATCTATTTCCGCCCCGTTTACACCAGCCACCTCAGTATCCCCTACAGCCCGCCCAGAGCGCAATTGAGCCGTTTCAACCCCAGGATTTTTTTTCAGGGCTTCTTCGATCACTATGCCTACTTGATTAGTCGCATTCAGAGATTGACCAGGCATTAAAACTGCGGCGATTACCAAAGAGCGGTCTTGGAATTCTGGTAAAAAAACTTGCCCTAACGAGAGTAGAATCATCGTTGAAGCCACAAAAGCAGCGATCGCACCTGTCAAAATAATCTTGGGGCGACGAATAGAAAATTTCAAAAGTGGACGATACAAACGATGGGAAAATCGTTCAACCCAAGTTTCTGTACTTGGTAAACGCCGATTTACTAGCAAAAGGGCGCACAGTGCTGGAGTCAATGTCAGTGCTACTAAGGTAGAAGCGCCAATTGACAGCAAATAAGCTACAGCCATCGGTGTAAAAATCCGACCTTCTACACCAGAAAGAGCAAAAATTGGTGCAAAGACGACTGCAATAATGATTGTCGAGAACAGTACGCTTACCCGCACCTCCACTGAGCCATTAAAAACAACTTGCAGTGGTGGTACAGGATTGCCTGCTATTTGGTTTTCTCGCAAACGGCGGTAGACATTCTCCATATCGACAATTGCATCATCCACCACCGAACCAATCGCAACAACAAGTCCGCCCAAAGTCATTGTATTGATACCTTGTCCCGTCCAATTCAGGATCATCATTCCCAACAACAAAGACACGGGAATCGCACTCAAACTAATAATCACCGTGCGCCAGTTCATCAGAAATAAAATCAAGATGACACAAACGATGATTGTGCCATCGCGCAAAGCTTCTTCAACGTTTTTGAGCGAGGCTTCGATAAAATCTTCCTGACGGAAAGTAGTTGTAATTTTGACATCTTTGGGCAGACCGGCTTGAATTTCCTCCATTGCTTTTTCAGCTGCCTTCGTTACTTTTGGCGTATCTGCTGCTGGCTGTTTGTTGACTGTCAAAATTACCGCTTTTTTACCCGCAAAACTACCATCACCGCGTTTGAGTGCTGCACCAATTTGTACATCCGCCACTTGTTCCAACAGGATTGGCGTGCCATTTTTGGCTTTAATTACTGATTTCTTTAGCTGTTCAATAGATTCAATCCGTCCAACCCCTCGCACCAATGTCTCTTGGTCAGGAGTAATTAAAAATCCCCCTGGTGCATTGGCGTTGGATGCTTGTGCTGCTTTGGTGACATCATCAAGGGAAACATTAAACGCTTTCAATTTATCTGGGTTTACCAACACTTGATACTGACGCTCATCCCCACCAAATATGACAACATTACTTACGCCAGGAACAGCAAGCAGGCGGTTTTTCACTTGCCAGTTGACAATCCGCCAGACCTCCATCATCGGAGTGGTTTCAGAAGTAAAGGCATATTTGACAGTCCATCCCAAGGGTGAACTAACAGGCAGAACCTCTGGGTTTTCCACACCTTGCGGTAGTTGACTGCGTGCTTGTTGCAACCGTTCCGTTACCAATTGGCGGGCGCGATAAATTTCTGTATCCAAGCTAAAAGTCGCTCTCACAGATGAAAGACCGACAGCTGAGGCAGAACGCAATGTTTCTAGTCCAGGAGTGCCGTTAATCACACTTTCTATCGGTCGAGTAACTAGGGATTCAACCTCCTCTGGTGCAAGTCCTGGGGCTTCGGTCATAATTTCCACTTGCGGAGGAGCAAAGTTGGGAAATACATCCAGTGGCATTTGCGTCAGGACGAGAAAGCCCCAAACTGATATGAGGATAGAAGCAATAACCACTAGCCAGCGTTGAGCGATCGACCATTTAACAATAGAATTAAGCATTAGTGAGAAAGATAAAGTTTTACTGAGGATGAGTCAGCATTAACTTTCTCTAGGATGACAGACTAGAATGAAATTCAGGTGAAATTTGTACAAGGAAGAGTGTGAGCGATGAGATACGCTCCATCGTAGGCGCGATTCCTTTACTCCTTTTTTAAAATCCATAACTAATTATCATTGGGCTATTGAACATCAATGAGTTGCTGTAAATGAGTCAGCTAAACGTTAAAATAATGAGGCTATTTGTGTAATTCTCATATTTTTTGGATTAGGTTGAGCAGCAGAGGTAAGTAATGGCAAAAGCAAAACGTAGCGGGGGAAAAGGGTTTGGTAAACCACCTAAGCCACCATATCTCAATAGCTCATTAGATTTTGAAGAATTAGTTAATGGCAATCAAATTTTGTTAGTGAACATAATCACCGACGATACTAAAGGGATTGGAGATGCCTTTACATTTATAAAATATAACGATCTTGCTAAAGAGTCATCAGATTTTAGGTCAGCTATTGCCACCGCATTTGACTCCTCATTGATTAGACTGGCGAAGCGGCGACGAAATGAAGAGGGTAAGGGTTTACTAACTCTAACTCCAAAACATTATCGTCAAGAATGGGGACTTAGTGATAGCTCTGACGGTGAAATAGTTTTTAATTGGTGGACTTTACCAGAGTTGAAAGTTGCTCAAGAACGAAGCTACATATTTGGTGGAACGCGAATTCTTGCCAGATTAATAGAACCTCTAATTATGTATTCTCAAGAAAGGTTTCCGGTTATCTATCATGCTGTTCCATATACAAGTGGAAATGACCAAGTAAATTATGTGCATCTCATGTTTACTGTTTCACTCAATTCGAGCAAAGCACAGGAAATTCTTAGTATCAACATAATTGAACGTGAAACCACACCTTTAACAGAACTTTTACCTCCTAGTTCCTAAAAAGTCATTTAAAAACAAAAACACTATGTCTAAAATCCGCATTGGCAATACTGTAGTTAAAAGTAATGAAAAATTAAGACAAATACAATCACAAGTTTTTACTAGTTATGGCTATCAAAAAGTAAACGATTTTTTGCTCAATGATAGCAGAGATTTTAGAGTTGTATTTGATATGTTATGGGAAAAATATCAGAATCAGCCCCCAAAATTTTATGATTCTACTCTGATAAAGGTACTAGAGAAATCGAAATCATTTAAAAAGTTTATATTAGCTGTTAATATGCAAACAATTTCTCAGATGAAAATCCCTTTTGATAAATTTTATATACCGTGTTTAAAACAATGTTATCAAGATTATGAAACTCATAAAGAAACGGGTGCGAGGGGTTGGGTAGTCGGTGTTATTCCTTTTCTCGGTGCTACTTACCCTGAACATCGAAAATTTTTATCAAATTTGATTGACTCTTTAGATATTACAGAAAATATTAATTCAGGAAGAATTATCTATTTAGATAAGCATCTAGCTCTAACTTATAAACAAGATGATGCGAAAAACCAAGCATTAGGAGAACTGTTGTTTGCGGCAAGACATTCCGAAGATTTATGGTCTTTTAACCAAACAGATGTTTTTGTACCCGTAAGATCCTTTCGTCAAGCTAAAATTGCTTTAGCTAATTACCACGGTAAGCCCCGAAAAGGACAATTAGTAGGAAACGACTCTGCACGTTTTTCTAGATTTTTAGGCTTAGATATTAAAGATAATTATGCCTATATGTCTGGATATGAAGAATTAGTTAATTATAGAGGAAAAGGATTCCAAAAATGATAATCGGCGTTCTTGAATCAAGAGTCATGTAGGTAGAGTGGGTATCCTGAAGCCTGGAAATAAAACACGTTATCAGAGTACATCAAAATATTACAAACTAAAACCACCTAATTAATAAGTGTTGGGTTGAGCATAGCTCAACCCAAAATTCTATTTTAGAAAGTGAAAGTTGTTCTCAATGTACCAATCACAGCATCATTGTTATTGTTAGCAGATTGACCAGGATTAGTTAACCAAATTACACCAGGAGTAATAGAAATGTTGTCACTAATGCGATATCTATAAAAGCCTTCAATGTGATAGGGTTTATCTCCGTTGTTACTACCTAAATATGGTTGCGCTCCTGCAAAAATCCCTAAAAGATTGCCCTTCTTGCCAAAGTCGGGTAAAGCTACACCCAATCCATAGCTCCAAACTTCATCGTTATCGTTAGCTCCAAAGCCTGTAATATTACTGTGGAGTGCAAACCCACTAATTGACAGTTTATCGCTAGGTCTGAAAGCTGCTTCAAAGCCATAAGAATTACTTACAAATGGATTGCCACCACCGACAAAATTAGCTTGTGAAGTCCCAACTACAGCAGCACTTACCGAACCAGCATCAAATAAAGCACTATTTGCACCATGATAACCGTGAACGTAGGTTGCAGCCAAGGTCAGGCGATCGCCAACGTTAAGATTCAACTGTGCTAAAGCTGCATAGTTACCATCGAATAAACCTGAGCCTGGACTAGGATTATTAGGTTCAGATCCTAAATAACCCAAAGTTAATGAAGGTTTAAAGGTACTACCACCACCAAATGGGACATTAACACCAATTCCTGCACCGCCACCGATGCGATAGATAGGACTTTCGGAAGCAAAGGTAGATAAAGCACCGTTACCATTATCAAAGTCTTCAAAATAAGGGTTGACAGTGGGAACATAATCGCTTTGAATACCTCCAGTAGCAGCTACATAAACTTGAGAGTTGCCAACAGGGAAGTAATACGCCAACCAATCAATAAAAGCATTATTATTACTACCAAGAAACAAGTTAAAAGTTTGAGTACCTTCAGCAGTGCCATTGGGTAAAGATAATGGAGTAGCATTACCGGCTGCAATCCGAGTGTGTAGGGTATCTTTACCTGTAAAACTAGTTTGCAAGTCTAAACGCACCCGGTTTTGGAAAACGGTATTATTACTATCGTTGCTGCCAAAACTATCCGTAACCGCAAAAACCGCTTCACCTACTAGCTTTGTGGTGGTCGAAAACTGATTAGCTTCCAATTCAGCCGTGCGTGTTTCCAACGCATCTACTCGACCTCTGAGTGTCGCTAGTTCCGCAGAAAATTCTTCTTGTAAACGCTGTAGGGTAGCTAAATCCTCTTTTGTCACCAAATCAGTAGTTGCTGTAGCAATCAGTTCATTAACTCTATCCAAACAAGCATTCAAACCTGCCGCAAATTCATAACGAGTTAAGGCACGATTACCCCGGTAAGTACCGTTGGGATAACCTGCAATACAACCGTAACGTTCTACTAAAGATTGCAAAGCTTGAAAAGCCCAGTCTGTTGGTTGTACATCCGAAAATTGGGAAACGGATGTGACTTGAGATAGTGAAGTTTGATTATTGGCTTCAAGATTGTATTGGTTTATTTGTGAAAAAACGTTTTCGTCAGCGTTTGTTTGAGCAAGTAACGACTGATGAGTTTGTGATGGCTGTTGTTGGCTGTCAGCAGCAATGCCACTAGCTGAAATAGCAAGAGTTACTCCCAAAAATACTGGGCTGAATATAAGTGTTTTCCACAATAGATTCAACATATTATTTTTCCTCACACCCTTTCGTAATGATGACGCAAACACTAATTTTAAACTGTACTATTTCATACCATAATGCAATCTTAATTTTATGTTGTGCCAATATAGTCTAGAAGTAAGTTATTTTACTGTTAAGTTCTCATTTAGTTTACTAACTTAAAAATTTGCAACTATTTATCTGGGTTTACCAGCACTTGATACTGACGCTCATCTCCACCAAATATGACGATATTATTTAGACCAGTGACAGCAAGCAGGCGGTTTTTCACTTACCAGTTAGACACTACAAGCTTTCAAAATTAAAGAGTATCAGTCAGCTAGATAGCTGCGTGAGTCAATTCCATATCTTCGTAGAAGCGTGAGAGCTTGTTTTTCCACTTGTCGTACTCGTTCCCGACTAATACCCATCCGTTGACTAATCTGTACTAGGGTCAGTTCGCATCCACCTGCTAAACCAAAGCGCAAGATTAAGACTTCCTTTTGCTGGGGAGTCAGCTTTGCTAATAGGTTGTGAATGTCTTGATAGAGCAATTCTCGTTCGGCGTAGCGTTCGGGAGACATTCCATCATCCTTCAGCAAATCCTGTAATTGGGTATCCTGCTCAAACCCAATTCGCATATCTAAGGAAACAGGTTGACGAACAAGCTGCAAATATTCTCGAATCTGACTAGGTTCCAAATTGAGGGCTTGGGCGATTTCCGTTACGCCAGCAATGTAACCAAGTTTTTGAGATAACTCTCGCTGAACACACTTAATTTTGTTCAGCTTATCAGCCATGTGAATGGGTAAACGAATAGTGCGGGATTGTTGTGCTATTGCTCGTGTAATTCCCTGACGAATCCACCAGTAAGCATAAGTGGAAAACTTGCATCCAAGAGTTGGATCAAATTTCTCTACCCCTCGTTCTAGCCCCAATGCACCTTCTTGAATTAAGTCGAGAAACTCAAGATTGCGTTTCTGGTATTTTTTAGCAATAGATACCACTAACCGCAGATTAGCCTGAATCATCTTCTGCTTGGCAATTTGTCCTTGACTTAGTTGTTGCAGCAGCACATCTTCTTTCAACTGCATCTTGTCAGCCCATTGTTGCAGAGTGGGTTCACGCTGTAATTTTTCAGCTAGCTCTTCTTTTGCAGTAAACATCACCATCATTTGCTGAACTTGTTGAGCAAAAAAAATTTCTTGCTCATGGCTTAACAGAGGTACACGTCCAATTTTATGAAGATAGATACTTACTGCATCTGCTGTAGATGAAAATTCGTTATTCTTGCTCTTAAGTTTAGTCACTTGGGATGTTGAATTAGGCATAAATATGTTAGCCTCAATTGAATAAAATCAAATGGTTACATAAAAATAAATAAGCATAAAATAATCGAAATGATAAATTTTAAAAACTTCATCAATTAATTGGTTCAAACTGTCCTAAAAAAGTAGGTCGGGGACGGGTAATGTCAACTTCCCACAAAGCCTTAACATTCGCTAATGATTCCCGTAATAAATCAGGAATCATTCCTCGTAGTCCATAAATTTCTATATCTGGAGTTCCTAAACCAACTGTCTTTAGTCCTAATTGGCGACAGGTGTAAACAGTGCGGGGAAGATGATAATTTTGAGTTATGACAACAGCTTTATGTACACCAAAAACTTTATGAGCGCGATAACAACTCTCATAAGTGCTGAAACCTGCATAGTCTAGGGTAATGTTTTTCATCGGTACACCCAGATCATGGGCATATTTCAGCATAGACCTGACTTCATTATAGGAAACTGTACTGTTATCTCCTGTCATCAAGAGTTTACTAATCTTTCCCATTTTATAAAGTTTGACAGCAGCTTCTACACGGTCTGACAACATGGGTGTGGGATTATCATTTGGAAGAATTCCTGCACCGAATACTATTGCAACCTGTTCTTTTGGAACTGATTCTGGTTGAACGTAGCGATCGCCATTCGTCATTAAACTTATATAAGCCGTTGCTATTAAAGGTTTTGCTAATACACTAATGACTAAACCTAGCAAAATCCATCGCAGGTAACGGAACAACTTGAAATATTTTCCCCCTATAGTTTTTTCAAAAAATCTCATAAAAGTGATATTTTACAGAGTATTTTATTGGATCAGCGATGCCTATTATTGGAAGTTTATGTGTACCTATAAATTACTTCTTATATTATCAGCTAGTAAAGAATTCACTGGCTATACTTTATCAAAATTACTGTGCCATTTGCGCTTAACTTAGTGATGCTAATTAATTCTCAAAAACCACCCCAGCTACCTTACCATTTTCCTCAACAGCCGCGCTTTGCTTAGGTAACAAATACTTGCCAAACTTCGAGTACAAAGCAGGTAAAACCAACAAAGTTAACGCTGTAGAAGTAAACAAACCACCCAAAACCACTATCGAAAGTGGCTGTAAAACTTCCTTACCTGGACCCACTGCAATTACTAACGGTACTAATCCCAAAGCGGATGTGAAGGATGTCATCAAAATAGCATTGAGTCGTTCCATTGACCCGGTTATAATAATTTCTTTTAACGACATTCCGCTAGAAAATTTAGTAGTGTAATTGTCTACTAAAAGTAGTCCGTTGCGAGTAGCTACACCAAATAAAGTTACAAAACCTACCAAGGAAGCGACTGAAACAACGCCCCCTGTTAGTGCCACAGCAATTACACCTCCGACTAAAGCGATGGGCAAGTTAATCATAATCATTGCTGTAGAAGCAATGGATTTGACAGAAAGATACATTAATACCGTAATCACTACAAAGGAAATAGCACTGAAAATTAAAATATTTTGTGAGGCTCTTTCTTCGGCTTCAAATTGACCGCCATACTGAATAAAGTAACCAGAGGGCAATTGCACTTGTGCTTTGACTTTGTTTTTAATTTCATTGACTACCGATCGCAAATCTTTGCCCTGAGCATTAGCAGATACTACAATTAGACGGGAAACATTTTCCCTGTTAATGGTATTTGGGCCAGTGCCATAGGTAACTTTAGCCACGTTAGCTAAAGGAATTTTATTTCCTCCTTCATTTCCACCTTGGGAAGAGGTATCAACTAACAAATTTTCAATTGTTTGTAAATTATTACGGTATTCTGGCTGTAACCACACAATTAAATCAAAACTTTGTTGCTTATCCAAAACTTGCGATACTACTTTACCATTGAGCGCAGTTTCGACAAGTTCAGATAGTTGCCCAACTGTTAAACCATAACGTGATGCGGCAACACGGTCAAATTTTATTTGAATTTGTTCGATGGGAACTTGCGGTTCTAATTGTAAATCTACAAGCCCAGACACAGATGACATTGCACTTTCAACTTGTTGACCAATCTGGCGCAGTTCTTCTAAGTCGGGTCCAAATATTTTCACAGCAATTTGACTTCTTACCCCAGATAATATTTCATCAATTCTGTGAGAAATGAATCCACCAATATTTGCAGCAGCACCAGGTACTTTATTAAATTCTTCCCGCAACCATTCTACTGTTTCTTTACGTTTTTCCATTCCTTTGTCACTCAGCCCAATATCAAGATGACCAAGATTTACGGGTGCTGCATCTGGATCACTAGGAGCGCGTCCTGCCCGTAGCTGCACATATTTTAATCGGGGATCATCTTTGAGTTTATTCTCCAGCACAAAGGCGGCACTGTTAGTAGCTTCTAAAGATGAGCCTGGATAAAGAGCTAAAGTATTGACCAAAGTTGATTCTTGAAATTCTGGTAAAAAAGCCCGTCCCAAAGCTGGAAAAATCACCATTGCCGCTATCATCCCCGCCACAGCCCCAGAGATAATGATGATGGGACTGCGGATAGCAAAATTTAAACAAGGATAATACAGCTGCTTGAAAATTCGGGGTATTAATGGTTCTTTTAACGGCATTTTTCCGTGTGGAAGTAAAATTGCACACAAAGCCGGACTCAATAGTAATGATTCTAAACTGGAAACCATAACCACCACTAAATAAGTCATTCCCATTGGTCCAAAAATTCGGCCTTCTACACCTGCGAGGGCAAATATTGGAGAAAAGACGACAATAGTAATTAAAGTTGCACCGAGGAGAGATTCTCGGACTTCTTGTCCGCCTTCAAAAATGACTTCTAGTACCGGACGCGGATTGGCAGAATGTTTATTTTGGCGGAGGTTGCGATAAGTATTTTCTGCATAGACAATGGCATCATCAATTGCTGTCCCAATGGCGATCGCTAATCCGCCTAAAGTCATAGTGTTTAACCCCAAGCCTAGCCAGGATAATATTTGTAAGGAGAACACAAAAGTCAACACAAAATCTAACAAGCAAAGTGATAGAGTCCGCCAATTCATCAAAAAAGGAATGAGGATAAGTGCAGCAATGATACTACCTTCTACCAAAGCTGATCTAACATTTTCTACTGAAGCATCAATATAATCAGCTTGACGGAAGGTTGCATTTACTTTAATTTCTTTCGGTAAACCTGCTTTTAGCTCAGATATTGCGGCTTCAATCGCACGGGTGACGGTGGGAGTATCAGCTAGAGGTTGCTTATTCACCATCACTACTACAGCATCTTTGCCATTTAAGCTGCCATCGCCTATCTTAATCGCACCGCCAATTTGAATTTCAGCAACATCTCCCAAGCGCACAGGCGTTCCTTGACGGGCAACAATTACAGATTGTTTTAAATCATCCAAGGATTCAATTCGGCCAATTCCCCGAATCAGAGTTTGCTTGTCAGGGCTGATTAAAAAGCCACCAGGAGCATTGACATTTGCTCCCTGTACTGCCTCAGATACTTGCTGTAAGGATACATTAAAAGCTCTGAGTTTGTTCGGATCTACTAATACTTGATACTGGCGTACATCACCGCCATACACTAGTACTTGACTAACGCCAGGAACTGCTAAAAGGCGGTTTGTAACTTGCCAATCAACGATTCGGCGTACTTCCATCAAGTCGATTTTAGATGTTGGGTTTTGGATGGATGTTTCTCCTTTGGGTCCCTCATCTTCCACTGTGAAAGCATATTTTAATACAGTGCCGATAGGTGAACTGATAGGAGCGAGTCTTGGTGTTTCAATTCCTTCAGGTAGCTTACTTACTACTTGTTGCAGTCGTTCTTGTACTAACTGGCGGGCTTGATAGATATCTGTTCCCCAGCCAAAAACGACTCTGACTACAGAAAGTCCTGCTGAGGAGGAAGAACGAACTGCGCTGATTCCTGGGGTGCCGTTGATTGAGCTTTCAATTGGTAATGTCACCAGAGACTCTATTTCTTCAGGAGCGAGTCCGGGAGCTTCTGTTTCAATTTCGACCTGGGGAGGTGCAAAGTTGGGGAAAACATCCAACGGCATTTGCGGGATGGTATTAAATAATATGATTATTGTGGAAATAAGTGCCGCAATCACTACTAACCAGCGTCGAGAAATTACCCATTTAGCAACTGTACTAATCATTATCTATTTAGTTGTTAATTGTTGTTGGCTATTAGTTGTTAATTATTTCAAATCCACAACTTTATAAGAGAGAATTTCAAATTCCACATTATTAATTTTTTGGCGTTGCTGAATTGAAGTATGAAATAAAAAATCAAGTATTTCAAACTCCTACTCTCTGCACCACCCTGCGGGTTCCGCCTTCCCTACGGGACGCTACGCGAAAGCGGTACTGCGTGTTAGCGTTAGCGGGGCGTAGCCCGATAAATTCATACTCTTAATCAGCACCGCAAATTTTTTATTAGTAATTGGAATGAGTATCCTTGTCATTTTTCTCAACAGAAGTGGTGGGAGTAGAGGAGCTTGGTTGTTTGTGGTTGTCGATATAAACCTCGGTTTCATAATTAAAACCGTCACCTATTGGTATTAGACGGGAACGGTTACGACGGCTAGACCAGAAACTACCAGCTAGGAAAGCCAAAGTAGCAAGGGTCACTCCTCCTACTCCAAATAACCACAGAAGTAGCGGTAAGGTGTTAGCCTTAGTATCCTCTGAATGTGCTTGTTCCTGTTCTTCTCCTTCGTTGGATTTACTACCACCCTTCAATGACTGTGCATAAAGTTGTGGCGCACGTTGGGTAACGACTGAATCTCCCTCGAATAAACCACTTTTAATCTCAATTAAATCTCCAGAGGTTTGTCCTAACTCAACTTCAACAGATTGGAAGGCATTGCCGTTTCGGACATAGACCAATTTCTTATTATTTGCATCTACTACAGCAGACTGGGGAATTGCCAAAGTAGCTGTAGATGTCTGGTCTGTTACAACTTCAAGTTCGGCAAACATTCCGGGTTTTAGCTGCCCTCTAGCGTTATTGATTTCGGCTTGTACTGGTACTACTCGCGTTTCTCCTTCGACTACTGAGCCAATCCGTGTAATCCTGCCTACAAAGGTTTGATTAGGTACACTAGCAACCTTCATCCTTACCTGTTGACCTGTCCTCACTTTATCTAAATCTTTTTCATAGATATTCGCTGTGGCAAAAACCCGACTATCATCTGCGATCGTCATTAATTTACCACCCGCGTCCTGAAATGATTGACCGATAGTAACTTCCCTATCAACAACTTTGCCGGAAATTGGAGCCGTTACTGTTATTAGTCCCTTAGCATTAGCACGGTTTCCTAGTTGAGAAAGGCGAGTTTCATAAATAGCACTGCTGCGATTAATATTGGATTTTGCTAGGCTAACTGCTGCTTGAGCGCGTTTGAGTTGATTTTCAGCCGCAATGACATCGCGGCGGCTGTTGGCTGTGGTTAGTTTAGCTTTAGCTTCTGCTAGTTGGGTTTGAGATTCAAGAGCGTTGCGACGTGCTAAAGCACCTTCAGTGGCTAACACTTGATCTTTCTCATACTTTTCTTGAGCAAATGCTACTTGGCTTTGGGCTTGGGCGATTTCTGCGGCAGCTATTTGTTGATAGCGATCGTAATTTTGTTGAGCCAGCCTCAAGTCAGCTTGAGCTTGCTGTAAATCAGCCTGACCTTGTGCTAATTTGTCTTGAGATTCCACGCGCAATGTCACTAAATCTGGACTGGTTACAACGGCGACGGGTTGGCCTTTCTTTACTAGTGCGCCTGGTTCTACCAACAGTTCAACTACTTTTACTCCTTGTATTGGGGTAGTGACTTCCACTTTCTGGCTAGGTAAGGTTTCAATCTGTCCAGTAGTTTTAATGCCGACAGCTAATCGTTGGCGTTGCACTGGTTCGACCTTAACTCCTAGCAGTTTTGCGGTTTCTGCATCAACTTCAACAGAACCAGTTGCTTCGCTTCCACCACCCTGAAATGAACTTGCACCGCTATGGTCGTGTCCAGCACCAGCCAAAACAGTAGTAGGAGTATTTAGTAGTAACAAACTCAACATTGTCAACGAAACATAACGCAGTGGAGCAGAACATTGAAACAAATTAGAGATTCCCATCGCTTGTTGTGTCCTAAGTTAGTGAGAAAGCAGAATCGCCTTTGGATATTGGCATTTAATGTGCAAATTTGGACTACCGCTTTCTTTAGCTAGTTACATTGCTTTTGTGAGTAGTTTAAGGAATTTGAATAGTAGTCTTTTTCCAGTGTTTCATATCGATATGAAATTTGGGTGAAATTTTTAGTTGTAATTTTTGTTAGGAATAACTATGATATTTAGGCTATTTTAATGTTTAAAATACTACATCTTTCATAGCCATAAAATACCTCAAAAAAAATATATAATACATATACGCTTTGGGATTGCTGTAGGCATACCCAAAGCATAAATATAAAATTTATTTATGTATTTTAAGTTTTATAAATTAAAGCAAAAATCAAGTAGACTATTTTTCTCAATAAGAAGGCTATAGCTATCAAATTTCAGCTATTAGCCTTATCTTGAAAATGAGATAGAAAGAAGAAATCAAGAAAAATTTTATCTTTTGTCGTGTTCGTATACCGCGTGCTTTGCACTCATTTTATTTCAGAAAACCTCTTTATAAAATCCAAGTTTCGGGTTTTTAAATTAGTTTAATATTACATCATTTTAAGGAGTTTAAACTAAAAATAAAATTGAGAAGCCAATCAATTAAAACTTCAATATTTTATTAATTTAAGTTTTCCACTAAAGAGCGATATAAGTTAATAACGTGACTGTCAGCCAAACTATAATAAACATTCCGACCTTCTCGACGATAGCTGACTAAACGCATAGCTTTCAATAACCGCAACTGATGGCAAACTGCTGATTCACTCATTTTGGTTAATGCAGCTAGATCGCAAACACACAACTCACTAGAAGCCAAAGCTGATAGGAGGCGTATACGGTTTGTATCTGCTAACACCCCAAAAATTTCTGCCATTTGTTGTGCTTTATCTGTCGGTAAGATTTGAGCTTGAGATGAGCGTACATTATCTAGATGCACCAGATGAGTATCACAGGTAGGGGTGTCAGAACTTGGAATTAACTCTAAGTCCTGCTTTTTCTTGTGCTTATTCATAGCAAATTTTACTTAGCAATGGTTATCAATCTCAATAATACCTAAAATAATAACCATTGTACAATTGAATAGTTGTTCAATTGTTGTATTAGAATATTGGCAGTTAAGATTCTAAAGCTGCTATGACTCAAACTCCTTCCCTCAAAACCCAAACTTTGCAAGTTGGCGGTATGGACTGCGGAAGCTGCGCCAAGACAATTGAAGTCGCTTTGCAACAGTTACATGGTGTGACAGAAGCAACGGTAAACTTTACAACTGGTAAGGCTAGGGTTTCTTATGATCCAGAAATATTGAGTGAAAAGAGTATCTATAACCAAATTAAAGGTTTGGGTTATACGATAGAGCAAAGTCATCAGGCACAATCCCATCAGCAGACTCATTCCTGTGGCGGTGAACACGACCATGACCACCAAAATCATGACCATAACGTAGATATAGTTTCTCTGCAAACGCTACAGCTACAAATTAGCGGGATGGATTGTGGCAGTTGTGCGAAAACCATTGAGGTTGGGGTGCAGAAGATCATAGGCGTACAAGAAGCATCGGTCAGCTTTGCCAGCGAAAGATTGCATATATCCTATGACCCACAATTGGTAAATGAGACAGCAATTTATGACCGGATTAAAGATTTAGGTTATACGGTTGAGGAGGGTGTTGAAGCAAGTTCCTATCATCATACTGATTCTTATGGTCATGACCACGAGTATGATCATAACCACGAGCATTCTCAGCCAATAAACAAGTCCAAACAAAAGCAAAAATCCGACTTAACAAGCTGGAGATTCTGGATTGAAAATCGTCGAGGACAGAGTGTCATACTTGCAGGTATAGGCTTAGTTTTAGGTCTACTTACTCAGTATTTAGTGTTACCCATCTGGATTGCACGAGCTTTTTATGGCATTGGTATAGTAATTGCTGGCTATCCGATCGCACGGGCTGGTTTATTTGAGTTGCGCTTGCGCCGCGCCGATATGAATCTGCTGATGACCATTTCGGTGATTGGGGCAGTGATTTTAGGAGACTTGTTTGAAGGGGGGCTGGTTGTCTTTTTGTTCTCTTTAGGCACAACATTGCAAGTTTTCACCTTTGGTCGTACCCGCAATGCCATTCGCTCACTGATGGATTTGACTCCACCTACTGCTACAGTTAAGCGCGGGAATCAGGAATTTACAGTTCCCGTCGAAAGTATTCAGCTAGGTGAAGTTTTGACGATTCGACCAGGAGGGCGTGTGGCGTTGGATGGTGTGGTTGTTTCTGGTAACAGTGCTATTGACCAATCTCCAATTACAGGAGAGTCAATTCCAGAAGATAAAGCCGTTGGGGATACTGTCTTTGCAGGCACTTTAAATCAGACAGGTTTTTTAGAAGTCAAAGTTACGCACACTGCTAGCGATACAACCGTTGCCAAAATTATTAATTTGGTAGAACAAGCTCAAGAAAGCCGCGCACCCTCGCAGCAGTGGGTGGATAAGTTTGCACAAGTTTACACACCGATAGTGATTTTAGCAGCGATCGCCATCGCCCTAATTCCGCCCTTGGCTTTTGCTCAACCTTTTAACGTCTGGCTTTACCGCGCACTGGTCATGCTAGTAATTGCTTGTCCCTGTGCCTTAGTCATTTCTACTCCAGTTTCCATTGTCAGTGCTATTGGTGCTGCAACTCGGCGGGGCGTTCTATTTAAAGGGGGTAATGCACTGGAAACTGCTGGACATCTAACTACCCTTGCTTTTGATAAAACTGGCACAATTACACAAGGGCTGCCCATTGTGCAGCAGGTTTATGACTTGGGGAAAGTGAATGCAGACATGGTATTACAGATTGCTGCTTCCTTAGAACAACAGTCTGAACATCCCCTAGCAAAAGCTATTGTGGCAAAGGCTCAAGATTTAGGGCTGGAGTTAGAAATGCCCCTTAATTTTACCGCATTACCGGGTAAAGGGATTCAGGCAAACTTGAGTCAGATGTTGTATTTGGTTGGTAATCGAAGGTTATTTGCAGACCAAGGTATTTGCTTGTCTGATGAAGCTGAATCTTTGTTAACTGAAATTGAACAACTCGGTCAAATTCCGGTGCTAGTAGGGACAAACGAAGGGTTATTAGGAGCGATCGCCCTCTCTGATGGCATCCGCTTAGAAGCGACAGAAGCCTTGCGACAATTGAAGCAGGTTGGATTGAAGCGATTGGTGATGTTGACAGGCGATCGTACTGTTGTGGCCAGGCAAATTGCCCAACAAGTTGGAATTACAGAGTATCAGGCAGAACTGTTACCTGAAGATAAACTGCAAGCAATTCAACAGTTGCGTCGTCACGGAGTAGTAGGTATGGTTGGAGATGGCATTAACGATGCACCTGCTTTAGCTACGGCAGATATTAGTTTTGCTGTGGGTGGAATTGATATCGCTTTAGAGACAGCAGATGTGGTGCTGGTAGGTAGTGACTTGAGACAGCTTGCTTATGCAGTAGATTTAAGCCGACGTACTGTATCAGTGATTCAACAGAATGTGGTTTTTTCTCTCGTAACTAAGGCTTTATTTTTACTATTGGGAACGTTTGGGTTTGTTGGTTTAGCGATCGCCGTCTTAGCTGATACAGGAACTTCCCTGCTAGTGACTGCAAATGGAATGCGGCTGTTTAAAACCAAAACTTTGAAAAATTAAACAAATGACGCATATTCTACAGACATTAGTAACGTTTAGCGAACGTTATTAAAGGTTTTACTCTAGTAATTTTCCTTGCCTGAATTTCTGTAGTTTCAGCACCGTGATACATATCATTAACCACAAAAATCCAACACCATACCCAGCAATTACATCTGTCGGCCAATATACTCCTAAATATAGGCGACTAATACCAATTGCCACAATTAAAATAACCGCTAAAACATAGATTAACCGCGAAAATTGAGGATAATAAGTAGCTAGTATATAGGCAATAAAACCATACAATACCATAGAACCTAGTGCATGACCGCTAGGAAAACTGAAAGATTTTTCAGAAATCAAAAGTGTCTAAAGTTGCGGACGGGGTTTTGAAAAAATAACTTTAAACCTGTATTTAGAGTTAACCCTCCTATACAAGTAAGCACAAAAATATATGTTTCTACTCGGTAACGTCGCCACCAAAGTATTCCTAAAGTCATTGCTGCGACTACTACTACTGTCTTTGGATTACCGAGATTTGTTAGAAATAACATTAAATTATTAAGACTCGGATTGGCAAATTGATGTAGCCATAATAAGAAAGATGTATCAAATGCAAAAGCTTCTTTCTCTAAAACTTCTTCAGCAAGCTTGGCGACAATAAACAGGATCAGCAGACAAACAGTAAGTCCAACTATACCAATCGTGGCAATTAAAGGAGCTAAACGAGGGTATATATGGCGCAACCAAAAGGTAGAAATTTTTCGTATCATTGAATATGTCTAAGTCTGTTATGGATTTATAGCTTACAAAATAATAGTCAAGAACTTGAAAAGACGATTTTGAATCGAAAATTGGGTTATTTTGCTCAAACTAGGCTTCTAAGCACCTGGTTTAAAGTAATCTAGTAATCTATCTCCTGAATCTTCCCTTACTAGGGCTACCACTATACAGTTTTTGAGTTTTGTGACCTTTGCAACTTTGTTCATTATTGCTCCTACTTACTGCTGGATACGATACTTTATCTAAACTTGCAGGTTTATCGTAGAGAGAAAAAGTCAAGAACTTGGAAAGAGATGGCTAGCAATGAAGATTTTTACTCTTTACCTACTGATTTCCATCTTCCACTTTCAAATACCAGTAGTAATGCGATCGCACTCAAAGCGAAAATACTTCCAGTGATGAAAGTTGCTTTTGGACTGATTGTTTGCCACAAAACACCTCCCAACAAACTAGCTGGTAAGAGTGCTACACCAGTAGCTAAATTAATTAACCCAAAAGCAGTACCTCGTAGATGGGACGGAACTCTATCTGCTACCAGTGCTAATAATATGCCCTGACTCATCCCCTGATGCAGCCCATACAGCCCAAACAGTCCCCACACCTGCCAAGGAGCATTAACAAATGCAAAACCTAAATATGCCAACGCATATACACAAAATCCACCCACTAGTAGCCCCAATCTACCAATGCGGTCAGATAGCAATCCTACTGGATAGGCACTGAGGGAGTAAGCTATATTCATTACAACTAGAGTAAGTGGTACTAGTGAGGCGGATACTCCAGCTTGCTGCGCTTGCAGCAATAAAAAAGCATCGCTAGAGTTACCGAGATTAAATAGTAATGCAACCACAACTAGCACCCAGTAGCTTTTACCCAAACCTTGCAAAGCAGACCAATGTAGAGGATTATTCTGCCTTCGATTATTTCTATTGTCAGGTTCGCGCACGCCAGTTGCCAAAAGGGCTACTGCTAAAATTCCGGGAAGCACTGCTAACCAGAAAACTAGACGAAAGTTCTGTCCTGAAAAAGACATCAAGATGAATGCAACTAGTGGCCCAGTGAATGCGCCGATGGTGTCTAAAGATTGCCGCAAACCGTAGGCAGCTCCACGATTAACGCTATCGGTAACATCTGCTACGATTGCATCGCGGGGAGCTACACGAATTCCCTTACCAACGCGATCACCAAAACGAGCCATCAATACCCAAGCAGGACTAGTTGCCAATGCGAACAGAGGTTTAACTAAGGTAGATAATCCATAACCAACAACAGCTAATTTCTTACGCTGTCCTAAATAATCACTTAAGACTCCTGAAAAAACTTTCAGTACAGAAGCAGTTGATTCTGCAATTCCCTCAATCCACCCAACTGTCAGCAAATCTGCCCCTAATACCGAAACTAGAAATAGTGGCAACACTGAATGAATCATCTCAGAACTAATATCAGTTAACAAGCTGACAAATCCTAAAACCCAAACATTACGGGGGATAGTTTGAAAAGTTTTTGTTGTCACTGCTGTTACCTTTGAGTTGATGACTGGTAATTCGGTGTTAAGAGAAAGCTGTAATTGTCAAATCACAGTTAATTGCATTTATCATCATCACACTTGACGATGAAATTGGAATGAAATTCTATCGCCTCCAAGAAACCTCCATTTGGAGCAATTTTTAAGGTTGGCGTAGTGCTTGCAGTTGTTCTAACTGTTGGGTTTGTTCTTGCAGCCGCATAGCAAGGCGATGCCTTTGGCGGGCTACGCCTACGCACACTGTTAAAAAATTGCTAAACATACAATATGCCAATGCGTTAAGCTATTGTGCTTTTTTAGCTTCAGGGTTTCTTTCGCAAGCATGAAGACAAATATCGCTCATAGCTTTATTTTTAAGCAATAACAGTAATTTATTAACCTTATGAATAGACAAATCAAAAATTTTGATTTGTGGCTAAGTGGACGTTTGCGAGGGTAATTTAATTGTGAGGCTAATAACCAGGACAGTAATCACAAATCGCTTGAGCAAACTAGCACGGACTCGCACAATTTGAGTATTTTTACTCACCATTGTGATTGTGATATCAATAACTATACCCAATTCTGTGAGAGCGCAAGATGAACGAGTAACAGTACGTCTAGATGGTCGTGCATTGTTCCGAGTAAGTGCAGTGGATAACACCAAGGCATCAGATCGAGCAAGGCAAATCGAACGACGCATGAATCGGTTATTAGAAAATCCAACAGCAATTTCTCCACCTCAGATTGAAACTTCCCAAGATAAGCAAAAGCGTGTTATTACTACTGCGGGAGTACCAATTGTTACTCTAACTACAACAGATGCTCAAGACAATTTAACAACCGTTGATGCGCTAGCTATCCAATGGTCACAGGCAATTGATGCTGCTCTTAAACGAGCAAGTCAACGCCGCCTTTCGCCTTGGGGGCGATTTGTAGCAGAAGTACAAGCATCAGTAGAGACTGCTTTTGGGCGACTGATAGAATCTGCTATCACAATTATTCCGCGTGCGATCGCTGCTATTTTAGTAATTGGTCTTTTCTGGGCAATAGCCACATTTATACGTTGGCTGATGCGAATTATCTTCCGCCACATTGTTGAAGATTTGACCGTTGAAAACCTAATTAAGCAGGTTGCATATTACGCCGTTTGGACACTTGGTTTGATAGTTGCCCTCGATGCTTTTGGCTTTGATCCCCAGGCTGTGGCGACTGGATTAGGATTAACTAGCCTTGCTTTGGGATTTGCCCTTAAGGATATCATCTCCAACTTTATTAGTGGTATGCTAATTCTTGTCTTACGTCCTTTTGAGTTGGGCGATCAAATTGTTGTTGGCGAAACCGAAGGAAACGTTGAACGTATAGAATTGCGTGCTACCCAACTTCGTACCTACGATGGTCGTGTGGTACTGATTCCTAATGCTGAAGTGTTTACTTCTCGGATCATTAACAACACAGCTGCACCTATCCGCCGTAGCAGTGTCGAACTATTCATTGGTTACGATAGCGACCTGCAACAAGTAGTTACTGTATTAAAAAATGCAGCCCAGGCAACACAAGAGGTACTTGATGAGCCGGGGGTTTCTGTGCGGATAAGAGAGTTAGGACAAGATGACGTTGTAGTTGAAACACGCTTTTGGACAGATTCGCGGCGTTCTGATTTTGTGGCTACGACATCAGCAGTTAGACAGGCGATAGTTGCTGCGTTGAAAAAAGCGAATATTGGATTACCAGACCCCGATGTCAGAATTTTAGTGCCGCTTCATCCCCAAAAGTGGCAAGCAGCATTCGGTCTAAAAGATAGTGACAGCACTTCATCTTAACCCTGTGAATAAATTTTTACCAATATCTACTCAAAATATTGTCAACAGCAGTTTAATGACTATGGCGGTGGTGAATGTCCCTAGTGTGAGGGTGAGTGTGATAAAGAATCCTCGTGTGTTCGTGAAGATGGTTGTGAGGTTCAGCTATAACTATCCCCTCATCGTGGTCATGCTGATGGTATTCATCGTGGATGTGTTTATGTTTATGCACAGTAACATAGTGTAGATGTTCGTGTTCATGTGGATGAGGCGAGAGGGTAATTTGCACTATCACTAGCAGCATCAAGCCTACTAAACTACCATAAATAAACTCACGTTCAGCAAAGTGACTTCCTAACCAACCCGCAAGAGGGTAGGAGATTGCCCACCAAAGATGACTCCAGGCAAAGTGTGCGCCATAAACTCGCCCTTGTATAGCAGTGGGGATACGGTCTGCAATTAATGTCTGAGTAGGTAAGTTGACTAAATTTTGCCCCGCACCCGCTACCAACCATAAGACCATCAATACTGTTAAATTTGCGTAGTTGGCAGGTAATAAAGCCAAGGTGATCAAAGTTGCACCAATCAAAACAAACGTTGTACGCGACAAACTTCTATTGAACGTACCATAAATAACTGCACACAGAGTTGCACCAATCCCAAAAGCTGCCATCACCCAGCCGTACTGCACTTCTCCAAACTTAAGTGTACCTTGGACATAGCCAACAGTATTGACTAAGATTTGCGCTCCGGCAATTGATGCGACCAACTGCATTGCTAGTGCGTAACGAATAGGTGCATCTGTAAGCAGGCGAGTTGTACCGTCTTGAATGTCTCCCCATGTTCGGCGTGTTGTTCTGGAAGGCTGCTGATTTTGTGCAACTACGAGCTGACCTGGTAGGGTGAAGATTAAGATTGCCGCGATCGCAAAGCTGAGAGCATCCAAAAAGAAGACTTGTCTTGCACCAATGAAGGCGGCGACACTTCCAGCGATACCAGGGCCAAGTACACCAAGCAATTGGTAAGTAGCGGACGAAAGTGCAATCGCCCCTGCATAGTCATTCTCACCCGTAACTAATGGAATTGTGGCTTGGTAAGTTGGAGTAAAAAAAGCATTAAAAACATTAAGCGCAAATATCAATACGTAAACTTGCCAAATTTGCGTCACAAAAGGCAACATACTCACAATTAACATTCTGAATATGTGAGTTACGACCATGATTTTCTTGCGGTCGAAGCGGTCTGCGATCGCACCTGCAAGAGGAGACAGCAATACAAAAGCAGTTACACGCAGAGTTAGAGCTACTGAAAGCACAACCCCCGCATTCTTTCCAGCTAAATCAAAGGCAAGAAGGGCTAAACCCACCCAAGTAAGTGCATCACCCAATAAACTAGTAGTCTGAGCAGCGTACAGCCTTGCAAATACCGGATTTTTCAAGCTGCGGAAAAATATCAAGGTATTCATTTACCAAGGGGCATAGTTATAAAAGTCTTTTATAGTAAGATTTTAACACTAATAGGGGGAGGGGGCATATTTATCAAAGCTGGAACATAGCCTTGACAAGACCATTTTCACTTAAGAGATAATGTGGACGGAATTAAAGGATAAGGTGGCCGCTCTTAAAACCCGGAATGCTTATTTTTACATTGCCCTACTTTGGTCATAATTTACAAGTGATAACTTCGTTAGGCAACGCTTACGCATTCAATCTTTCAAATACGCTTCAGTCACAGATTCTGTTGAGCGGTCACTTTATAGTTAAAAAACAGTCACTTTATCCTTACAGTGACATATCCAATTTTGGGGATTATTCCCACTCCGCATCCAGGCGTTGGACTACGCCCAATCGCAGAACTTTGAAGGGTAACTTAATAGTAAAGGTACTGCCTTTACCTAACTCACTTTGCACGTCTATACTACCGTGGTGTGCCTGAACAATTGCCTGAGCAATGGCTAATCCTAATCCAGAACCACCAGTGTTACGAGAGCGATCGCTACTTACCCGATAAAAACGATCAAAAACTCGCCTCAGTTCATGTTGTGGGATACCAATACCTGTATCTTGAACTTTAATTACAGCATAATTATCATTGCTTTCTAAGATAACTGTGACTTCGCCTCCTTTGAGTGTATATTGAATTGCATTGACAATTAAGTTAGAAACCAATCGATAAAGCTGATCGGAATTCCCTATAACATTCATATTTTGCTTAACTCGGATTGATGATGTCAACTTTACTCCTGCGGTAGTTGCCATCGCTTCAAATTCTTCAATTAAATCGCTAACAATATCATTTAAACAACAAACTTCGTGCTGTAACTTTTGAGCTTGTCTATCTAAACGTGCTAGCATCAATAAGTCAACGACTAAAGTTGTTAGCCTCTGATTTTGACGCTGTATAGTTTGCAATATATCTCGTGTTTCTTGTTCATCTATTTCTGATATTAAAAGTGCTGATTCTACAGTTGCACTTGTCGCAGCTAAAGGCGTTCGTAATTCATGTGCAGCATCGGCTGTAAACTGTTGAATTTGTCGATATGACTGATAAATTGGCTGCATCGCTAATCCTGACAACCACCAACTGGCACCTGCAATCATAACCATAGCCATCGGCAGCCCTAATATCAAAATTAGCTTTACGCTATCCAAATAATGATTAAACTCTTCTAGACTTCGCCCTACTTGCATATATCCCCAATCTTGATAATTTTGGGTATGCAGAGATAGAGTAATTTGATGGTATTCGTTGCCTTTGCTATCTTTGAGAAATTGCCAAGTTTTTGGATTGAAAATATTAGGTAATCCCTCTGGATAATAACCAGCATTAGCAATTAATTTGCCTGAAGTATCAAAAAAACGTATATAGTAGCTAGTTTTAGTAACAATACCCAGAAGATGACGTTTAGGATGCGGCTGTTCTTGAATACAATTACTAGCCCCAATTCTACAGTTACCTGTATTTGGAAATAACTGATTTACTAATGGTTCCAAACGTCCAGGTGACTGAAGTTTTAGTTCAATACTGTCGTGCAGTGTCCCAGCTACAGTCTCAATTTCACTGTCTAAAGCTACCACATGAGCATGAAACACAGACCTGTAAAAGCTAAAGGCACATAGGCTTAAAATCAAACCCATAACAATAGCGTAATACAGAGCTAGACGAACGCGGGTGAGCCGAAACAGTTTATTTTGATTCATCTGAGAAATTAAGACGATACCCCATACCGTGCAAAGTTTCAATTGGGTTAGGACAGTCGTTACTTGTGAGTTTACGACGTAACAAACGTATTTGCGCTGCCACTACATTACTACTAGATTCCGCATTAACTTCCCAAATTTGATTACGAATTTGCTCAGTCGTAACAATCTGGTTAGGATGGTTCATGAAATATTCCAATAGTTGGAATTCTTTATTAGTTAATGGAATACTTTGCTGTTCACCTGTTGTATTTTGTCTAACAACTGTACTGTTGCCATAGTCTAGAGTCAAGTTACCAACAGTTAATTGTTGGGGTTGAAAATGGGGGGAACGACGCTGCAAAGCCCGCAACCGTGCTAGAAGTTCCACCATGCCGAAGGGTTTTACTAAATAGTCATCGGCACCTGCATCTAGTCCGGCAACTTTATCTTCCATTCTATCTTTAGCAGTTAGCATCAGGATAGGAAGAGGATTACCTTTATAACGCAGTCTTTTACACAATTCTAAACCACTAATTCCTGGAAGCATCCAATCAAGAATCGCTACTGTATATTGCGCCGAACTATTTTCTAAGTAAGCCCATGCGTCATTACCATCCATAACCCAGTCAACTAGGTACTTTTGTTGATTTAAAGTACGCTTAATAGCTGCCCCCAAATCTGGCTCATCTTCGACTAGTAGCACCCTCATATCAAATTGGGTAGTTAAAAGTTCTTTGTAAGTCTGTGATTCTAGCATAGTTCGCCATAGGGATACCCCTATTAATAGGGTTGCAGAAATTTATGAAATTAGGATGAAATTCTTAAAAATTAGGATTAGGCTATACAAAACCTGATAGTAGGCTAGTATCTTGTCTATACATCACTAAATAGAAAAGACTCAGTAAACAACTCGCTAAGGTATGGTGTGAGCTTAGTTTGAGGAGTTATAGAAACTAAGTTTTACAAGATGTTTATTGAGTCAATAATAATTTTGACATATCGATATGAAATTAAGATGAAATTTAGAGTAATTAAATAGATTTCATAAAATTTATAATTATCGTTATTTAATGTGCAAATACATTTGTTTTTTCTAAGTAAAGCTATAGATTATGTAATACATATTATATAGGATTGTAATTAATACGTATCCAATATCTCTTTTTTGTTGATACTTTGCGTTCTGCTCAAGTTAATTAATTAACATAAATAAATTATCACTACTGATTTTGGGAAAATTTAAATATTAAATAAAAAATTTCATCTTGATTTCATATTTCTCCTTCAACATAAAAATATGTCGAGTTCGTGATGGGTGTCAATATTTTTATGGGCGTAACTGAAATACTTACTAAGTTAGTCACCGATTCAAACTTAATTGCTATCTATTTTTGAGTAAATTGAAGCAGATTTAAGAGGTAATTAACTATACGGGCAATAGTTGTTAATTTTTTTATTTTCAAGAAAGCAATCTAGTAACGATGTTCCAATAAAATCAACCCCAATGAGCAAGTTCATGTAGCTATGAGAATTTGTACTAATTTTTGAATTTTTGGGTACTTAATATGAATTATCTGGCAAAATCTTCATCCTTTGAAAGCATTTTCAACTCTCAGTGGAACAACCATAGTAAATGGAAAAATACTACGGCTGCTGATGTTACCCAGGCTATAGGAAATGTTCCAATTGTAAAACTCAAGAATATTTCTCCTATATGTGCTATCTCAGAATGCTTCTTGAAATTGGAAAGTTGTAATCCTGGGGGTTCAATTAAAGAAAAAAATGCAGTCTACCTCGTGACGCGTGCGGAGGAAGAAGGGCTGCTTGTACCTGGTGGTACGATTATCGAGTCAAGCTCAGGAAATTTCGGCGTTGGGCTAGCGATGGTAGGAGCAGTTCGCGGTTATCGAGTGATGATTGTCGTCGATGCGAAAACTCCTCCACCTTTTAGACGAATGTTGAAAGCATACGGTGCAGAACTTGTGGATGTACCACTTCATGAAGCAGACGAATCAGGCTCAATGCAGAAGGCAAGAATGAAAAAAGCAAAGGAGTTGGCTGCAAGCATACCTAATGCTTGGTATCCATGTCAGCATCTTAATCCTTTGAATACGGAGGCACATTCGTACTATACTGCCCGTGAGATTGAAGCTCACTTTTCTTCTGATCTGGATGCTGTGGTAGTTGGTGTTAGCACTGCGGGACAGATCATGGGCATAGCTCGTTATCTGAAACCGCGATTCCCAAACATACGCATTGTTGGCGTTGATGTGGTGGGTTCAGTAATTATGGGAACGCCAGCAAAACCGTACAAGATGACGGGTATTGGGTTATCTTTCTTTCCCCCAAATCTGGATCTTTCCCTGCTTGATCGCGCTTACGTAGTACCAGAAGATTTAGCTTACTCAGTGTGTCACATCCTGGCACGCCGTGAGGGATTGCTTCTAGGTGCATCAACAGGCGCAATTGTAGCAGGTGGCTTGCATCTGGCGCATGAACTGGGTGAGGGTGCGCGGATTCTGATGATCAATCCAGACCGAGGGGACAGATATCTTGAGACAGTGTATGATGCCGATTGGCTCGACCATCAT
>NZ_AP018265.1 GCF_002368435.1 Kalymmatonema gypsitolerans NIES-4073
AACACTGACACAGGCACAAGTAATTCTTCTTTTGTAATTAACAATACTAGCTCAGGTGTCCGTCTTCTAGATATGTCTGGAGCGTTGGCGCTACGAACCTATGCAAACGATGGTTACGCTGATATCATTGTGCGTAATCTAACTGTACAGGGTACACAGACCATCATCAACACGGAGCAGGTAGAAGTAGCTGACAACATCATCAGACTTAACTCAAACTACTCCGGCTCCACTCCTACAGAAGACGCAGGTTTTGAAGTGAACAGAGGAACCTTAGCGCTCGCTCGCTTCTACTGGAGTGAAACAAATCAGAAATTTATGTCTGGGCTAGCTGGCTCAGAAAAAGCTGTAGCCAATATTGTTACTCAAGATATCACCAGTGGTAGTCTTTCCGGAGGAGTTTATACATGGTCACACGGACTTGGACGTAAACCTTTGCTCTGGGCTGTTTGGGATAATACAGGTGACGGTGTTTTGATTCAACCCAATGCAGTAAATGCTAATACGATGACATTTAATTTCAGTGGGATGACCTTAACAGGTACTTGGACTTTGGTAGCAGCAGGTTAGTCTCATGAAGATGGATTTTGTAAACACTTCTTTACCAACACAGAAGTTTGCAGGCAAGAGTCTATCGATTGGGGCTACTTTACCTACTAACCCAGGAGACAAGGATTTATGGTTTGAGCCTAGTTACGCCCCTCAGCCTTGGGAATACGACGTAACTAACAATGTTTGGCGAAGTCAACCTGTCACGGCTGATATTGCTATCCCTAGCAACGGTTCGGGCGCAGCTCTGCAAATTTCAAAACCATTTCCTATTGGTACAACAACAATATGGTTAGAAAATTACACAGTTATGCTATCTTCTCGAAGTGGAGTAAGCAATGCCGCGAACGACTATTTAAGCTTTCAATTACAGTGGATTAACAATACAGGAACCGCTACAACTTTAGACTCTGGTAATAGTCAAAACCTGGCTCAGGGTCAATATCGACGAATCGGGGGTAATTTGTATCAATATATAACTAATCCAAATCAAATTCTGCTAGTAGTTACCAGAGTAGGCAGCACTAGCCAGACATATCAAGCTTCTCTATCATTGACTTATAAATTTGTCAGACCTAACGCTTAGAATCGTCAAGGAAAGATTTCCTTGACGAGATGAGTAGACCTATAAGAATTTTCATGACTGTACAATAGAAGAAACAGGCGATCGCCGTTTTCTCATCTTGAGTTGATAGTAAATCATTGCTTGTGAGGTCATGTCAACGATATCGTCAGTATCGTAAACCCCAAACTTGACAAACTCTATTTTGACATCTTCTAGCCAGCCTACACCGTGTTTAATGTGGAAGTTGCCGGACTCAAAAGCAGGGGCTATAAGCTGCGCTCGCTGCTCTTTGCTGCCAAATTCATCAGGATTAAATGCTAATACACCTGGGAATTCTTCTTGCAACTTCTCAATCATCGCTGCACCAGAAGCTTTTTTCTCTATCAATTTGGTTGCAATGATGCCGTAAACAGGTTCGTTTCTGTTAATCAGTTCTCTGATGCCTTTTTGCGCGTCGTTAAAGCCGCAGCGCTTATGGAACAGGTCAATCAGATAGAAATTAGGATAGGCGATCGCAAACAAGCCTACAGACACAAATGACGCTGTGCTTGATGTAGAGCCAAAAGACAAGTCACCGCTTATGATGAGTTCGTATCTAGCTGGCAATTCCGTAAAAGTTTGCCAGACTGCTTTACTGAAAACGCCACCTTCTAATGGTGCTGGTTCCTGGTCATGACGAGCACTGTAAGCATACGCGCCCAAGTCTCTCTTAGCTTCTGCGTCTTCTTCCTCTCCAAAACGATGAGGATGTAACAACTCGCCTGCTTTGCGCTCTACAACAGTCTTAGAACGCGGGAAAACGACTGTTTCACTTTTGCGAGCACGGGTAGGTAATTTGACAATCTTAAAACGTCTGCTAGGGTCTTTTTCCTCTGCGGCTGTCTTGATGATGTAGCCGCTTACGTCACTCTCATGCGTTCGCTGTTGTACAACAATTGTCTTAGTCCGCTTCGGGTCGTTGGCTCTTGTTGTCAAGTAGTTCTTAAACTTCGTTAACGCTCCCTCTCTGACTACATCTGACTCTTTCTCTGGATTATTGGGGTCGTCAAACAAAAGGTACTCAGCACCCAGTCCGGTGACCGAACCGTCAAGTCCACGAGCATAGATGACCCCACCTGAGTTATTGCTGTACTCAGTAATTCTGTTACGGTCGTCACTGAGGATGCAGCGCCCACGCGATAAGCGCTGATACCACTCTGATTCAATAACACGACGACGCTTATAGCTGTGGTCATTTGCTAAAGGGGTGCTATAGCTCATGCACAGGAACGACGCCCAAGGCTGACGCAACCATACCCAGCATGGGAAAAAGATAGATACAAACAAAGATTTAAGCGAGCGCGGCATCACATTGACAAGCAATCGCCTTGTCTCACCCATTGCTACATCCACGAGGAACTCACAAATGTAAGTGTGATGCCAATTCCAATCTAGTGGGGTATTTGGTTCTAAGATTGCCCACGCGCCAGGATGGTCAGCATCGTAACCCCTAATGAATCGTTCTAAGTCACGCCTCAGAATCTCTCTTATTGCAAGTTCTCGCCTCGCGAGTGCCCCTTTATCTAAAACTCGACTAACCGCCGCTGGCAATTTTCTCTAGCTCCTCATCAGATAGCTGTGTAGGGTCAAATAAATCAGCATCAATCTCTGTAGACATCGGCAAAACATTGATGACGCGCTCACCCATCCTATCAGCCAACACTTTTACTGTTTGACGATACACATCAGGTGGTAAATTTTGATAAGCGTACATCATTAAATCAATCAGCTTGTTGTCTACTGCTACCTCAATTTTTTGCGTGTTCGCCCATCTCTCAGGACGCTGACGCTCTAACCACCACGCCGCCGCCCTCCAGTCGTTTGTGGATGCCGTCATGATGCGAGCGCTTAACGTTATTTCAGCCGCTACAACCGCTCGGTTCAACTCTTCTGCAAACTCTGCAAATTCATCGCTAGTAGGACGCTCATGTGTGCCTTCACCACGCTGTACCCACTCGCGTACAGTCTTATGACTAACCCCCGCATAATAGCAAGCGTTCTCAATCCCTACGCCCGCTTTAATCGCCTGCAACAGTTTTTGTTTTGTTTCTTGTGTTAACTTAGACGGTCGCCCTGGTCGAGCCGCTTTTTTGCTCATATTAAGCACGTTAGAGAAATCTTTCTTTTACGATATCAGATTAAGTTAAAAATTTCTTTTATTCACCCTTGACTATGGTATGCCTAAAATGACACAATAAATATGTAAGCGTAAATTACTAAAGGATAAGTGAAATGACAAGCGTAACAACTGATATGATTATTGATTCATCTTATGACACCTTTGACTTAAAGTTTAACATTGATACGAGTAATCAACAATACGACCAAGGTTTTCACTTTGACAAAGAGGCTGTCAAGAAAGCGAGCGCAGAAATTAAAGGACGTTTACGCCAGAATGGTTACAAAGGACTTGTAAATGATAACTATTATAAAGGTGTAGGCGCTGTTGTAGAGTCTAACTGGTCGCTAGACCACAAGCTGCAAGCTGCTAATCTAAATTGGTCTGTTGATACTTCTATTCTTAGATACGGTGACAAGCTGCAATTCTTTGACACTAACAATCAAGCCGTATACCGCTCTGATACAGGTACTCTATTCTCTGTCACTAGCGATACTTGGACACCATTCCAAAATGTAGATGTTGTCCATGCTTTCGATGAGTTCTGCAACAGTGCCGGGATTGAGATGGAACGGCTAGGACATCTACGTGAAGGTCGTCTAGTGTTTGCGAGCGCAGTAGTTAACGAGTCCTGGGCAGTTATGGACACTGACGACATAATAGCCGCTCGACTGTTGCTGACTAACTCACATGAATACGGCAAAGGTTTAACAGTAAAGCTCAATGCAATTCGTTTAGTGTGCTGTAATGGCATTACTCGTAAAGTCTCCATTGGTCAGCGCTCGCTTTCTCACACCAACGGCTTTAGTAAAACGGCAGTACAAGCAATCCTGGAAAGCAGCAAACAAAACTTTGTTGACCTGGGCTTGCTGATTGACAAACTCGCACAGACTCAAGTTAATAATCGTGAAGCGCGTGAGATTCTTGTTGAAACACTGGGCGATCGCAACGAACAAGGCAATCTCGTAGCATATGATGACCAAAATCGTTTAGTGCAGTCCAGCTTTACCGCGTTCGCGAATCACACAAGCATTGGCGCTCACTATGAAACTAGCCGGGGTACTGCTTGGGAATTGCTCAACTGTGTCACAGAACAAATCAATCATCACAGCCGTAGCGCTGGCGAAACTCACATGAACTCTATGTGGAACGGTGGCAAAGCACGAATTGAGAGCAAAATGGTTAACGCCCTTGCGCTCGCTTATGTCTCTCCCTCTCGTAACAAACAAGCGCAAACCGTAGGGGTAAGCGCTTTCTAAAATACTAAGTTTCTTATTGTTGTAAATCTTACAGAGGCTGTTATGTACAGCCTTTTTTACTTTATAACACAATGCTGTTGTATCGTCTAAGAAAGATTTCTCTGACGACAAATCACAAATATTCCAACTTCTCAGCGTACCATTTTTTCTATATATATAGAACTTTTCAAAAATATTGTTTTTCACCCTTGCGGCAATATGACATACCTGACATACTTAATATAGAAACAAAACAATAGAGACAAAAAAATGCAAGCCATCAAATATCCAGAACTCGCTCAACAATTTATAAATTCAGGTTTTGAACTACTCAAGCTCGGTAAAGCTGGTTACATCGTTAACCACAACGGTCAGAAAATACGCTTTGGTAATTTACAAACTGCTGGGAACTGGTTAAACGAGCGCATCACGGAACGTCAGAAAGTCATCAAGGCTCAAACATGGGGCGGCAGTGTTCTGACTCAGTTCGTTCTTCAAGCAAGTCTAGCAGCATTAGAGCAAGCATGGTCAGCACAGCTTGCAGCTAAAGAAGAAACGCAAGAAACCACTGTTGCTACTATATACACGACAGCAAACGCGATACATGATATACCAGAACTGACATTAGAAGCTGTAGAACTTGATTTGATGAACGGCAAAAAACGCCGTTGGCGCTCTGTCAAGACTTTAGATCCTGAAAAACAATTGGCTGTGTACAAAGCACAGAACGCGAGCGCTGTAGATGCTAAAGAATGGGAAGAAATCAAAGGTTTTCAAGTGCCTGTTAAGGGTGAATTGTTTGATGATTTAGGCGGTTTTATCTCTAAATCAACAGAAGAAAAAGACAAAAAAGACAAGCCTGAAACTGTTAAACCTGAGCAAGTATCCGACCACATTGGCGCAAATGGCAAGCCCAAAGCAGTCAAAACAGAGGAAGGAATATATCAAGCAGGCAAGACAGTTAAAAGCGTTCGCCCTGGTTCTAAGATTGACCAAATTATTAACTTATTGCGTGAAGGCGCTACTATTGAACAAATTAATGCCAAAGTTGACACAGGCAAGAAAATGAGTGCTAGCTATATCGCTCAACGTCTCGCGCTACGCGGTTATGGTATGGCAAAAGATATTGCAACAAATCGATATTTTTTGTTAATTCCATAAACAAAGAAAAATAATCGTCAAAGAAAGATTTCTTTGACGATTACATCAAGAACTTACTACTTAATAGCTAACCAACCTGCAAAATTAGACCAGCGCCAGATGCATTCTACTTGATGAAAACCAGCGTTTTTTAATGCTTGTTCATTAGCGCTCGCAGTCCAAGGAACTAGTACACCTTCAAGGCTTAATCGTTTACGTTGTATCTCATAATCTGAATAGCCGTTTTCTGCCTTTAATTCATAATAAATGTTTGTTATCAAATCATCAACTGTAGCTGTCGCTCCGATGACCTTTTCTACTAACACAAATGCCCCGTTTCTGTGCAAGCTATTATAAATACGTTGTAGCAACTTCATTCTATGCTCTACAGGGACGAATTGAAGTGTAAGGACAGAGAGTACAACATTAGCTTTAACATCTAGGAACTGCGAGCGCAAGTCTAAATCATGCACTGTAACGTTTTTGTAATCAGCAAAACGCTCTGTCAAAGCTGCAAGCATTGAAGGTGAATTATCAATGAGATGAAATGAACACTCAGGAAATTTTACAAGCGGCGCGATCGCCTCACCCTTACTTGCACCTATATCTATCAATACACCACCCTTTGAGAGGAATTTAAGCGCAATTGCTGATACAAGCGCTCTCATATTGGAATAGTCAGGTATAGAGCGTTGTAACATTTCGTCAAATGCATCAGCTACACGCTCATCAAATCGCCACTGATTAGCTGGGAAAACAATATCTTTGTCATGCATGGATGGACACCTTTAGTAGTTGGTTGCTGACAACAGTTGCAAGCGCCCGCATCAGAAACGGTGGTACGGCTCTACCTAGTCTCTCCCATTGTTCCGAAAGGCTACCGGGCAAGTAAAAATCGCTTGGAAATGTGCAGATGATTTTGAGTTCATCAATTGTGAACTGCCTGCGCTCGCCTTGCATTGTCTCTATCCAGCCGCCGCCGCTAAAGTATGCTGTTTCTTTGCGCTCGTAGTCGTTTGCCATAATAGTGGGCGATGCATTTAAACCAGCAGCTTTGTAGTTATTAGCTTTGCCGCTAAACTTGACGAGTTTGATATGAGGTAGCACGTCCTTGACAGTGTAATGATATTTCAAGGGTGAGGGAAACACAGGTTCTAGTCCTAAATCATTACGGAAGCCCACATAAAACAAGCGTTGACGCATCTGAGGAACGCCCAACCATTGAGCATCTAGAACAGATGCCTTGACCCTGTAGCCGCAGTTTCTAAGCGCTTCTATGATGTCTAGGAAATAGCCTTTAGCAGCACCCTTGACTAATCCTGAGACGTTCTCAGCTATAAATGCTTTGGGCTGTAAGTCCTTTAGTATCCTTGCGTACTCAAAAAACAAGTCATCTGAGCGTTGGCTAACATCTCCTGAGTATTTCTTTGTTTTGCCCCAGCCCTTTGAGCGAGTGCCAGCCGTGCTGAACGAAACGCAAGGCGGAGAACCCTCCAGGATGTCAATCTCTCCTATCTGGTCTAAGATGTCCTGGGCTTGCACTTCTCTGACATCTCGCGTATCTAAATAAGTTCCTGGATGATTCGCTTTATATGCTGCGATCGCTTCAGGTACAAACTCAACGGCATACTTAACGTTAATTCCAGCCATCTTAAAACCTAATGAGCTACCCCCACAACCACTGAATAGCGATGCTGCGGTTAAGCCGTTCTTCTCTATCTCTACAATCTCTTTCATACTGGGTATAAAAAATTCAGGTTTTATCATTACATTTTGTTCCTATCCAGTTTTTTTACTTTTGAAAACGAATCCACACTTAGGGCAAGTAATATCTAATTCTTGCTTCATCTTGTTCTCGTCAATCTCGTCAAAACCATCAGGCGGCTGCACTTCCTTGAGTAAATTGTCAATCTCGTCAGCGTCAAAGCCTGTTAAGAGCATATCTACATCCATGCCCAGCAAATCAGTCAACTCTAATCGCAGCATCTCAGGGTCATAAGATGACTCAGCTATCTGATTATCAGATACTCTGAGAAGCCTTTTATCTGACTCTGATAACCCTTGACGAATAATCACAGGTATCTTCTCAAACTCAGCTAATATCGCTGCTTCTTGACGTGCATGACCCTTGATTATCTCCAGATTCTCATCACAAACAATCGGCACATCAAAACCAAGTTTTTTGATGATGTTTGCAAGCTTAGCTATCTGTGCTTGACTGTGTATTTTTGCATTCTGTGGATAAGGTTTGAGCGCTCGCGGATCAATTGCGATCAACTCCCAATTTTCACCCTGTTTAATAGTCTTGTACGTTTCTGCCATTTTTCAACCAACAAAATTTACTATGTCCATGTTCGCCTTTAATGTGCCTTACCTCTGTCTGTATCACTCCCTCTTTTTCTAGTTCATCAATCCAATGACAAATTGTTGAGCGCGCTCGCTTCATCAAGTCTGCAAGTTCGTTTATCTTTAACTCTCCATGTACTTCTAAATAGTCTGATATCTTGTCCTTAAAATTACCTCCTAAATGAATTTTAAGCAGTTCTTCACGCTCAACAGTTGTATACACCATTGGACTATTTGAACCTACGCGAGCGCCTACAATTTCACCGTCTCGTCGCATTTCCCATAAAGCGCGTTTGACTTGCTCAAATTTTTTGCTATGTTTGACATTCTCATAAATTTCTAATTGAGTATAAAAACCAGTTGACAAATAATTTAAAACTCTTTTTTTAAAAAGATATTGCTGATTTTTAGTTGGATAGTTGTGCCTAGCTTTATACTTACGTTTAATCTTTTTAGGAGATACAGCTTCTATAGCTTGTGTTACAGCTTGCACACCTTGAAAACGTAAACTATTAAGACAGTCCTGACAAATATACCTATTATTGTACCTACCAACTATTAAACGAAAATGGCGGGTAGTTGCAGTACACCAGCCATAAAAATGTTTTGTTTCAAGCTCTATTTTTGTCATAATAATCACACTCAAAAAAGCGAGAACGCTAGAGAAAGATTTCCCTAGCGAACATTAATAAACATTAGGCAACAGCAGTGTGTAAACGCTCGTCAGCGCTAGATATAGCCAGGGTTTTAGCTGTGCTTTCGTCAGGTAGATTTTCAGCAATGCGCTCACCGTTAATCTCTGCAAAATACGTACCATCTACGGACTTGATAACGCTTAGTCGATAATCTCCATAACTAGCGGTCGCGGCATTGTCATTACCTGACCAGGTTGTACCTCCGATAGAGGTAAGATTGACCTGCGGAGCATAAGACTTATCAAATGCCCATCTAGCAATTCTAACGTCAGCATGAACATCAAAAACGTCAAAGAACTTACGCCAGTCAGTACCTAGATAGTAAACAGTCATGTCTACTTGTCGATAGGGCTTGTCTCTCAAAGTCAAATCAACAGGGCGTAAAATCACAGCGCTCGCGGCTGCAATGCGTTTTAGGATAGCTCTAGACTTGTTATCAAGATGATGAACAATCAACAATCCTTCGTTAATGTTGCCTTTTAGCCATTGAGGTTCAGCGCTCGCTGTCCAGTCACGCAAGTCAGCACCATAGAGATTAGCGAACACTTTGACAGCACCTGTCTTGTTGGGTAACTGCCACTCAGAACGCAGTGCATCAAGCTCAGGAGACACGGCAGTCATATGATGTGCCGCGTTAACATATAGTGATGAGTCTGCATTCAAATCAATGTCAATCTCACCCAGAGTGTTATAAACAAGTCTCATTAACCATTCTGGTAGACGCGGATGTTCTGTCACTTGTGCGACTTGCTCTGTCTGTTCTACGTTTACTGGAACAGTACCAGGCGCGGGCAAATGTACGCCTTTGGGTTTTGGCTGTGCAGGGGTTGTGTTAATTCCAACTTTTGCAAGCGCTTTAGGTACACTTTTAGCTTCTCCTGAAAGAATCAAGTCAGCAACCTTATGAGCGGTTTCTGGCTTCAACTTGATTAACTCCAAACACGTCTCGGTCTTCTTGTCGTCCATATTGAAGACGTTAAGAATCTTCCTAGCGAGCGCTTTATCAGGAAAATGGTCAGCAAACTGCATAATTTTCGCTTGTTTGGACGCAGTTTTACCAGAAACCCCGCTATCTTTTGCAGCTTTTTCCCAAGCTGTACCCGATTCACCTGTTGTCTCTTCTGCTTTGCCGCGATTCTGTGAAAGCTGCTGCAATTGACGCTGCCGCGCTTCCTCAGAGCAATACTTGTGACGCGCCATGATTTCACGGGCTTTTTGTTCTGGGGATTTTTCACGCTGTTTGTTCGCGTCAAGTAAAGCGTCTACAAAATCCGCTTCTGTTGCAAAGTGTTGAACCTCAATAGGCACGGACTCAGTGTTAGTTCTTAAAGCTGCTAACGCACGTCTGTAACCTGCATAGATTCTACCGTCGTCGGCTATTCCTAAACGTTGGCGAATAGGCTTACCTGCATTTAAATCTTCTTCAATGTCACTTGTATCTTCCTCTATGTTGTCAGGATGATACACTTCTTTGTTGACATCATCAAAAGCAAGAAACCAAGGATTGAAATTAATTTTGTCGCCCGCTTTTAACTTTTCTGTACGTCTATGGAATTCACGGACAATCATAGACCGCGCTCCGTGAAAACGTGGTACAGGAGGCGTTTGCATTAATAGCTCATATTCTCCTTCACCTTGTTTGCGTAAAAATGGAGGTAACTCTTGATGTAAACGCCCTACATAAAGTGTGTCATCTGTCACGCCTACTTCAAACAAAAAGCCATCAAGCGTTTTAGTGACAACATTTTTCAATCGCAGAGCTTCGTCTGTAACTTCCAATAGCTCATCGTCTAGCTCTGTAGTTGCCTCGATAATCTCTGTCATATCGCTTTCTACGATAGATGTCTTATTAGACATCGTATCAGAAGCCTCTGAAATCTCCCAAAATTCAGCAGGAATCAAACCATTCACGCCTTCTAATTCTGCTTGTCCTGGATAGATAATTTTGGAAAGTTTGATATGTTTGCCTGCAAGCGCTTTATCAGGATGAGTTTCTAGAATCTTGATAACAGTGTTTGCACTCGGCTCAAGTCTTTGTGCTTTCTCATCAATCATTAAGTCTGCAATGTCTACTGCTTGCTCAGAACCATCAAAGCATTGCACGATAACTTTAGTTGAATTATCACCCTCAATATCAGCAATACGTCCTACTTCTGAATCAATATCCTTTGCTACGTAGCAACCAATAATTGACCAATCATTGTTAACTAATTCCGCGAACGCATTTAAGTTACTAGCTTTAATGTCCAGTTCTTCTAACTTGCGTTGTGTTGCTTTTGTCTGTTTCTTAGCGCTAACTGTTTTACGCTCATCCGCTAATTTTTCTTTGGCTGCTTCTATTAGTTGTAACTCTTGACCCATTTTTTTACCTCTCCTTATATATTTTCTTTCACTTTATAGTATGACATAACTGACACAAAAAGCAACTTTTTCGTTAAAGAAACATTTCTATAAGTAACAAAAACGCTGTAAATTCATACAGCGCTGGAGATTCAAGAATTGTTAAGTTTTAGATAGCTTTTTCTCATCCCAAGTGTGACAGGATTCTGCGAATTGCAAACCAGTAATCAGCATAGGTTTTTTGCAAATACTGAGATAAGACTGACAACAATCCTATTGACTCCCAAAGACCGCAATCTTTACCTTTGATTATCAATTTCTAAAAGCAACTTTCATACATAAGTGAAGCGATTATGTCTTTCCCTTTGCTACGCAGCAGCTTGACAAGATGATTGATATCAGTGTGGTAACAAACTGTCATTATAGCTCAATCCTTGGGATTATGGACGTTAGAGAAAAGTTTCCTTAGCGATTTTTGACATAGATCAATTAGATGTCAGTGCTGACAATTGTTGTTCTATATCAATAGATGATTCTGGTTTTGTGACATATTGAACACTATTGTTAATGCGCTCTAACTTGTGTGATATTATGTTTTGTTTAATCAGCGCGTGCGCCCTACAAAAGTCTTCTTTGACTGATTTATGTAACGACGCTTCTGGGCACAATCCTAGACCGGATAAACCGCCTACAACACGTAATGCTTGACGGGCATAAGGTGTTAGCACTTCTACTCGCGCTCTTGCATCGTCAGCGCTCATTCTAAGAGCATCTAAGATGTGTATCCATTCTGTGAGCGCTTCTGCCTCATCTGTACCTTTGACTAGCTGTTTAAACTGCTGTGGTGTAGGATGAAAGTTGCACTGTCTGTAAACTTCGGCTTTTGCCTTTTCTCGCTCATCTGCACTCAGGTCGCTGTAAGCTTCCAACCAAACCGCGACCGCCGCAGTGGGCATAGCAAGAGCAACAGCATCCGACTTGCCATGCAGATAGGAGAAGTAAGCGTTAAAGTCCTGTAACATTTCTAATACTTCTAATTCAAGGTCTGGACTCATTATTTGCCTCTTGAAATACCATGCCTATTTTGACATAGTAAGACACGACTGTCAACTATGCAAGTGTAAAGGATGACCAGCGCACAACCCACAGGATTTTATCTGGATCGCCTTTTTCTACATCGTCAATAAAGTCTTGCTTGGTCAACCAAAATCCGCCCTCACGCTGCAAATCTGTTTCTGGCATATCTGCTAATCGTTCTGGGTAGGGTTCACAGCTAAGTGTAAAATCTCCTAGATGATAAGCGCCCTGCACAAAGGGCAATGCTGAGTAAGCTTTGTGTACAATCTCATCCCGTCTATAAGCGCTTATCCAACGCTGAGCTTGTTTGTCTGTCCAATCACGACGCGAGACTGTTTTAACACCCGTTCTAAGCGGGTCAGAAACACCATGCTGACGGGCGAGCGCAATCGTAAGAGAAAAACTAAGTATCATGATTTTTCGCCTCTACCAAACGCAAAAATGTTGTTATTTTCCTTTATATGTCTATTTTCTCACATTTGCTGCTCATAGTCGCTAAAGAAACTTTTCTTTAGCGACTATCTTGCTAATCTTCCTCTAAATTCCGGATTAGCTCTCGAATTACGTCTGTAGCTGGTCGCCCTGTGCGAGCGCAATATCTTTCTAGCTTTTCAGCCTCAACAGCAGCTAGATTAACAGTAATACGCTTGATAGCCCACTTCTTACTGGTCATAATTCTCCTACACCTAAAATGGTAAAACTAACATCTTGAACAATGAACCAACCTTGACACAAATAGTAGCCGCAGATAAACGGTGACGTTCGTTATCCGTGTGAAACCAAAACTTGTTCCAATCAGCTTTGGAGCGATCGCCCCATTGGTATGGTTTATACTGAAAACTCAAAGGTAACAAATAAATCTCGTACTGTGTACCATAGATGACTGAACGATGGTGTCCAACCCATGACCAGGGATAACTTCTAGTCATTTGAACTTTCCAGTATTGGTTATCTCGCCAAATGATGTCATCTTTCTGTAAGTCGCAAACGAACGTCTCTATTAGCGCGTCCACTGCCCTTGTTGTGGGCTTTTCTACTAGTGCTAGATTAGGCATGATAGGATAGTTGTGAAAAAAGATTTACGTCAGAGCGGGTGTTACTCGCTCTTTTCTTGTTTGGAAAAGCTAAGAGAGGGTGGTAAACTTAGCTTACAAATGCTCACGTTAAAGCCTTGCAAAACCTTATTGATTTATGCAAATGCTGTACTTGTTGTTGAGCTTTTGTTCTAGCGCAAAGTCACAGTCTTAGCGGTTTCCGGCACGATTGTGAGCTTTGCAAGAGAGCGCTCACCCTTTGCGCTTGTTTTTAATATGTCTTATTTGGCATTAAAACGTCAAGGGTCGTTAGAGAAATCTTTTCTTGACGGCTAGAAAGGACGATTCTTAGCCCTCATCAAAGTGTCCATCTGTTTTCACGGGGGACTCCACATAGGCGCGTTCGCGCAGCGTCACGTTGGCGCAGCCTCTCCGACAGGAGAAGTGAAGCAAGGTGGAGGGGGATAGTAGTCAAACTTGCTGGCATTGAACCAGATTGTAATAGCTATTTATATCGCTGCTTCTCTAATTGTTTCTGGGTTCATAAACCGAGCATTTTTTTGACATAGTTCATTTGTAACTCACTTTTGCTGTTAAACTTCTCAGTTGCGTCTACATACTTGCTGATACTTTCAATTTGCGTTGGGGTCAAATCTGTCTCAAAGAGTAATCGCCCTAGTTCAGAGTCAACCCGTCTTAAAAGCAATTCTAGAGGTGGATTAGATGATGTTTGTAATTGAGACGTAGTTTGAGGCTTGATAGTCTGATATTTATCTCTAAGCGTGGTTGCTTTGCCCTCCCAGAGTAAAGTATCAATGCTACGACTTGAGTAAGTCTCACGCCACCATTTATTAGCATTGACGAACGCGATAGCGTCTAACCATACTTGTTCAACGTGTTCAATTTCTTTCCATTCGTCAAAGAGTTTCTTAAAGCCTTTGATACGTTTGTTGTTGAGCTTATCGCAACACGCCCATGTTGCAGGTTTGCGTTCATTGTAAATGTCAACAAAACGTTGATATTCTGCGAGCGCTGTTTGTTTTTTCGCCTCACGGACTGGGGGCGTTTTGTCCTCATGAGTAGATGTGTTGTCAACATGAGAATTCTTTGATTTGTCCTGGTTAGTGGCTACTATCTCTGTATGACTTTCTTCTTCCAAGATTTCTATAGAATCTGTAGAAAGTTCAGTCAGCGCGGCAGCGCTCTCTTGTGTGTTCTTTAATTGATTTTCTTCATTTTGTTTTATTGCATTTGTATTCTTATGTGGGGGGTGCAATCCATCAGATGGAGCGTCCACCTCTGGATTGTCCGATACTGGATTACCCAAGGATGGATAATAGGAATCTGGATTTGACTTTCTAAAAGCGATCGCTTCATCTTTGTCTACAAAAATGTAGTAATCCCAGTCAAACAAACCTGTTTCAGCATCACGAGTCTTTGTCCTGACTAAATAATCATTAATCTCAGCATTCTTGACAGCATTCCTTAGCTTATCTTTGCCCCATTCAAGCATAGAAAGAATGCTCGAAAAACTGATTTCAAAATCATCACTGTGAGAAGTAACCCAGCAAATTAATCTACACGCTGAATCAGTAACTTTTGTATCTCTAATTAAGTCGTTAGAGATGAGCGTGAATTTTTTTTCTGGTTTCCCCTTTTTGATTTTTCCCATGTTACTATAGTCCTAGTACTAAAATGTATTTCATTTGATATTTGATGGTTCTCCCCTTGATGTTGGCGCATTTGAGGGGCTTAACTTGTTAACTTTTATTGTGTCACATTTGACTCATCATTGCAAATTTACCATATTGTCCAAACACTTCGTCTAGACAATGTTAGTCCTACTACTTAGTGCGACGCTAATTTTTACGTGTTAAACTTTTGAAATCCGTCAAAGAAATCTTTCCTTGACGTGATAAAAAATAGACATAGACATAACAAAGACGCGGTTATTAGCCGCGCCCTGTTGTTGGACTGCTACAGTTATTAGGCGGCAAGGCTTTTGAGTCGCGTTACTTGTGCCTCTAGCATACTTATAGCTATTTGCAATTCTGACTCATCTGAGCCATCGTTTATATTCAACATTGTTCTGATAATGTAACGTAAGCCTTCATTGCGGTTCTTGTTGTTTTCTTTGCACCAGTCATCTAGCTGTTGACGTAATTCATCGCTACAGTATCCAGCAACGCGAATTTTCTTGAGCATTTGCTCTGAGTCATTTGTGTCATGCGCCATTGTTTTATATACCTCCTCTTAACATTTCTTCTAGCTCTTTACGTGTTTTCTCTAGACGATAACGAGGTGCTCTTTGATAGCCACCGTCAAAGAATCTTTTTACTAGGTCACATAAAGCTTGCGATTCCGGCAAATTTTGCATTTGCCGCCAGTTTTCAAAAGATTCGTATTCAGATAATGTTAGCCTTGCAGTAATTTGATGCATACAGGTAATTTTATCATAATCTATGACAACTCTATCATATATCAACGGTTGTTGCTTGACAACACTTTACTATGTCAAAAATGACATAGTAAAAGGATATAAGATATGATTACAACATCAACAATCACAATCAGTCATGATAAGCAAAGAAGTGCGCGAAGAGTTACGAGCAGTACACAGTGAGCTAAGGAAACCTTTCCCTGTCGAGTCTCACTCTATTAGAGAACTGCCAGGTACTAGCAATTTATATATTTACTTGCCTTGGGAAGTGATTAGAGACAGGCTGGACGAGGTTTGTCCTGACTATCACTTTGAATTTACCTTGCCCGAATATGACCATACAGCAAATCTTGTCACTTGTGTAGTGACGCTTGAAATTTTGGGTATCAAAAAACAAGCGCTTGCGGCTGTACCTATCACACAAATCAACGCTAAAACTCAAAAAGACATGAGTCGAGGTAATGCCGTTGACAGATTACACGCCGAGGCTATTAAAAACGGGGCAGAGGCTCATTGCTGTGGTCGCTACATCAGCAATCAATTGTTCTGTTACAAATTGCTATTGAAGCACAAAGAACGTTTGGATGACGAAACACGTGGCAAACTTAATAAGATGCATAATCAATTCAGAGAGGCAATGCAGTCAGCGTTAGGATATGCGGACGCTCCCAAACCTCAGAAACAGAGTGAGAAAAACCAACCTAGCATTCTTCACGCTATGGCAGGAGTTACTCACAAACACAAAATCAGTGAGGGGCAAGTTAGACGACTCTGGGGTATGGGCAAAGGCGAGTTAGGATTGTCCACAGAGGCGATTAAATTAGCGTATAAACAGTATGGCTTTGACAAAGCTGAGGACATCAGCACTGATAAGTATGACGCCGTAATTGACTACATGAAAATACTGTCAGAGCGCAAAGCAGAACCACAGTCTTCAAAAACTGATAATGTTGTACCTTTTACCTCCTCTTTGTATCCTCAACACAATGCATTTGTAAAGCGTATTTCCGTCATTACAGGACATAATGCTGACTGGATAATGAAACAGTGCTCTCACTATGGTGGAAATGAACCAGGAGATTTAGACCCTAGCAAATTACGCCTTTTGATACAAGACATTGCAGTTGACTATGGTTTCAGTAGTTGTGTATACGCGGATAGAGAAAAGGCAGCGATCGCGTTTCATGGCAAAGTGGCATTCTATGAGGGTGCTGGACAAAAGTGGGGGCAAGGGGTCTTGGATTGGATAACTGAGACACAACAAGCAGCACAACAGCAAACGGTACGTTAATCCTACGTTAAAGAAATCTTTCCTTAGCGAAAAAACGATGACTTTTTTGGCATTTTTTGACAGACTTTACATACTATGTTAGGAAAACAACGCCAATCTATCTCACGGCTGGCATATAATCTACAGGTATACACTCTAACGTGTATACATATAAAACTATCAACATGTATACAAGTTAAAATGTAGTATTTTCGACATGAAAACAGTTGCTATTATCTCTAGAAAAGGTGGTGCAGGCAAAACCACCCTGACTGTGCATCTAGCAGTTGCAGCCTGTATTGATGGCAAAGAAACAGCGATTATTGACCTAGACCCACAAGCTTCTGCGGCTGGCTGGGGAGACAGTCGAAAACAAGAAACTCCTGCTGTCGTCTCAGCACAAGCCGCCCGTTTGCCAAAAGTTCTGGAAGCAGCCGTCAATAATGGTGCAGACCTAGCCATTATTGATACGGCTCCCCATTCAGAAACTGCTGCCTTAGCTGCTATCCGTGCTGCTGACTTGATTTTGATTCCCTGTCGCCCAGCGATTCTCGATTTACGCGCAATTGGTGACACCATTGATTTGGTCAATCTGGCTTCTAAAACAGCAATCGTTGTCCTCAACGCTGTACCCCCTCGCGGTTCATTGGCTGATGAAGCAGTAGAAGCGATCGCACCATTAGGCGTTTCTATCGCCCCTATTAGGATAGGTCAACGCGCTGCTTTCGTTCACTCGCTCACCGCAGGACAAACAGCACAGGAGTACGAGCCGGAGGGCAAAGCTGCCGAAGAAATCCAACAAGTTTACAAGTGGATGTGTAAACAACTTATACTGTAAACATATAAACTTGTATACACGTCAATATGTATAGTCATGGCTAATAAACCAAACCTAGCGGCTGCTTTGCACAAAGCATCAGGAAAACCAGATTTTAGCGAACCCAAGCAGGAAGAGTTGCAGCAGTCATCAACTTTAAAACCCGAACTACCACCAAGCAGGCAGGGTAAGAAAGCGATCGCTGGTCACTTCGACCCAGCTGTATCTAAGCAACTAAAGCAACTGGCACTCTCGCAAGATAAAACTGTCCAAACACTTTTAGCTGAGGCATTGAATGACTTATTTGAAAAATATGGCTTTAAGCCAATAGCGTAGACATATTTCAAGATGAATTAGATATCTGTGTCCCTTAGAATTAAGAGAGATTTACATGAGGCAGTACACCACCCTAAGAGCCAGAAGAAAAGAGACTACAAATTTTAGTTTTGTAGTACGTAAGTTCAGACTCTTACTTGTAAACAGGAACAAAAAAGATAACCTTTGGGAGAACCCTCCCAAGGCATCAGAGGCGATGAGCGCAATTTTCAAAGAATTTAAACACACTTTCAAAGATTTGGATCAGTGGGATGGAGATTTTGTTCTATGAACTATTCAGACCATAACGTTGTAGGTCTGGGTTTAGTCCCAAACCAGTAAGTAGATCCGGATTTCTGAAATTGCTAATTACAGGACAAGAGCTTTTTGGTGATGGGTACTTCACTCAGTCGTTTTTGGCTGATAGATTTGACGCAGTTCTTCAACTGTCTGAACTGTTTTTATTCCTTCTTTTATCGCCCTTAATTGTTCGATGTCTTCGATTTGGGAAATTTCTGGTATTAGGCTTAGTCCTGAACTGCCAAACTTGAGTTCCAAGCCAAGTTCAATCCCCTCTAACAGTCCTTGTCGGATACCAAATCGCTCAAAACTTGTAACGTACCGCATACGTAGCTCCGCTTCTAATAGTAATATTTGTCAAGGAGAAAAAGCAATGAGTACCGAACCAACGGTTTTAGAAGCTTCCTCTATAGAAATTACCAAAGCTATCTTAGTTGATTTACAAAAACTCTCATTGTCTTCGGGAGAACCGATAGCAGCAGTATATGCGGATAGCTTACTACGAGTTATGCACGACTTGCACGACTTTTATCCAAGTTACCCCTACACCGAAGTCATAATGGCGCTACATGATGCGCTGTTTTTTCAAAATCGTTGGATTGATTATACCAAAACACAACTCAGTGGTGCTTGCGACCTTATTTCATCATTAGTGAGTCGAGTTGAAATCACCAATGTGGATGTTGAAGACTCTATTTTAGCTTTAGAAAACTTGGGTTTTGATACACTACCGTTTGGAGTAAACTTTGCAGAAATTCAGGATGAAAACGGGGAAGAGCAATAACACAACAGGTCGGATGAACCCAACTCAAAAACACTTTTTAGATACCTCAGTCGCCAGGTCAAAACTACTTGGTACGCTAGCCTACAAACAATATTTTGAATCGCAATTTGCTGACCAACCGCTTTATATCTCTAACTACGTTCAGATGGAGATAAAGCGCAGCTATCTAATTAATCTTATCTCGTTCTACTTTGTCCTGCACCTAGAGACTATAAATAATATTGGAGATGCCATTGCTCTATGGAGTAATAGATTTAAGACCAGCGAACTTAAAGCAATATTGCAGCTTATTCCCCAACTTTTTAGCATACACCAACTCAATTTTAGCAGTCCTCAAGATAAAGAAAAAGCTCTCTCTATCTTGGGAATTTATATCAAACGCTTTGAACTGATTTTAAGAAGAAAGTTTAACAATACCAATATTGATTCAACTGCCTGCGCTCGCGCTCTTGTATCGCTTAACGTTGATTTAAAAAATCCTGTCTTAGGGTTAAAGCAGTTTGCTGATGAATTTGGTGATGTAAAAACTTGTCGCAGCAAGTGTCAAATTGACCAGTTTCTTTTAGTACAGTATCGTTCAGAAATTTCGCGATTAGTCGAACAAGCCTCTCAACTACCGAAAAATACAAACACGAGGGGATTTATCAATATTGCCAATAACCTCAAAGAGATATTAGCTGTTGGAGCAACAGCCTGTGACTGCAAACGTTGTGAAAAGATTGGAGATGCTGTGATTGCTTTAGATGCACCCCGCAATATGCGACTGGAACATACAGATAATTCCTTTGACTATTTATGTCCCCCGATTAATCAACCTCATTACAAGCATCCGTCAGAAAATCAGATAGTGATGAATGTATCAATTGAGAACAGCGAGTCCTAGCAGAAGGTAGTCACCTGCTCGAAGGCTTGGGCGCTTGCTCTACAAATACAAAGCACTGCTATCATCGGGCAATGCGTGTAAGTATTTGCTGGTAATCGCGATATTGCTATGTCCCAAAGTCTTCTGAATCAAAGCAAGGTTCGTACCCTTTTGAATACTGTGCGTTGCATGAGCATGGCGCAACCAGTGGCACGAAGCTTTTTCATTCACCCCCGCACGCAATGCAGCAGCCTTAACAATCGGGTGAATGTTCTGTCTGTGCAAATGCCCTTTAGTTTTGCGGCTAATAAACACCGGGGCATCAGGTGGGGCATCTCCTCTCAGGCTTAAAAGAAGCTGCCAAAGGTCTAATGGCAGTCGGATAGAACGCCGTTTATTCCCCTTCCCTAGTACCGTTATCTGCCCACCGTCGCCGCGTGGCATCAAATCTTTCCATTTCAGCCCGCACAGTTCACTCACTCGCAATCCTCCTTTATAAAGTAAAGTTAAGATGATGTAATCACGAGTGTTTGTAGCCCCATTAATAAGCAGGTCCACCTCTTCTTTAGACAAATAGCGCTCAGTCAGATTGTCGTCAGATTTCTTAACTTTGAGAGCGCTACCGACATTAAAGGGGATATACTCCATCTTGGCAGCGAAAGAAAATAGCGACTTGATAGCCGACAGGTGATTTTCTTGAGTGACTGAAGAATTTCCCTCTGCTTCCAACTGCATCCAGTAATCGTGCAAATCTTCAAGCGTGACTTCAAGTAAGGATTTTCCCACAAAGCCCAAAAACTTGGTGATATAGCGGCTGTAAGCTTCTTGGGTTAAAGGAGCTTTGCCGTGCAGCCACATTTGAATGAGTTTTTGCTGAGCGTCAACAGGTGCTAGGTGTCGCAGCTGCTTGCGATCGCGTATGGAATGAACCAGGGCAAGAGGGGTCATTGTCAAACAGAACAGTTAAGTTAACAGTTAACAGACAAAAGGTTTCTTCTGTCTGATTATCCCTCAGCATCAATTCCTTTGATGAAAAAAAAGTAATGGGTATATTGTTGACTCTGATTTTGTGAACCTATGTATAGATACTTTCTCTACGAGGTGTAGAAAAGTGTTGTCAGGCTGTCTGTACTTTTTCTATACGATAGTCTGTGTTCAGTGCTGTATTAGGGGGAGAGGGTTCAAGTTTTTTCGTGTTCTTTCTCACTAGCTTCTACAAACATAGTTTTAGCTATATTTGAGCTATTCTGTTGAATTGCCTAATCGTTTGAGAAAGATTTCTCTAACGTCAGCATGTGCCATCAATTACTGTCTCACTGCTGTACTGTTATCAGTGTTGATATCAGATGTACTATCACCAGCGCTGCTATATCATGCATAATAATTGATTTATAATGCTAGACGAAGATTTTCCCTATGCAACCCATTCAACAACAAGTCATTGAAACACTCCAAACACTGTCTCCTGCCGAGCAACAAGAGGTTCTGGACTTTGCAGAGTTTCTTAAAAGCAAGCGGCAAAGATTACCATCGGCGAACATGGAACCAGCTCAATCGTTCCTAGAAACAGCCCAAGCCTATATCGGTGCAGGCTCTGGTCCTGGAGACCTCTCTACTAATCCTGAGTATATGAAAGGATATGGTACCTGATGCGTCAGCAAGTTCTCCTTGATACTGGTCCGCTCATAGCTCTTATTGACCGCCGCGACCGCTTTCACTCTTGGATAACGACGGAACTTGCTACAATCCAACCTCCACTACTTTCCTGTGAAGCAGTACTCTCGGAAGCATGGTTCTTATTGCAGCGTGTGAACAATGGACGAGAAACTTTAGTTGGATTACTAAAAAGTCAGCAAATTTTGATAGCTTTTCAGTTTAATGAGGAAGTTGAGTCAATCACCGAGCTATTAACCCAGTATCGCTCCGTTCCCATCTCCTTCGCTGATGCGAGTTTAGTACGAATGGCAGAGCTGTATCCTAGCAGCGAAGTCTTGACCTTAAACAGTGACTTCCTCATCTATCGAAAGCACAAGAATCAACCCATTCCAGTCATCATGCCGGAGGTTTAAACCGAATGAAAGAAATCCAAGGCACGGGGAAGATTGATGCACAAGGTGAATATCAACAGCGTACTTTGATGTCACCAAAACAATTGGAACAGGGATTAAAGCAAGCGTTGGTTGAGGCTGGCTATGATTCCAGGGAGAAAATTATCCATCTTGTGCAAGAGGTGAAACGAGAAATAGCAGCAGAACGTCAATAGCAGCAAGATTAGATGAGTAGGGAAACTGGGAAACATCGCGATTACCAAAAAAATCTCGTTGAAGGAAAATATACAGAAACGTCACAATCTTAATAATGCAACAATCTCTGAGTTTGACAACACTCCAAGAATCATTTTAGCGATCGCCAAAAAACGCCCATCGTCATAGAAATATTTCCTTAGCGACCATGCCAAAAAATAATCTGGCACAATTCCTGGAAAATATAATGTCATATATAGCATATTAATAAATGTAAGGGCGAGCGCACAGAAACAGAAAAACCGCCCAGCTTCAAATCACAAACCGCTTCAAAATATTTAAGGAGTCTCATTATGTTATTTTCTACATTCGCAAACAACACCGCTAGCAACATCCAAGCAACCGAAGCTCTCATCAACGAACTGCAACAACAGCTAGAAATTGCACGGCAACAGTTAACAGCTTTTCAGCAACAGCAGCAGCTAGAAATGACCGCCAAGGGCGCGGCAGAAGCAGCACTAGATACTACCCGCAAGGCGTTCAAAGCAGTGCTAACAGCATATGGCGCAGAAGGTGTTGCAGAGTTTAGAGACGCGCTGGTTGCTATCTTGTCCGAGAATGCAGAGATGTTGCAACTACCCGCGAGCGCAACTGATGAGGACAGCGACAACGAGCCTACGCCATCTGTGCCACCTGTAGAGCCAGAGATGAATGATGAACCCGCCACGGTGGTTGAGGTAGAGGTAGTAGATGAGTCTGTAGCTGTAGCAGAAGAAACAGCCAACATTGAAGCTGATACTAAGGAGGTTGCAACATCCGTCGCCTTACCCACTCCTATGGCGATAAGCCTCCGGCTTGACGCTCCGCGTATCGCATCCATGAAAAAGCCTGAGTTAATCAAGCACTTGCAGGCTGTTGGACTGCTTACTGATGGAGTCGTCAAGGATTTGAGAACCCGTCTTACTACCCACATCATGAGTCAGCGTAAAGTGACTGTTAAGACTGCTGCGGCATAACAAATCTACTAGGGCGGATTGCACCGCCCTTTAAGCTCAAAATAACCGGAGTAGAGAAACAGCTTACATAACTTATCTTTAGCAAAAATACGTTTGGTTTGACAGAGATGCCGATGAATCGGAAGAAGTACCCGCCTGATTGGAAGTCAATAGCGCTCGCTGTTAAGGATAAAGCTGACTGGACTTGTCAAGAGTGCCAACGTCCTTGCCGTCGTCCTAATGAGTCATGGGACGAATTCAAATACAGATTAGCTAAGAAATCCAAAGCTCTCTATCTGGAATGCTGCGAAAAGAAAATCCGATTTGTGTTAACGACCGCGCACTTAGACCATGACACGACCAATAATGCAGCTAGTAATCTAAAAGCCCTTTGCTCAGTTTCAGCAATTATTTTAGCGACGCTTTCTTCAATCATCCTTTGAGCGGCTCCTCGAAGTGGAAAATTTTCCACTTCGGGGTCAGGTGGTAGAGGAAAGGAGAGCCTTCATCCTGAAAATCATGTAAAGTAGGGTGACAGATCCCCTTACATTACCAGCCTAAGTAGTACTTTGGGTCTAGCCAGTCAGGCCATTCTATGGAAAAGTGCTCCTGAAGCATCTTTTCAGCCACACATAGCGCCCCTTCAACCCAGCCCTGCTGATCGGAGTAAGCCTCGCCACAAATATGGATCGACTCTGACTCCACAGGTTTCCGCATATATTTCATTACTTCTTGTACATTGACGCCTGCTTTCCAAGCATGGTATCCGCCCCCAAACGGGTCTAAAGACCAATCTTTGTAGTAGGCGATGTATGGCTCTGGAATGTCAGCGCGACTATGAAGTGCGCGAACCTGAGACATTGCTTCAGCGACCATCACCTCAGAAGCTTGGTACTTAGAGAATTGATCTTTATGTTTCTCGTTCTTAAAAAATTCTTGGAGTTGCTCTGTTGAAATCAACTTTGTTGGTTTAGGTTGGAAGGGTTTTTTCGGAGTAGCATTTTCAATTACCTGCCAAAAGGACGTGGTTCGCATATCATTATAAGTAGCCAGGAATAGAGAATGACTGTTCTGAGGATCGACACCGAAGTAATAGCACTGACGCATCGGCAGATCTGTAATTGACTCGCCAGCGGTTGTTCCGAAGTCAGCCAGCCACCACGGTTTCTCAAAGCCCATTAGCAATTTATATGAATGCTCCATAATGATCGAGTCAATACTTTTTTGGAGTTTTTGAGCGCTATCGGGGTTGAAGAAAAAGTTATACTGATCGAGTAATTCTAGAGAACGGCGGGGAAGAGCTAGTATAATCTGCTTGGTTTTGACGTACCACTCCGAAGAAGTTTGCATGTTGTGTATCTTGAGGCAATAGCGGTAGTCGGAGTTCTCGTTGACATTGAAAGTTTCCAGACGGTTACCAAGCCAAATTTGAGAACCAGGTTTAGCACAATAAGCTTTAGCTAAAGCATAGGCAATACGGTCATAGCCCCCTTCGATGGTTTTGTACTCCACGCCTGCCTTGGAAAAATCTCCAACCATATAAGGAAATGCTTCAGCTGCATTCCAGTTAATGGTGTTGGAGTAATATCCACCAGCATCAGAAAGGAACTGATAGCCCTCTTGTCCAGCCTGATCTTTAATCAGGTTCCAAAAGCCAATATCGTTAACCTTCATTTTGTAGTAAGGGCTGCCCTCAAAGCAATAACTCAAATTCGGCTTAATGTCGTCCCATTGCTGACTATTTAATTTGAATTCGTAGTCGTATGGCGAAACAGGACTAACACAATTCCCATATTTTTCGACAAACCAGGGATCTTTCGTGAGAACGTCGTAAACGATTTTGTCAAAAAGTTGGTCGGGACTGTAACCCTGATCATCCTCGTTGAGGAAATAATGAGTTTTAAACTTAGTTCCCGACTTTTGACATTTTTGCCAAGCGTCACTAGGGAATTGTTGCTGACGCAGGTACATAAAGTGTTGATTTGGTTCTCCCATTGGGAAATCAATGGATTTCAGTTCTCCAGCAAACACATTTTCAATTAGAGAATTGATGATTTGTTGAGATGTCATATATCGCATACCTCCCAGTTCTCCCACAACGTCCATTTTTGGGAGTCTGACTGATTCTAGGCGACCGCCAATTCGATTACTCATCTCGAAAATATGTACAGTCTTGGGAGGTTCAGCCTTGTCACTGAATTTACCATTGAGCAAACGATAGCCTGCGTACAAGCCGGACACCCCGGCACCGATAATGGCAACATCTATCTTGAGGTCGTTTTCACAATCCGTATGATATAATTCATCAAATTTTTCATTCATTGCTTTGCCTCCTAAATGCTACAATTGACACAAAACATAGCGTGCGTTTTGTTATTCCTCATCATTCGCGTAATCGATGCCCAAAAATTAATTCACCTCATACGCAAGTTACATTCAAAAGCGTAATCTGTCCGCAGTGAAGCGCGTAGCGTGCCCTCCGGGCATACGGAATGTAGTGTAGCGTGGCAATCTCATGCCTCAAAGTTACACAATGGAGTGCAATTTCGTATCACATATTGCATCAAAAAAGTCGAAAATGTCCGAATTTCTCTGTTGAATCCTCCTTTTTGGTTTGGAGTGATGAAGCAAGCTGTGACTGTCTAGAGAGACAGCTAGCCGATCATCGCCCAGCCCCTTCAACGCGAACAAATGAACTACTAAAGTGGAGACTGAGTTCCACCACTGGACATTAGGATTCAAGCAGTGTAGCTTTAGCCATATCACTCAGGCGTTACAGGACAATAGCACACACGTCTTCTGCTATTTCCTGCTTTATGAATATGTTCTTTGCCCAATGCGACTTCTGACAAAATGCGTTACTAGTCAATGCAATATGTCTGCAGAGGAAACCCCCTACACTAACTCATAAACGCACAGAATTTCTTCTAGCTTATTGAGTTATGAGTTTTAGTTGGTAATCTGAAACAGGGCTAAACGAACCTTGTTCCTCTAATTACATTACAAAGCTTCAGTTCACAATTTATGTGAGTATAATCACACTTCATTGTAAGTTTCATCATATACACCAGAGCACACGTAGGGCAAACTATATATTTTTTTTACAGACAAAATATATAGTTTAAATAATATATATAGATGTATTTTAAAGCAACTTATGCAGTTTTGAAGAACAGCTACCAAACATTGCGTAAGCATATATTCTCGCTTTCGCTTCGGGTCATTTAAGTAATAAACATCCCCTCCAGAGAAAAAATAGGAGGGGTTTAAATCTGACTTTTCCCGTTAAGTCTCTCAAGATCGCCGCCAACCTTCACTCTTGTCGTGCAATTTTAACCAGCCCTGCCACAGTACTTGGATACCCATTGGAGTATTACGTCGATGTTCCAAGTAACCGCCGCGCACGAGCGATTGCGCTCCGCGCAGACGCCAAGGACGTATCGCAACCCTTGCCCAGTGGTAAAGTTTGTCATGTACCCTCAGCCAAGTACCATCTTTACGCGCCCGCCCGAAAAGAGCCATAAACGGTTGATCAAGCAGGAAAATCTCCTTCCAGGCATCAGAGATCTTTTTGGCAATCCCAATAGCAGTTTCTTTTGCTACTACGGCGAGAGTAGGGCAGATGATGGGAGAGAAAAATACTGGGGGAGTACTAAGGGCAGCGTTTGTCAATCTTGCCTTTGGCGTACTCTTTGCGTTCGTTGTAGCGCTGGGTTTTGAACTGTTTGCCTCACGCATTGCCGCCATTTATTTGGACATCAATAATCCCGATAATGCCGTAGCAATTAGTCAAGCAACTTTTTTCCTCAAATTAGCAGGAGTCTACCAAATTTTTTACAGTATTCAATACATTTGTATTGGGGCTTTGTTTGGGTTGCAGGATACCTGCGTGCCCATGCTAATTAACATATTGTCTTTCTAGGGTATTGGGCTGGGTGGAGGTTATCTAATGGGAATAACTTTAGGATGGGAAGGAATTGGTTTATGGTACGGTTTAATTCTAGCTCCGGCAATTTCGAGCATATTTTTAATGGTATGTTTTTATAGGGGTGCCTGCCGAGATAGGGAGGGTAGGATGCCCATCCCACAAGAAACCCATTCCACAAGTACTTTGCCTGCCCAAGGGTAGGCACTAGCAAGACTAAATTTCTGCAAAACTAAAAATGTTTCCGAAAATTAGTGAGTGAGGAGTATGAGTGAATACTATACTAAATTAACAAATGATTTTCAAGCGAAAGAAGAAACCACAGTCAATACTATAAAACGTGTAGACATATCAACCTTAACACCAGAAACATTTTTTGAACAATTCCAAAAAGTCGGCACCCCAGTTATCATTACTGGATTACTTAAAGAACTCGACTGGAATCTAGACTATCTCAGTGAAAAATTAGGCACTCAAGAGTTTCTACTAAGGTTTTACGGACACGAAAGATACAAACAGGACAAACGCCAATGGACAAACACAGGTAGTGGAGTTGAAACGCAAAGTATGCTTTTCAGGGAGTATGCAGAAATGCTGCGTAATCATCAAGCTCATGAAAATGATGTTTATTTGGCAAAATGTTCTATCCAAAACACGATCCTAGCTAATACGGTTTGTCTAACAAATCTTGGACAGCAGCTTGGTTTAAATAAACCCGTTAGCGATTTCAACCTTTGGGTTGGACCAGGAGGTCATATAGAATGTTTGCACTATGATGCGGTGGATGGAACACTCATGCAACTTCATGGGTCTAAAAAAGTCGTACTTTTTCCACCTTCTCAAACAAATAATCTCTATCCATTTCCATTTTATATCCATTTGCGCTATGGTATGAAGTTGCGTTGTTGGTTTAGTCAGGTATATCCAGAGCGCCCAGATTTTCAATCATTCCCGAAATTAAAGCAAGCACTCCAGCATAAACACGAAGTGATACTGAATCAGGGTGAAATTCTTTATATTCCGGCAGACTGGTGGCATGAAGTCACGGCATTGGGGGATGAGATGGTGTGTTCAGTCAATCGATTTTGGAGCGTATCTCCTATCTCACGAATCGTCTTTTCTTGGACTATATTGCGTGCAAACTTGGGGACTCTATGTGCTTACCCCCATACTTTACTGAATTTGGCGATCGCACTATTTAGTAGAGAAAGAAAGCAAAAAATCGCCAAGATTTCACAAATGTTCTAACACCTAAGAAGAAAATTAGATGAGCTACCAAAAATCTGTTCAAGAAGCAGCCCATAAACTTGCACCTTTCAAACCTAATCGATTTGCCAAAATCTCTGAAAGAGAAGATAAATCTGATATTCCAGCGCCAGCTTGGAGAGCGCTCTTGGCAAACCGCGATTTGTCAACTTGGAAAGGGATACTTTTCGTGAAAGGTCCCACCGAAATAGCCCTTTATTCAATGCTCTTGTATGAACTCCGCCCGAAAACAATAATCGAAATAGGAGCATTAAACGGTGGCAGCGCGATTTGGCTAGCCGATCACTTGGAACTGTTCTCGATAGAAGGTTGTGTCTACTCTATCGATATCGATCTTTCCCTACTCGACGAGAAAGCAAAAACTGACTCTCGCGTTCATTTTTTAGAGGGGGATTGTAACAATATGGGTGCAATAATGCCGCCGGAACTGCTTTCTGAGCTTGCTCATCCCTGGTTGATCATAGAAGATGCCCATGCTAATACGGTGGGAGTAGTTGAATATTTTCACGAAAACGGTCTCAAAAGTGGAGACTACTTGATTGTCGAAGATACCAACAAATTTCTATGGGAGTTGAACGAGGAGTTGGACGAGGATTCGGATTACCAAGAAGAAACAGAAAAAGGAAAGCGTAAATTAGCGGAGTTAAAAAGCTGGTTAATGCTCCACGAAAACGAGTACCTCATCGATACGTACTATCAAGATATGCACGGTTACAACGGCTCGAAAAACTGGAATTCTATCCTCAAAAGAGTAGAAAAAACTTTTTAGCCTTTTTTACAACACTCTCCCCTTTTAAAACATCCTCTAACAAGTTTGGAAACACGCTTTTACCATTTCAATGTAATTCTGAAGCATTGAGCGAATCTCTTGGCGGCTGAAATACATTTTATCGTATTCCACACTTAAACTTACATTTCCTTCAACTGGCGACATTGATACAGCATAATTTAAAGGAAAGTTGAACTTGTCATGGGATTTTCTAGCATTCACCTTCAAGCTAGTTTCAGTATTTAGATTTTTGGCATTATGAAAATTCACGAAATTAAACGTGGCGAAAAATAACTCTGGTTTTTGTTGGTCTGCTAAAATTTCCAGAAGTGGATACCTAACATATGGTTCGATATCAATTAGAGATTGCTGGACATTTTGAATTTGTACGCCTTTATCTTCTGTAATTGGTTGACAGAGCGGAACAATATTCCAGAACAAGCCCAAAGCTCCAAATGGGTCAGATAATCTTTCTGTCCGACCATTTGAGACAACTCCTACACAAACCCTGTTTGATTTCATCACAGTACCAATGAGGTCAAGGTAGGTACTTAAGAAAAGAGCTTTTGGTGAAACTCCCAATTTTCGACACAATTCACGTAAATCAGCAATGACTTCTGAGTCAAACTTGTATTCTTCAGTAACAGCTTCCACTTGCTCCACTGAAGTAGTTAGCGGTGTCAAGGGTTTATATGTATAGTCTTTCAAGTGAAGCTTCCAGAAATTTGATCCGTCTAGTGAGCCAATAATCTCTTTCTCCAAAGCGACAAATTCCTTATACACATTGGCAGCAGGGACTACTGTTATTTCTTCTCCTTTCTTGAGAGCCGAATATATCTCGTACAGTTCGTTGTGAAATTCTACATTGCCCCAGCCATCTGTAATTGCATGATGAATTGACATCAAGAATTCAAATTTATTCTCGGCTTGATGAAAAATACCGAAGCGAAAAAGTGGTTCATTGGAATTTTCAATGTCAAACAAGTTTTCCCTGTCTTGCTTCATCACGGCATCAATATAATTTGACTGCTCTTCCGATTTAAGGTGACTGATGTCTTGCTCATTGATGGAAAATCTCAAATTCTTTTTGACCACCTGAACTGCTGGTTTTCCGTTAGAAGTGATAAATACGGTTCTCAAAGCCGGATATTTTTGTACGCTTATTTCTAAAGCTTTCTTAAAAGCATTCAAATCGAGACTGTCATCATATATATCGTGTGATTGCTGACAATGGTAAACCCCCATTTTTTGATGGTCATTCACGTAATGATGCAGCATAAACTCTTGCATTTTGGCAATTGGATATGCCGATTCTGTATCTAGGGGAAGTAACTCAGAGATTTCTTTTGGAAGTTCTAATAAATGTAGGGGTAGAGGAACTTTATTTTCCTGACGTTGGTCATTATTTATTGGTTGAGCTGAGCTATGAATGGTCACATCAAATACATCAGGTGTGTAGTCCCCTGCATCAGCAGATAAACAATGAGCGATTAACGTTCGCAAGCTTACTACAAAATCTTGGGCTAGACTTTCAATTGTCGCATGTGTGTGAAAGTTTTCGCTGTATGTCCATTCCAGTTGTAACTGGTTCTCTACTACCAGTCCGTTAATCTCTAGCAAATGACTGCGTTGTCCTAGCTGGCTGTGTTCAGAACCAACTGATTCAGAGGCTAATTTAATCAAAGAATCGGATTGCATTCCCCAATCAAATTGCCCCAGGTAGTTGAAATTTACCTCAGATTGTGGTAAGGAAGAGAGTTGAGAGGTAATTTCAGCATCCCCACTCAAATAGCGCAGCACACCGTAGCCGATGCCTCGGTTGGGTATGGCACGAAGTTGTTCTTTGATAGACTCGATCGCATCTGGGAGATTTTCTGTTGCTTTTAGTTCTAAATGCACGGGGAAAATTGTTGTAAACCAACCGACTGTGCGGGATAAGTCTACATCGGGTAAGATTTCTTCTCGTCCGTGGCCTTCTAAGTCAATTAGAATTGAGTTAGACCCGCTCCAAGTCGCTAATACCTGCACTAAGGCTGTTAGCAATATGTCGTTTATTTGGGTATGGTAGGCTTTATGAATTTCTTGGAGTAGGGCGCGAGTTTCGTCAGAGGTAAGGGATACTTTTACACTACGGGCTGAGGCTTTTGTGTTAGCTCCCCCCCTAGAGTCTACTGGGAGATGGGTGATATTTGGGGTGGAAATGTTTGACCAATACGTTAATTCTTTTTTAGCGGCTGGTGAGAAGGCGTATTCGGTGAGTTTTTCTGCCCAGTGTTTGAAAGAGGTGGTTTTGGCAGGAAGTTGAATGGGTTTGCCTGATGAGAGTTGTTTGTAAGCTGTTTGTAAATCTTCGAGTAAGATTCGCCAGGAAACTCCATCGACGGCTAAGTGGTGGATGACTAGCAACAAGCGAGAAGGTTTTTGAGTTCCTAAATGGAAAAGTGCAACTCGCAGGAGTGGACCTGAGTTGAGGTTTAAGCTGGCTTGCAATTGGTCAGATGTAGATTCAATTGTTTGAGAGAGAGCTCCTTCTTGTAATGTGGATAAATCTATTCGGGAGAAAGGTACAGTCTCATCGGGTAGGGCGTTAAATTGCTGCCAACAATCTTCTGATTGATTAAAGCGCAAGCGTAGGGCGTCGTGATGGAGTAATAATTGTTGCAAGGCTTGCTGTAACAGGTCGGGGTTGAGGGTTGGTGGGACTTCTAGTAGAAAGGCTTGGTTGAAGTGGTGAGGATTGGGGAGATTTTGTGCAAAGAACCAGTGCTCGATGGGTGTGAGTGGTAATGACCCAGTTACTAAACCTTGTTCGGCTTTTAAAGTTTCTGGTGTTGTTGCTACGGCGGCTAATTCTGCAATTGTTTGATGTTGGAAGATTTGTTTGGGAGTCAGGAACAGACCTGCACGATTCGCTTTAGAAATAATCTGAATGCTGAGAATGGAATCTCCACCTACTTCAAAGAAGTTGTCGTGGATGCTAAGAATCTCTCGGTGGAAAACCTCACGCCAGATTTGGGCTAGTATTTCTTCAGCTCTTGTGCGAGGTGCACTTTCGGCTTGTAGTTCTTGACGTGCTGTATCGGGTATTGGTAGCGCTTTTCGGTCTACTTTGCCGTTGGGAGTTAGTGGCAGGGCATCTAAGTAAACGAACACTCCTGGTATCATATAATCGGGCAGTTTCTGCTTGAGGAAACTGCGGAGGTCGCTGCTAGCGAGAGCATCGGAGCTTCCGGGGACAATGTAAGCTACCAGATATTTGTGACCTGGAACATCTTCTCGTGCTATAATTAAAGATTGTTGCACCACTGGGTGAGAGGTGAGCGCTGCCTCAATTTCTCCAAGTTCGATGCGGAAGCCGCGAATCTTGACCTGGTTGTCAAGGCGACCAAGGTACTCGATGTTGCCGTCGCTTAGGTAACGGGCTTTATCGCCAGTTTTGTAGAGGCGGGAACCAGGTTGATTGCTAAAGGGGTTAGGGATAAATTTTTCATCAGTCAAATCGGGACGGTTTAGATAGCCTCGGGCGACGCCAGCACCGCCGATGTACAGTTCGCCCGTTACGCCAATCGGGACGGGTTGGAGATATGGATCTAGGATGTAAAGCTGGGTATTCGCGATCGGACGACCAATTGGAATCCCACCAGATAGGTTGGTTTGAGCGTCAACCTCATAAACACAGCATCCAACAACGGTCTCAGTTGGTCCGTACTCGTTTATTAGTTTGGTGGAAGGTGCTTTATCTCGCCAAAATGAAACGCTCTTTCCTGATAAGGCTTCGCCACCAATAATAAATGCTCTTGTTTGATTGTTGGCTGACCAATTAGGTATTAAGAAGCTGAGTAAATCTAAATGAGCTGGGGTAATTTTGACAAGACTGAACTGACTTTGAGAACATAAAATGGCACCCAGGGCTTCTATTTCTTGCTTGTCGGGGAGGAGTACTACCTTTTTTCCTACTAATAAGGGAGAGAATAAGCTGGTAATAGTCGCATCAAAGCCAATCGAAGAGTGAACGGGAGCACCAGATCCATCTGCGACTGCATACGCTTGTGTACACCAGATCAGATAATTGACGAGTCCTTGGTGGATGATCAGTGTCCCCTTGGGCTGACCAGTAGACCCGGAGGTGTAGATGACATAAGCTAAGTTCTGGGGTCCAACGGAACTGACCGGATTTTCCTCACCATAGTGAGAAATTATTCCCCAGTCTGTATCTAAACAGACCACACGCGCTTTATTCTCAGGTAGCCTTACCATCAACTTTGATGTCGTCAACAGTACTGGCACAGAGGAATCTGACAGCATGAAGGACAAGCGCTCGTGGGGGAGTTGCGGGTCTAAGGGTACATAAGCCCCACCAGCCTTGAGGATGCCAAGCAATCCCACCATCATCTCTAGGGAGCGCTCTACACAAATCCCCACTAGCACTTCTGGTCCAACACCCAACGATTGCAGGTAGTGTGCTATCCTGTTCGCTCTTGCGTTCAACTGCTGGTAGGTCAGTTGTTCCCCTTCAAAAACTACTGCCACGGCGTCGAGCGATCGCTCTACCTGTTCTTCAAACAACTGGTGGATACACTTATCAGAGGGATAATCTTTTGTGGTGTTGTTCCACTCTACTAATAGCTGGTGTCGCTCTCGCTCTGTTAGCAAGGGCAATTGTGAAATCCGCTGTTGAGGATTAGCTACAATTCCCTCCAGTAAGGTCTGGAAATGTTGGGACATGCGAGCGATCGTACTAGCATCAAATAGGTCAGTATTGTATTCCCAGTCCCCGATTAGTCCAGAGGGGGTGTTCTCGAAACCTAAACTCAAATCAAACTTCGCCGTAGCCGTTTCTACCGCTAATGGACTTACCGTTAAGCCATCCATCTGTATCTGGGGCATCAGCACATCAAGCGCCAACATCACCTGCACCAGTGGTGTGTAACTTAAGGAGCGCTCAGGCTGCAATTGTTCTACTAACTTCTCAAACGGTAGGTCTTGATGGGCATAAGCTTCCAACGCCACATCCCGAACTCTTGAGAGTACATCCTCAAAACTCGGATTTCCCGACAAACAAGTGCGTAGCACGAGGGTATTGACAAAGAATCCAATCAATCCCTCAAGCTCAGGGCGATCACGGTTAGCGTGCGGCGTGCCTACACAGATATCGGTCTGCCCCGTATAACGAGAAAGCAATGTTTGAAACGCTGCCAATAACGTCATGAACAAGGTGACTCCTTGCCGCTGACTTAAAGACATCAGTGCCTCTGTCAGCTCTTTTGAGAGTGCCGCTCGTTGATGCGCTCCCCTATATGTTTGAATTGAAGGTCGCACGCGATCAGTTGGCAGTTCCAATAAAGCTGGCGCACCTTCAAGTTGTTGCTTCCAATAAGCGAGTTGAGACTTAAGTACCTCTTTAGTTAACCACTGCCGCTGCCAAACAGCAAAGTCGGCGTACTGAATTGGTAGTGAGGGGAGTTCTGGAGACAAGCCATTGCAAAAGCATGTGTAGAAAGCTGCTAACTCCCGGACGAACACGCCCATTGACCAACCATCCCAAACAATGTGGTGGATTTTTAGCAGCAAGATGTATTCTGTGTCTGTTAGCTTCAGCAGCGTAGCTTGGATTAAAGGGTCGGTAGTCGGGTCAAAGGGTTGCTGGGCTTGTGCCGTTGCTAATCGCTGGGCAGAGACTGCTCTCTCACTCGATGGTAGATCTGTCAAGTCTACTACTGACATTTTCAAAGTCAAGCTAGTAGCAATTACCTGAACGGGTTGCCCGTCAACCGTTACGAAGTTAGTACGTAAGGCTGACTGACGTTGGATAATTTTGTTGATGCTTTGCTCTAAGGCGACGACGTTCAGGGAACCTTTAAGTTGCAGAGCTTCTAGTTCGCTGTAAAATGGGTTATTTGGCTCCAATTGACTCAAGAGCCACATTTGTTGCTGGGCAAAAGACAGAGGTAAGTTTTCTTGCCTGTACCGCTGTTGTTGCTTTGCAATAGACTTGAGGGTAAGTCTATTATTTTGCTCGTGGTCGTTGTTTTCCCAATCCCTTGCCTGAATGTGTGTGGCTAGTTCAGCTATAGTTGGAAATGCAAACAGGCTACTGAAGCGTAACTCCACCTTTAAAGGATCGCGCAACCGACTGATAATTTGGGTAGCAAGTAAGGAATGTCCGCCCAATTCCCAAAAGTTGTCGTGGATGCCGACTAACTCTATTCCCAATACTTCTGCCCAAATTCCTGCTAAAATTTCCTCGATCAGCGTGCGAGGTGCGACAAAATCTTCTTTAAACTTCGGCCTCGTTGTACCAGGTGCCGGAAGCGCCCGACGGTCTACTTTCCCCGTCGGTGTCAGCGGTAGGGCATCTAGCAGCACGAAGGAATAAGGCACCATGTACTCGGGCAGTTTTTCTTGTAGAAAGCGGAGGAGGAGTGGTATCAGCTTTTGGGAAACTTTCCCCTGTAGCGGTTGATTGGCGTAGTGACTCCAAGGTTTCAAAGTAACTGTATCTTTCTCGGTAACTACTTGGGCTGGTAATTCGGCTAATTCCTGCTGGGAATGGCGTCGAAAAATGACATTATAACTCCCATCCGCACTAGCTTCTAACCAGTTAATTTCGATCTCGAATGGTAACTGTTCACTTAAAGACCATAGTTCTTCTGGATCTATTCCAACTATCGATTGTTGTTGTAAAAAAGAGCGCCATTCCCCTACTGTTTCTGGTCCGTCATTACTAGCAAGCCATCTTATCGTTTTAATTTCTGTCTCTAGCCGTGCATTGGGTATGTGCCGCAATCCAAGTATTTCAGCCGAGGTTGTTTGCAGCAATTCGCGGATAGATGCTTTAGTCCAATTCGGCTGCCAGTCCAACCACTGGATATTTTTGGTAGCACAAACCCGTTCTCCTATATGGAGAATTGCATCATAGTGGAATCGCGTTATCTCATTGTGGTACTGACCCCGCTTCAGGTGAATTTTCACATCACCGATTTGCGGTAAATGCTGCTTTAGGGCTATAAAAAAGGCTGGGTCGATGACTAATTTTTCCCCTTGAGCCGTGCGTTGCTGGATGCGTTCTTTGAGTTGCGATCGCGATACTGAATTAGATGCCCGATTTAGCTCGATCGAGGTGTGATAAGCTGCCAATAGCGGCAAGCTCACCACATCTCCGATAAAAATAAACCCGCCATCGCTCACCACATTCACAGCACCTTCTAAAACGCGCAACAGATAGTCGATACTGGGAAATAGCTGGAGAACTCCGTTGAGAACTACCCCATCGAAGCTTTGGGCTTCGATTCCCCTAAAGTCGTCGGCAGTTCTACAGTCCAGCGTTACCTGCGGTAAGGGTGGCTCCACTTTGTGTAACTGCTGCTGAAGATAATCTACTACTGCTTGAGAAAAGTCCGTGGCGAAATATTGGGTGCAATGAGGAGCAATTCGGAACAGCAGCATCCCGGTGCCACAACCGATATCCAGCACTCGGCGAGGCTGCAAAGAAAGTAGCAAGTGGGTAGTGTGACCCAACCATTGGCGCATTTCTTCTGCTGGGATAGGCTTGCCTGTATAGCTGCTGTTCCAACCGGAAATATTGAAGGTGGGGTCAGCCGCAGGGGTTTCGCTGTAAGTTTCTTCATAAACTGTTTGCCATTGGGAAACCTGTTCGGCTTGCAAGTCCGCTACCTGCTCTTGCCAACTTCGGTCTTGGGAATTTTGTACCACGTAAGCTACTAAGCGCTTATCGCCCGGTACATCTTCCCGCGCCACAACTACAGCCTCTCGCACGGCTGGATGTTGCCCAAGTGTAGCTTCAATTTCGCCTAGTTCGATGCGGAAGCCGCGTATCTTTACCTGATCGTCGCTCCGACCGAGAAACTCAATATTACCATCGCGATTGTAACGGGCTAGGTCACCAGTTTTATACAGACGCGCTTGAAGTGAATCGCTAAAGGGGTCGGGAATAAACCGCTCTTTCGTTAAATCGGGTCGATTGAGGTAGCCCCGTGCTAGAGTAATGCCACCAATATACAGTTCCCCAGGAACGCCAACGGGAACTTGCTGCATTTGGGAATCCAGCAGATAGATCTGTGTGTTAGCAATGGGGCGACCAATGGGAGGAAGTGCAGGCCAATCGGAGGGTGAACCAGTAAGGGTGAAAGCTGTAACTACATGGCTTTCGGATGGTCCATATTGATTGTGTAAAGTACAATTTTGTAGCTTTGTCAACCAGTTGGCAATCTGTCTGGTTATCTGCAACTGTTCGCCTGCGGTGATAATCTCACGCAGCGTCGGTACAACTGCTCCCTGAGCATCCGCTACTGACGCCAGTTGTTGAAGGGCTACAAAGGGAAGGAAGAGTCTGTTGATTTCTTGATCGGCGAGAAAACGCAACAACTCGAAAGCATCGACGCGCACTTGCTCTCTTATTAAGACCAGCGTTCCGCCTGAACACCAAGTGGAGAATATTTCCTGAAAAGAAGCATCAAAAATGACAGGAGCGAATTGCAGAGTCCTTGCTCCCACAGGCAGTGTTGAGCTTTCCAGTTGCCAAAAAATTAGATTCGATAAGGGACGGTGACTCATTGCCACTCCCTTTGGTCTGCCTGTAGAACCGGAAGTGTAGGTTACGTAGGCTAGGTTATCAAGGTTTACCGCACTAATTGGGTTCTGCTCACTTTGTTGAGAAATCTCCTCCCATTGCGTGTCCAGGCAGACAATATGCGCTTCGTGGGGAGGAAGAGACTCGACTAACCGCGCTTGGGTTAGCAGCACTGATATTTGAGTGTCTTCCAGCATGAACGCCAACCGCTCAGTTGGGTAAGTTGGGTCAAGCGGCACATAAGCTCCTCCCGCCTTGAGAATGCCCAACAGCCCCACCACCATTTCTAGGGAGCGCTCCATGCAGATACCTACCAACACCTCTGGACCAACGCCCAATGCCTGTAGGTGGTGCGCTAGGAAGTTGGCGCGACTGTTCAACTGGCGATAGCTGAGGCTCTCTTGTTCAAACACCACTGCTGGGGCATCAGGCTTTTGCTCTACAACCGCCTCAACTAGCTGATGGATACAGGTTTGGGCGTATTCTGTTTTTGTGCTATTCCACTTCATCGGTAGTTAACGGCGTTCTACTTAATAGGTCTAAGAGGCTGTTTGTAAACGATTGTTAAGGGCTGAATTGAGGCGCTGGGAGTTGTTTCAACATCAGACGAATCATACTTTCGATGACGGTATCACCGAGTTTTGCGTCCTTTACATTTCTTTAGAAACACCCTTTAAACCCAAGATTTTTACAGCATGAAAACCTTGTAAAGACTTTAAATTTTCAAATGATTTCCTATGGCATTAAAGAAGTTAATCCACCCAGAAAACATTTCTTTAGCCCCTTGGATAATTTCGTTTTCTTGCTCACTATCGAATTGACAAGATAGCGCGTATTCCACATTTGCCACATGGTCTGGTTCTTGGGTTACATGAATATCTACCCAAGGTAATTTTTGGGCTTTGGTACAATTACTAACGGCTTTACCGATACTTGAAACAATCTTTAAATCATAAAACTCTGTGCTATAAAGTCCTCCCAAAGCCTTAAGATAATTTTGGTTTTTGAGCGGTAAATTATACATCTCAACTAATGAAGTTGTTTCTGGCAAAGGCGGAGTATTGATAATTTCTTTTAGAGCCAGCCCCGCTTCAGACATTGTTTTTTTATAAATTACTGGGTGGGCTTTTTGGGAATTTCCTTCGCCCAGTTCTTGATATAATATCTTTGAAACAAATGTCTGAATCTCAATTGATTTTGTACAATAAATCAACCCGGCTAAGAAAGAAGGAAAATTTTCTATAGGATACCAGTACTGGCTCAAGATAAAAGTCACTTGTTCCTCATTCAGGAAGTCTTGCCTGATTTTCTTGAGCACCTCATGATTCTTTAATTTTTTGCTGAGGTCATGACTAGATAATTGTTCTAAAATTTGAGCGCTAGACTTGGTTTCTTTGACAGTTACGCTTGTCATAGTTTGGTTCCTAAGAAAACAAAGAATTAGTTGGCTAATAGGAAGTTGGCACGAGTATTTAACTACCTATAGGTGAGGCTCTCACGTTCAAACACCACTGCAATGGCATTACTGTTTCGCTCCACCTGTGCTTCAAATAGCTGGTGGATACACTTATATTTCTGTTGATTACTACTGATTTGGCTGTTTCCTGGTGTATCTACATCCATAACTTTTAGCTACAAAAGCAACAATCTTACTCCGATAACTGTCGAAAACCTTCCCCCCACTTGCTGTTACACATACGAGGAAGCATAGTACACCGTTTCCATATAATTTTTTTCAGATCAAATTTATAAATTTATTTTCTGGCAGATTATTTAAAAGTTCTTAATCAATCTTGAACATTGACAAATTGTTCTACCTCAAAAAGTGGTTAATTAGTAATTGCTGTATCTTTGTCAGTGATCCAAATCATGACGGACAGCGCAAAGCATCAACGTTGCGATGTTAAACCACTCAAGGACTACATTTAAATTGGGCGCGACTATCAACACGAAAAGCGATCGCCTGAAGAGCAGACGAAGGCAATTGCACAAAGGGGGAACACACAACAGTCCAGAAGCGCATCCACGCCGGGGTCATTATCGTTGCTTGCTTGGCGTGACCCTGGAGAGCAATTGATTTGGGTCAGACCAACTTTTGTCAATGGATAGAAAAGGATAATAACGTTAAGGAAAGATTTCTCAGACGACTGCAGATACGAGAAGTTAAACTCGAACTCGTCAAAGAAATCTTTCCTTATCGACTCAAAGACTGATGTATCTTAAGTCTAACTGCGTTCGCCAGCCATCTGATTTTCTGATTGTATGTACAGCTTGCTCTATTAACCAGAATCCATAATCAGGAAAAAAATCTATCATTTGTACAACATTGCCAACTCTGAGTAAATAGTGACCTTCACAAGAAATCGACATCCTATTCCAATTTCTGTTACTCTCTTTGATTTGCCCGTAACCTCTGCGACTTGCTGAGTCAAAATTGTTGTAGTAGCCTTCAGACGATAAGTTAATCGTGTTGTTAGTTAACGCCCCGTCATCAGCGGTCGCTGTGTACACCCCCGTAGCTGCTGAACCGTTGTTGTTGTAACTCACTTGAACATTTTTGAAATTGCCTGATGTTGTCTTGCGTGACTGCGGTACTACATCGTTACAGACATCAGATTTTGTGAGGACTCTAGCCGCTGGTTGAGACTCTAAAATACTAATATCTCTGAAAATCAATTGTCCTAAGTAAAGATTGAAGAAATAGCCATATTTCCTAGCAAGTAATGCAAGCATCTCTGCTCGACTTTCTGCTTTTTCCACTTTAGGGTCAGTCACATTAGTGCTAGTGCCTGCTATTGCACCTGATATTGTATCTAAATCTGGAAGAGACAAGCCAAATACACTTGATTGTGTTTCTACAATTGCTCTAATACTTGCGTTGGTGTAACTAATTGGAATTCTATTACCTAGATTGTAGTCAAAAGCGTTCGCTCCTATGGAAAGCAAAGGATAGTCATATCTACGTACAGTATCATCGACTCGCATTGTGCCTGTGTTGACTAGATTTGCTGCTGGGTCATCAGCATACTTAAACTTGATTTCCAGATAGTCTCCTATAGTGGGTTTAATAGACGCGCTATCAGCTAAGTCAAACTCAAAATGGCTTGCAGCAGCACCCCAGATTTCTGTATAGCTAAAGTTGCTTATGTGAGCGCCTATGGATACTGTAGCGGTCGCGGCATTGATGACAACACTAGAAAAGATTGGTTTTTTAACAGGCATACTTATACAGGATTAGCTAGAAATGTTACTTTGGCATCTATTTTGATAGGTTTACCTGTACCTGCTGTCTGCAAAACAGTCCAGTTTATTTTTTTAACTAAGTAATTGCCCAAATTGACACCGTTGAGTGTTAATGCTTTAGGGGTTGTGCTTCCTATCTCGGCTCTCAACAAGTCAAGTTTGTCCTTGGCTGAAGTGTTATAACTTAAGCCTGTAAAACCTGAGTCAAATCTTAAAGTCAAAGCAAGTTCATAAAGAGGGTCACCCAACTTGTGCAAGCGAGGATAGCCACTTATAACTGGCACTTGAATGTATTCGGCGTACTCTTCATATTCAGTATTCATGATTTCTGGAACTAAAAATGTAATGCTCCCGAATGAACCACTTTGTAACGACATAGCTAGAACTGCAATAAGATTTATGCCTTAACTCGTTAGAGAAAGATTTCTTTAACTAAAAAACTGTGCGAGATTGTCTGCTATTTGCTTGTTGAAGCATCAATATAAATTCTCTCGCATAAGGTCTAAGAGTTTCTATCAATTTCTTTGCATCGTCGTTTGTAGCCGTTCCTGTCAATGTAATCTGTGGCTGAAAATTAGCGGTGATTGTTGTTGAGCCACCGCTTACGGGCATTGCTGGCGCTCGCGTTACAGCCATAGCTGAGTTAGCTGAATTTGCAACATTAGAAGCGGCTGATTCTACAGTACGAATATTGCTATTCATGCCATAAGCAAAAGTTGCTGGTAAAGCGCTACCGGATGCAGTTAAGTCAGATAAAGTGCCTAATTTTGCATCGGAACTAGGAAGATAAGAGCGGACTTTGTTGACAACTTCTTGAATAGCGTTAAAAGGTGCGCTCGCTGCATCTCTAATACCTTGTGCAAAGCTATTCATCATTCCTGCGCCTGCACTTTTCAAGGAATTAACAACAGAGCTACCAAAACTTGCAGCAGCTTGAGAAATCTGACTAAGAGCACTTTTAACAGCACTAATAGCTGAGGACATAGCATTAGAAATAGCGCCAGGTAATTGCTTAAAAACGTTCACTATTGCATCAATACCTTGAGACACAATGCTAGGAACTTGCTTTATCATGTTACCGATAGTGTTGGTAACACTTGTCATTGCAGAAGTAACTGTACTGCTGATTTTCTGACCAGCATCAACAATGCCTGTGATGATTTTGCCAATTACAGCAATAATGGTGACGGGTAATGTTGCGATCGCTCCAACTATGTAACCGGTTACGTAAGCAATTGTATTAGGCAACTGTTTGATGAAGTTGATAGTGTTGTCAATTCCTCCTTTGACTGCGTTCGCTATTCCGCTCCAGATAGCGCTCGCTTGAGATTTTAACCAATCCCAGTTTTGATAAATAGCAACACCAGCAGCAACAACCGCCGCGACGACCGCTGCTATAGCAACACCTATCAACACGGGACCAGAAGCAACAACAGCAACAACACCAGTGATAGCAGTACCAATTCCTGCAATCATGGGCGAAATTACGCCTATAGCAGTACCAATAGCCCCTACTGCTGAGACAACGCTACCCACTGCGATTAAGACAGGACCAATTGCTGCTACAAGCGCTAAGAAAGCTACACCAAGTTGCACTATCTTGGGATTAGCTTCTGCAAACTTACCAAACTGGTCAATCAAAGGCGTGACTGCTGTCAACAGTGACGCGACCGCAGGTAAAATAGCAGCACCAATTGTGATACCTATTGAGTAAAGCTTGGACTGTACGACCCCAGCTTGATAAGCGGTCGTTTTCTGCGTTTCCGCCCATTCTCTTTGTGCTTTCGCGGCTGCGGCGCTGGTATCACCTGCCTTTTGAAAAGCCTGGGCAAGTAAATCAGTACGGTCAATGGTTACACCGATTGTGTCATTGTAGTTATTGCCGTAAAAGGACGCGATAGCGAGCGCCTTGCTACTACCTTGCAACTGATTAAATCTGTTGTTCAGTTCTAGGATTGCGCCGCTCATGCCTTTTTGCTGGATGATTTGAGCTAGTTGTTGATAGCTCAGTCCTACTTGCTGCAACACGGCGTTATGCTCTTTGCTCTTACCTGTGGAGGCTGTGAAAATAGCATTGACCTGAGCCTTGATTGAGTTGGACGCTACAGAAGCCTCTACGCCTAAACGTCCATAAGTTGCAGCGAGCGCCGTTATTTCACCTGCGCTCATCTTTGCTGCTGATGCGGTCGCACCACTAGCAGCCACAATCTTCAGTATTTCTGACTCTTTGCCCCCTATTTCATCACCCAGATAATTGATTTTTGCTGCAAAGTTTTCTATTTCTTTGGAAGACATATTGTAGACAGAAGAGACTTTACCAAATGCCTCTGCTGTCTCTTTAGCAGGTAAGTCTAGTAAGACAGAAGCTTTAGCAACTGTTTGAGATATGCCTAGAATTGCTTCCTTACCCGTCACACCCGCCTTTGCTACCTCTTCTGCTATCTCTCCAAACTGTGGTGGTAACAAACCAAACTGGGCTGACAAACTCTTGATATCACTTTCTAAACCTTTGACACCTGTAGCGCGTGAAATGCCGCTCATCTGCTTTTCAAAGTCCATTGCTGACTTTGTAGCAAGTCCTAATCCCGCAACAATAGGCGCTGTCAATCCAACCGTCATCTGTTGACCTATGCCTGTCATGCTTGCGCCTATGCCTTTTAACTTGCCTCCCATTGCATCGGCTGCATCACCTACCTTTCCTAGTCCTGCGACCGCGTTTGTAACATCTGACAGGACTTGAATTATGACTTTAGCTACCATAAGCCCTCGTTAAGGAAATCTTTCGTTAGCGCCCACCCTTGGGTCATCCATCATTGGGTCATCCACCCTTGGGTTATCCAGGGGTGGATTGTCCAAGCATGGATAGCACCCCCCACATAAGAATACACACTTCAATAAAAAAAACGTAAGAAAACAAAACGAAGAAACACACAATGCAAAAGCGCTGCCGCACTGACTGAGTATTTATACTTTGTCTTTTAATTTTGTCAAAAGGTTTTGAAAAACGACCATATTGACCGATGCTACCAGTTGTTGACCGAGCGCTGTTCACGACACCTCTAAAAAACATATTGACTCGCAGCGCTCAGTCACCGCTTCGCTACAACTGGTTTAGAAGAACGAATATGGATGATATTTTTTGTCAATGCGTAAGTCCTAATTACTTGTTTTGACAACAAATTGATTTATCAAGGTCACTATTCCGCGTCTCGAAGTTCAATTCCTAATCAAATATCCTTTGATTTGCCCCTATAAGAGTCACTAAGCCGGATTGACACAGCTTGTAATGATTAATCATTTCAACAAAAACACCGCCCTTAAAGCTCAAAAAAAGGCGATGTTTATCATGTCATCTTGAGAGCAGGTTTTGCCGCTAGAGAAATTTTTCTATAACGTTGAGCGTTCGCGGCGCTCAATTTCTTCTTTCTCTCGATTCATTTCGGCTATGATTTCAGTCAACCAACTATCAAGCTGTTCTAGAGATTTAAAGTAGTTAAAGTCTGCGAGTGACCAACCCATGTAACGACAGACCCTTAAAACTGTTAAACGGCTTGGTATTAGTTGACTTGTTGCTTTACCTGGTCAAAAATGACTTTCCCTGCTGCAAGTCCGATACCGCCTTCTGATTCAGTTCTGATAAACATTTCTTCTGTTATGCGCTCGCCGTTGACTCTGTAATATTTCTTAGCTAGATTTTTATAAGCCTGGGCAGGACTAATCTGAATGTCTTTGTAAAAGTCATCCGTCGCCTCCCAAGGGATATCTAGGAATGTAAATTTGCGAGCGCCTATTTTGAAGTGTTTCGAGTCAGTGTAATCAATGGGGTTGCTGTCTTCTGAGTCAAGCAATTCTATCTCGGCTTGCATTGTGACTAGTGGTACTAGAAGCCGATTAGCTTCTCTCATTGTCAGTTGCAAGCTGTTGAGTTTGATAGCGTCTAAGGGTTCGCCGTTGAGATAGTAGCATTGCTCAAATAGCCATTGTTGAGCCAGTTTTGCGCCGACTGCACGACCAGCCGCTGCGTTACTCATTTCTGGCGGTACGACTTTTTCATTAAATAGGAAATACGTCCATGCAGATATGGGCTTAAGTTCAAAAGTGTAAATATCTCTGAGTACTACAGTTGCAATTGTGGGTGGTGCTGGATTTTGCAGTGCGTCCGCTTCAGGATTAAGTTGAGGAGGTTCAATCACTTGAATTTCTGACATATTACATACCTAATGCTGTTTTTCTTGCTGCCCAAAGATTTGTGCCTTTCCAGTTCCAAAGCATATTATCAGGATCATACTCAAAAGTTTTGCCTTTCCATACGTCTTGATAGTAATTGACCCCTAAAACTATTTCGTTTTCGGCTGTTTCATTTTTGAACTGCCAACCGATTGGATATTTAAGTATTATTCCTCTAAGAGTTGCTGCAAAAGTCGCAATATCGCAAGCATCCCTTTTGTTTTCTGCCACGGCGCTAAGAGTAAAAGTCACGTTAGAACACACGCTTTCCATGCAAGCATCTCTGAGAGCATCCGTGATACCCATTAACTTAATGGTTGCTTTCATAGCGTTGAAATCACCTTGATAGCTAATTGCGCCAGCAGCACCAGGTCTGCGGTCGTCGTCCGCCTCACGCTCTAAACCATCTATAGTAAATTCTGATGCTGCACCTGTAAAGGTTGCAGGGGTCGCGCCACCTCCTACCATAGAAACAGCCCACTGACCCTTAATTTTGTACTCAGTTGGTAATGGCATTTCTTTATACTCCTATCGTTAGACCAATCTGAATTAATCCAACAGGCAAAATAGAATTAGCTTCTAATTGGTATTTAAGTTTTCCTACGTTTAAATCGCTGTCTGCTTCGTTCCATGTTGCTTTTCCTGACTCAATCTCACCTTGAGCCGTCATTTCATAGAACATGGCGTTGAATGAAGCTTGAGCAAGTAAGGCGGTTGTCACAGTTGCAGGTTGGTCAATAAACTTGCGAGCGCGTTCTATCGCTCTCTGCATAATTGCATCTTCCAATCTGACAACAGTGATGTAGCTTCTATCACTCATTGCTGAAGGATATAAAGCATTTCTATCACCCCAAGTTTTGTAGTTATTACCATCAACAATAATGGTCACTACACCCTTGGCGTTCAATTTAGCTGTATCAGAATTTTCATCTGTCAACGACATTGAAAGAGTAATGCTAGGCTCTAACACGCCGAGCAACGTCAAGCTTGATGTTGACTTACCATAGCTACCATCTTTGGCGACAGACCCAGCAATATGAACGCTTAATGGTTCAAAGATGGTAGGGGCGCTCGCTCTTTTCAATGATGGATAAGCAATTATCAAGCGCTCGCTCTTTTTGCCTATGCCTGTTGCAGTGTCACGCGCTGTGAGAACCGCTGCAACTGTATCGCCGTCTGTGGCGTCTAAGATTCCATAGCCTCTGACAGCATTAACCACAGAATCGAGAGCAGTTGCAACAGCATCACTATTAAAACCAGGAACCAGGACAAAAGCAGGATAAACATTGAATTTTGAGGGGATATCTTTCACTAGATACAAACCTGTACGAGCGCCTGCTGTGTCTGCTCCTATCAAGTTTGTCTCGTTCGTGGCAAGTGTCGCGCTGTATGTCGTACGGATAACGTAGATGTTATTACAGCCGTATCTCAGCAAAACCTCTAGACTTCTGGGTATTGTATCCCCTGCGGTGTGCGTTCCAAATTTAGCGATCGCATCTGTCGTACTCGTGACTTTTGTGATTGTGTTCACTGCTGCGATCGCACCCTGAGCAGTCCCTACAATTACAATAGGCAATGCTGAACCAGTCAGCAATGGTGCAGTCGTGCCGCTGTAAATTTCTATTCCTCTAACTAAAGCCATTTTCTCTATTCCTCAGTGACTTGAGCGCGTTTCTTGGTTGTTTTTGACTGAGGTTCTTCTATGCGTTCAGCCCAACCACGTGTTAAAGCATTGAGAAAGTACTCTGAGTCGTCAGGCACGTCATAAGTCTCGCCAAACAACGGTTGTATAGCCTCTCCCTCTCTTATCGTTACTACAGAAAGTGTCTCTACAAGCCATTTGATTTTCATGTGACCACCTCAGTCATTGTCGCTGTATTGATTGTCACTTCCGTAATCATAGGTGTGATGTCAGGTGTAATGTCTGTATGTTCCAAGATGTTGATGTCAAATTCAAAGTTGGATTCAACTATCCATTGACTTTCGTCACGCTTGAATTGCCAGCCAGCAGTGGACGCTCTGATGGTTGATGTTGCATAAGGAGGCTTAAAACCAATGAGCAAGTCACGCGCTTTTTTAAGTGCATCGTACAACCCTTTTGATGTGTATCGATGCGGTAACATGATGACTAACAAAAGCGTCCAAACTTCAGCAGTAACCCTGTTATCAGCGTCTCTATTTTCCTCTTCCACAGCCCTGCCTGCTCTGATTAAGTGATAGATGTCACCTGATTCGACTCTTTCACCAAATCCGGCTGCAACATCAGGAAGCGCCCGCACTAAAACATTCTCATCACAGAGGTAGTCACGCAATGGTTGCAGACGTTCTGAGATGGATAAATCTACTAGATTCCACTCATTTCTGTTAGGGTCATCACCGCAGTATGTCATAAGCCAAAAGGAACAGCTAGACACACTAAAGCGTCTAGCTGATTGTGAATGTTTAATTGTGAATTATGACGGAATTTAATAGTGAAAAGTTCTACTTGGGTAGACTTTGCAAGCGCGGTCATGATTTTAATCAGACTGGTTTGAGTTTGCGACGCTTGGATAATAGTGATTGTCTTGAATGTATGGCGGAAAGAGACAAAACAAGCGAGCGCAAAGCTTATCAAAAGCAATGGCGAAAAGATAATCGAAAAAGACTGCAAGCACAAGCAAGAAAGCGCTATCAAGACAATCCAGAAAGATTTAGAGCTAAGAATCGAAAAACCTACTGGAGCAATCCTGAGAAATGGCGTAAGTATGCAAGAGAATGGCATCATGCAAATATGAATGACGCAATTAGAGTGCGTCAACGCATTTACAGGACGCTCAACAAGCATCGATACAAGTTTTATAAACACAAAAGACGTGCATTTCTCAAGCGTTCTCAAATTGAGAAAATAACGCAATCTCATATTGACGCAATGCTGAAAACCTTTGATGAATGTTGTGCTTATTGCGGTAAATCGCTTAACAGTGTCGTAACAATTGACCATGTTATACCTTTGTCCAAATCTGGAAATCATACGATGCAAAACTTGCTTCCTTGTTGCATGAGTTGCAATCAATCTAAGAATAATTCAGACATGATTGATTGGTACTCTGAGCGAGACTTTTTCACCTCCGAAAGACTAATTAAGATTTGCGAGTATCTTGCTACGCCTGATTTGTTGCAATTCCTTGAATATTTCAAGATTCAATTAAACAAATCACCAATGTAGATTTCAAACACGGATTGTATTTTTGTCAGCCGCTTATCATTGATTCCTAATATAGGTCGTGCTGGCATTTTTTCTGTACCTGCGTGAAAAAATATAGTGTATTCAGCGCTTAGCCCTATTTCACCCTCTAATCCTCCATTTAATCGCGTGTAGATAGAGTTCACCATGACAGATGTCTCTCTGCCTATCACGCCTGATTTTTTCCTTGCCCAGGTACTTGGAGCTAAGTCTTTCCAGCGATTACCATCAAAATCTGATTGCGTAACGAACTGGGTTTTAGTTTCAAGCTCCAAATATGCGAGCGCCTGTTTCATGGGCTTTTGCATATTCTTGAGCGCGGACGCAGACCCTTTGAATTTTCCTAACTCAGTGCTGTTAATCTTGATTGTTATCATCGCTAGAGAAAGATTTCCTTAACGTCACGTCAAACGAACTATTGAACCTGTGCCCACCTCTAATTTAATGCGATCGCAATTGATTATCTTCCAGCTAATCTGAGACACAGGTAGCAGCTTGCAGTTGTTGCGTTCGCCATCTTCAAACTCAATAATGCCAATGACCCCAGGTTTTAACTCTGCTGGCATTTTGGAAGGTTTGATTAAGTGTCCTTCCATCACGCGACTATCTTTGGCGTACGCTTCTGAATCTGTTGTGTTGCCTTGACCTTGACCTGCTCTATCAATTTGCGCGGTCAGTTCAATGCAAGATTTGCTCTTGAAGTTACCGCGCTCATCAACGTCATCACAGCAAGTAGAATCAACTATACCAAAAGTGATTTTTGCATGTTCATAGACTTTACTAGCTGCAAAAATTTTCTTCATGGTTCAGCATAGCCTCTAACAGAAACAGTTCTAAACAAAGGTGATTTGAACGCGCCACTAGGAACAGGTTCAAAATAGTCAGCATCCTCATCAGCTTGTGTGCTTTCTAAAGATGCAATTAGCGCGGCGACATCTCCCACCTCTGTATTATCGTGGCGACGCACAAAGCGCAATTCTGGATGAGAGCCTATGTAACGCGCTGCGGCTGCATAAATTCTAAAACCGGGGACACCTCCAAAGTTAGGCAATAGCTTACCCTTGGTGATGTTGAGCAGTCTTTCTACATGTGGTCGCTCTGACTCTTCATACAGTTGAGCGACCGCAGGTATTTGTTGAAACTGTGAAAGAGCATCATTTACGTTTAGTGGTGGTACTGCCACTTGTGCTACCCTCCGTAGTTTTTCCTGATTCTCCTGTGTCTTCTACACCGCTTGTATCTTCTACAACAGTAGAGCTAGTGACTTTAGTTAAATTTAGAGCCTCTGCTACCTCGTCTGGTACTTCTGCAAAACCAGATTCATCAGGCAAATAGGTTACCCCGTTATATAACACAGCGCTTTCTATGCTGACTTTCATGCTTACTCCTTTGTCCAATTGTCAATACTTTCAGGGTCAAGATAAGCATCTGGACAAGCCTGCAATACGCCTGAGCCTAGAGCTAGAATGCCCATTGCATGGTCTATCCTTGTTCTAGTTGTAGCACTAACAGACGTTTCAAACGCCTCGTTATCGTATTCTGTGAACGTCACTATTAACGTTGTCACACTCTTAATGTTTCTGTCATTCATCAAGGTGTAGGCTCATAAACATTTAGTACGAAGTGCGCTTCTGGGGCTGTCAAAATTGGTAATCCCTCCTGTATGACCTCGGCAGTAAATGAGGGTGGATGTAACTTGTCTTCTAAAAGTCTGTTAAGAACCCGTCCTGGATTTTGATGTCCAACACAGCGTCCAATTCCAAAGTATCCAAGCGTGTTGGTTAGCAGCACTTTACCTATGGGATTGGGTAATGTGATAGTCCACTCTCTACGAGTCCGGCAAGTTAAAATTACAGGATTGTATTTCTTCCCTGTACCGTCCACTTTATCCATGAAGCCAGTGGTCTGAATGATGCCATTGGCGTCTTTGTAGTTATAGGTTTTGTCGTAGAGTTCCCAAGCTGGTAAACGCCATTGTCTGAGAAGTGCGTCTACACCATCTTCTGTCACCATGTTGGGCAATGCACTGGTGCTGATACCTGTACCGCCTGCACCTGGCGCGATCGCAACGCCTGAGAATCTATTCTTGATTGCTGGGTTATTCATAAATGCTCGTTTCGGCTCCCAGCTTGACGCAATTCTGACAATTTCTAATCCTTTCTTCCTGGCAACAGTTTGAATTGCTTGCAAGTCAAGCATAGAGTCATAGCTGCCATCGGTCTTGTACCATCCTAATGGCGCTGCGACGGTTCCACCTGGAATTATCACTCTTTGTCCTGGGCTGTTTGGATATCTTACGTCCTCGTAGTATCCGTTAGCGCCTCTACGTTTCACAAGCGCGTCAATAATGGCTTGCGAACGGAAAAGCTCATTTAAGTCCATTTGTGGCTTGATGATGTTTTGATTAGTCCAATCTAAAACGGCTTCAGCAGCCGTTTCAAGATTACTCAGATTTGCAGAGTCATCACTCAGTTGCAAGATGTCATGAATTGCTTCGTAGGTGGCGACATCAAGCACATCTTTTTGATTGGTAAAACCCAGTTTGTAGTCAAACGTCCCAATGATTTGACCACCTTTATTGATGTCAGTAGGGGCGTAAGAACTTCCAGAAGCAGCAAGTGTAGAACGGTATTCAATGTTACCTTCTGTGCCTTGATTTTTCGACACTAACCTTTCTGGTAATAGTTCTTGAAAGAAGTACGGGGCATCATCCGTACCAAATTGCAACATGGGCGAAATTGTCAGTTTATCAAACTCTGACCATCCATCCTTCCCAGGCTTGCTTAAAAATTCAATAACGTCTCGAAAAACTGCGAACGCCATTTACAAAACCTCCTTGCTGATGCCACTAAGTTCCGATATACATTTGATACGCAGTACGTAGCTTAGTTTGAAGCCCACTGCTATAAGTTGAGAACTTAGGTAGACGATTTTCTTTCACACGAGTTTGATGTCTCACCAATACTATTTCCTGATTTCTAAGTGCGTCAGGAACGTCAAAGGCTATCAAATAAATTTCATCATCCGTGTCAGCAGCAAGTGTGAATGGTGTACCAGCGTCACGCTCTGCGAACGTCCGCCCTACTGCCCAACCAGAGTACAATGGGCGAGCGCCGTATCCTGGATAGTTGTAACTCGTATCAGCAGCAATAACACCTGGAGAGGGAAAAATCTCAAGTGTTGTCGCGTCACTTGATGCCCATCTACTTGTGATGACGCTTGTAGCGCCAAATGTGAGAGTCATTCCACTAGGAATACCCGCACCGTTGTTTATCTTGTTCTTAACCTCTATCTTTTTGTCGCCAGCTGCGATCGCTGTCTTAACCTCTAAAGTCGCTTTGTCTATTGCCTCTATGCCTATCGGATTGATTAGAGCGCCATGAGGCATAAGCGTGTTGTAGTTCAAAGATTCCCCGACCCATGCCGCGTCTTGAGTGACAATCGTAGGATTGAATCTAATTTCAGCCATAGCAAAACTCAACGATACAATAAACTATCGTGCTTGCCCCTCTGGGTCACTTTGATATTTTTGTCTCGCCCTCTGGCTCAACTCAAATACTGCATCCGGTTTATACGGCTTCCCGGTACTCGCCGCCTTACATCTCCCTAGATGTGGTTAAGGAAAGATTTCTCTAACGCCCCTCTGGGCTGAAACAATACTAGCATAATGTACGTCTTAAAGTCTTAAATAGCAATAACAATGCACACTTGGAGGCGAGCGCTGCAACGCATCCAAGAACAAGAGCGACTTATCAGAATGGTACAAGTACAGCCTTTTTCTGACAAAGATAGGGAATTTTGGATAGCCTACTGGACTGGACAAGACTATCGAGAATGGCTAGCTTTTTTTGAATCTAGAAGCACTGACACGGCTATTTAGATAATTGTCAGCCAAGGAGCCGCCTTGCGAGGTCGTACCCTTCGTACCTGCGCTTGGTAGTGACGTTGATGAATTTTGTGATGCGTTATTTTTGTAAGACAACGCATTTTTTTTCCATTCCTCTAAGCTTTCTACATATTCCTCAAGTAAAACCTCTTTGCCATCAACAGTAATTTTGATGCTATCCTCTGAAACGTTAAACGCCCCTGTGTCAATGTCTTTGAATAGGCTCTCAAAAGCACTATAGTCAAAGTTAAATCTATCAGAGATTGTACGGAAAACTGCGCCGCGCTCTAAATTTGTTTTCTCTGTCTTGAGTGCGTCGCGCTCGCTGACTACTGTGTCATGCTGTGTCTTCAAGTCGTCACGTTCTTTAGTCAGTTCGGCAAGTTGAGTCTTTAGCCCCTGTATGACCTTTTCTAAATCCTCGCCCTCACCTGCTAATTCCGAGTACCGCTTTAGCTTTGCCTCTGCATCACGAGCAGTTAGCTTATGCTTTTTGGCTTCATCAGATAAAACCTTGACATAAGCTCTCACAGCTTCTATGTATTCGCTACCGCCTTCTTGCTGGTTCATCCAGTCTAAAGCCTGTCCGTAATCCATAATCTAGTAATCGTTTGAGAAATCTTTCCTTTACGATATCATGGACACAATTGGAACTGTGTCTAATATTCTTATACGTTTATATAAAACTTGATTGATTCTATCAGTAAGTGTATTGTTTTAGCGAGCGCCTAATATTTTGTTACCTCAAGTTTGGACATCTTTGAAACTCTTAATTTTAGGAACAGGGTCAACAGAAATGATTGTGTATTCTGTTGCAGATAATTTTGTTACTGCTGCATAAAGGTCAGCGTTTGTTGTTTTTTCTATATGCAAGATGTGACCATATGCACCATGAGAATTAGATAGCGAGCGCTGCAATCTTTCTATAGCAGAATCATCGCCTTGCCAGTTTATGTCAATAATATTGTCTGGATTATTTGTGTCAGTTTGAATTATAATTATCTCCTGTAAAAGTGTGTCTTTAATTTCAATTCTCATCAGCTAGTATTACTCCCATAATTAAGTCGAAATGTTGTTTATCTGTCTCACGTAAACGGCGCATCGCCTTGGCATCTGTAAAATGTTCTATTCCCATAGATAGCACTTCTGTAGAATCGTTAGCATAAACTTTGCCAACATAAGGGTCAAGATATTTGTTCTCTAAAGCTACTTCATCATCATCATAATCAATTCCTGTTAATTCTTTGAGAGATTTATATTGCAAAGAGTAAGCACGTTGATTACGCCAGATGTTCATAGCCATCTGTAAATCTTTAGATTCATACTCCACATGATGCCCAGCTTCGTGGAATTGTGTACCTTTTTCCGCACCTTTACCTATGTTGATTGTATTGTCGTATCTAGATGCGTACGCTCTAGGGTCATCATACTTAAGAGTCTTGATACTGCGAGCACCTTTACCACCTGTGAGTTCAAAAAAGTCTTGATAAGTGCTTTTAAGAGTTTGGGTTGTTATTTCTCCTAAATTTTGGAAATTAATTTTATCAACTAATGCTTGTGCGTCTAGTTCGCCGTGTTTTTTCTTGATAGCTTGTCTTAGTTTGTCATATTCTTTCGTCTCGGCTTCCTGTCGTTTTTCTTGTTCCTTGTAATAAGCATTTTCTGCTTTGCGAAAAGCGTCAATAGTCTTTGGAGATGGTGAACCAGCTTGTACCTCTTCTTGGAGTTTTTGTCTCGCATTTGCGAGCGCCTTTTTTAGTTGTCTCTCTCTATCAGATATCTCAGGAATTTTTAGATTTTGTTCTGTGAACTTTGCACCCAGTTGTATTAATTCTTCAGGATTATAACGATTAACAGAGTAATTGATACTGGGTTGCTTATGTTTAGGAGTTCTCTTGGTTTTTGCTTTAGGAGTAACGGACGCAATCTCTGCACTACCTGATGTAATCACAGGCTTGGGCGGCACTGTAATAACGGGTATGTAAATTGGTTTAGGCAGACTCTTGATACCCGCTGCGCGTTCAAATGGGGCTGGCTCTTCCTTCGGGTCTACTATCGCCTCTTCTAGCGCTCGCTGACGCTCTGAACGTAGCGTGTTAACATCAACAATACCTGCTTCTATCCAAGCCATATTTACCGGGGCAAGCGTACATCTACACGACGGATGTAAAGGTGGTCGCATTGAACCGCGTTTGTACACTTTCATGTGGCGAGAGAGGCAGTAGGAACACACTCTTTTGTCTCCAATAGCTATCCACAATACGCCCTCTATCTCAGCATCGGTGTAGCGCTGGTCAGCAGCGTCATTATAGGCGGCGATTGTTTCTGTCCGTGCAATCATCTCAGCACGACTTTTTGTGATCCCTAGCTGCTGTTGTAACGGCTGTCTGATTTTCTGAGTACCCCAGCCTTGTATTAGCCCTTGGTCAATAATAGCGGTCGCAGTGCTGGCAAACGTCTCACCATGTCTTTGCAAACGCTCATAAGCATTCTTAGAAGCGCTGACGACCGCCTCTATAGGAACATCAGCAAAAGGTTTGACATCAACAGCAGGATTAATTGTTTTGATTAAAGAGCCTCCTAAATCTGCACCCGCATCAATTGAGTTATCAATCAGGTTTTGTAATACAGATTGATACATCTTTGCGTCTTGTGGTCGCACTATCTGTAATAAGCTTCCTAGCTGTTGTAGTATCAGTGCTTTCCTTTGCGCTTGTAGTATCGTTGCGTTACTACCTATGTTGTCATAGCTTTTAGTCAACTCTTTGTCAAGCTGCCTAAACGCTGCATCTAGTGCTTTGTTCATGCGTTTTATAGCAGCATCTTCCATCTTGATGAGTTCCTGGTCATAGCGCTCAGCTAACTGTATCGCTTTGTCTATCGCCATTGAAACCTTTCCTTAACGATAACTTCGCTCATAATGTTTTAAAATTTGTCCTAGTATTGCCTCGTAGAGCTTAGTTGGCACGCCATTACCTACGACTGCGCCCGCGATTCTCGACTGTGGGGGCAAATAATACCAATCAGGGATTGACTGTAGTATCGCACAATCACGCACTGACAGGTCAAGCCACTGCCCTTTGTACCAGATATTGAGGAATGACTTTCTGTTAGCTGCCTTGTTGTCTGTGAAAATCGCACAAGTAATAGTAGGTGCTAATTCATATGGATGCCTGATTATTACGTTGTCACGAATTGACAGACGTTGAACTAAAAAAGCTTCTGTGTCAGGATATAGCAAACGATGCTCGTATAATGCTTGCTTCTGTGTAACCGTAGGTTCTGCAAAGTTCATGTAATCAATGCGATGAGCGAGCGCATCCATCCAAGATATAGGACGCTGACGCACTGGCATTCCTACAAGCGAGTTACCACGGTGAGCAATCAGACACATTCGTTCTCTGTCTTGTGGGACACTGTAGTTAGCCGCGTTAACCACATCAAAACAGATTGCATACTCTAGCTCTACAAGTGTGTTGTAAATGACGCTAAATGACTCTGACTTGACATAGCCTCGTACTTGTTCAAGCGTAAAATAGCGTGGTTGCATCTCTCGAATTGCTTTTGCTACTGCGATCGCTGCTGTCAAGTCCTTTTCTTTCTCTCCGCCTTTGCTTGTGTTTGCGTTAGAGAAAGATTTACATGACGGTGAAGCGTGCAAAAGGAACCAGTTGTCATAGTAGTTCCTAAAGTTAACAGTTTCTACCGGCTGTCTAAGTAGCTGGGTATCCGGATAGTTAGCTGCGTAAACATCTGCAATTGCATGACTTAATTCTGGATTGCTTGGATCACCTTCCACGGCTAAACGTACACTTAAACCTTTATCTGCATACTTCATCATGGCGGCGTCAAGAACTCCGCCACCACTAAATAATGTTGCTGCTTCAAGCATTGATTTGTATCATTTTTTTTGTGTCTATTATGACATTTTGATAGAAAAGAGTCAAGGATGATGTCGTTAAAGAAAGATTTACTGAACGGCTAAGCAGCGTCTTCAATATTTGATCTAGGCAAGTCAATGATATCACCTGTTACGTCCTCATTAATGATGAATTTACCTCACTTCAAAAAAATATCAAGACTAGTAGCTATTAAAAAATTACCCCATAGGGTAATGCTAAAAGCCTTCATACCCGCGACAGTAAAGATGATGACTCATCAATGATTTCTCTTTCTTTGTATTTTCCAAGCTTGAAAATCTAAGGCAAAACAAAAGATTCAATAATTCCTCATTCTTAACCTTTACCTGAGAGCTTTATTAAGTATATTTTTTATGTCAGCAGTAGATATTTTAAAAAATCTTCCTACCCTTGAAACCAAACGTTTGACACTGCGGAAACTTTGCATGGAAGATGCAGCAGATATGTATGAATATGCTTGTGACCCTGAAATAGCTAGTTTTGGTCTTTGGCTACCATTTCATTCAATTGAAGACAGCAAAAAAGACCTTGCTGAGGTAATAGAAGGATACAACAAAGGAGAAATTTTTGTCTGGGCAATGGAATTAAAAACCGAGAGAAAGATGATTGGTAGAATTGGCTTGGGTGATTACAGTTTCAGAAACGCTCGTGCTGAGGTAGGCTATGCCAGCAACAGAAAATATTGGGGTAAAGGTTTGATGACTGAAGCTGTAAAGCAGATTATTGACTTTAGTTTTGCCAAGTTAGGAATGAATCGAATCTCAGCAGTCTGTTTACCTGATAATGTTGCTTCTATCCGAATTTTGGAAAAGGTTGGTATGCAGCTTGAAGGTGTCAAACGAGAATACACATTTATCAGAGGAAAATTTGATGATTTGAATCTATATTCCATTCTTAAAAAAGAATGGCAATCAGCCAAAAAATAATTGCAAATATAAAACCATACCGTTTTAGCAGTGTGCTGAGATTTAAGTATAAAGTTTTTGAATTAGGAGATTTAATTTTGTCCAAAGTTCAATTCATTAATTTAGAACTATTGATAATGAGATTGTGGAAAAAACCACGCTGTTTGGTGTTTCTCGGACTTCCCGTGAAAAGTCAGGAGAATTACCCGCGCCCACGTCTAGAGAAAAGCTGTCAGCGTTCGCAAGAAGCCCACGCTTGACAGCACTGAGACAGCAATTGATAGGAGAGTTAAACAATATGCTGAGGTTACAGCAAATGCTGACGTTAGAGAAATCTTTCTCAAGCGATTAAGCGATTTCACAGAATAGCTCAAATATAGGTAAAACTATGACTTTGTTGGCGAATTCAAAAAAGCCATGCTTTGCTTTCGGGTTAGCAAGGTAAAAGTTAGTAGCTTTGCGAACTTTCTCCAACTCTGTAATGAAATTTAGCAGAGCTTTTTTGGTTGCTTTGTAATCAGGAGCTTGTTTACCTAAACTTGTATATATCAAATTAAGCACATAAAGAAATAAAGTATATCTGAAGAAATCGTGAAGTAAATGCGATCGCAGGGGCTTTGTTTGTCCAAGCTTGCACAGAAGTTGCGTTCAATTCAGCTCTACTGCTCCCAGTGCTTTGAGGGTCGCTTTTTGAGCCTCTGTTAATCCAGTTGCCCCTGTAATGTTCATGCCTTCGTAAAGTCTGGGCGATCGCATTGTTCTGATACACTCACCCGTCTCAACCTGCCAAAGCTTAATTGCTCCATCTGCACTGCTACTTGCCAAGGTTTTGCCGTCGGGGCTAAAGGCAATTCCCCACACCTGGGCCTGATGCTCCTGCAAGATTTTGAGACATTGCCCTGAACGAACATCCCACAGTCTCACCGTTTTGTCGAGACTGCTACTGACGACAATTCGACCATCTGGACTAAACTGAACTGACGGCACCGGACCAGTATGACCTTGCAGGACTTTGAGACATTCTCCGGAGTAGACATCCCACAGTCTCACAGTCTTGTCATCATCGCTGCTGGCTAGTAGCATAGGCGGTGGCATACGCGTCTCGCCTGTGGTGACATCAGATGGACTGAAGGCAACTGAGAATACTCTACCTATGTGCCCTTGCAAGGATTTGAGGCAATCTCCAGAACGGACATCCCATAATCTTACGATTTTGTCATCACAGCCGCTTGCCAAAATTGCACCATCTGAGCTGAGGGCAACCGACCAAGCTCGATTATTGAGAGAAAGGGTTTTGCAGCATTCTCCTGTTTGGACGTTCCAGAAGCGGATGATGCGGTTAAGCTCGCTACTGTACAACGTTTGACCATCCGGACTAAAGGCAATAGAATAAATTTCGTTAGCGATGCTCGTGTTGCCTTGCAAAACCCGAATTAGTTGACCTGTAGTAACATCCCACAACCGAATGCTACCTTTGCCGCCATCACTAGCCAGCGTTCGACCATCCGGACTAAAGGTGACACACCATGTCCAAGTGATATGACCTTGGAGGATTTTGCTGCATTCACCGAATTGTACATCCCACAGCCTCACCATTGTGTCATCGCTACTGCTGGCTAAGTAGCGCCCATTTGGACTAAAGGCTATTGACTTGATTCGAGCACTATAGCCATGCAAAGTCTTGAATGATACTCCCGTCTCCATATTCCACAATATGACCGTGCGATCAAGACTACCGCTTGCTAACGTGTGACCTTTGGGATGAAATGCGACAGACAAAACCCAGCCAGAATGTTTTTGCATGAGTTTCAAACAGTGTCCGGTCGCAACGTCCCATACCCGGACAGTAAAGTCATAGCTAGCACTTGCGAGGACTCGACCATCTGGGCTGAAAGCTACTGATGCTACAGGCTCAGTATGTCCTTGGAGAATTTTCAAGCATTCTCCAGTAGCAACATCCCATAATCGAATCGTTCGATCCCAACTGCCACTTGCCAGGATTTTACCATCTCGACTGAAGGCAACTGCTCTGCCCCACTGCGTATGCCCTTGCAATGTCTTAATTAATTGCCTAGTCTCAACGTGCCACAACTTTATAGTTCGGTCATAACTGACACTTGCTAAGAGTTGACCATCCGGACTAAAAGTAACTGTCGTCACATAATCGGTATGCTCTTCGAGGGTTTTCAAACACTGCCCTGTAGCGACAGCCCACAACTTGACGGTGTGGTCTAAACTGCAACTTGCCAAGAGTTGACCATCCGGACTAAAGGCAATGGAGTGCACCCATCCAGTGTGTCCCTCTAACGTATTGCAACACTCACCCGTAGCAAGATCCCATAGCTTGATTGTTCTGTCATAACTGCAACTACTTGCTAAGGTTCGACAATCCGGACTGAAGACGACACAAGGAACCCAACTGATGTGACCTTCCAAAATCATCAGTTCTCGATAATCCTCAGTTTGATATACCCTCACTTTGCCATCCGCATTACCAATCGCAAAAAGCTCTCCATCCGGACTAAAAGCCACAGACAGGTTTTCATCCAAGACACCCGTAAACACCGAGTTGGAAAGGTCAGTATCGGTAAAGTTAACTTGATGCAAAGTTGCGCCAACTAGATACGCTTGCCAAATACTCAAGTGCGAGAAGTCATAACCCCTCAAGTCAATCTCTAGCTGGCGCAATAAGTTAATGATATTTCCGCCAGCATATCCAACTAAATTGGGAAATTGCAAGCGCAGTCTGAGCAGAATTTGATTAAGCTGATACTCCACATCCTTTTTAGACCTAAACTTGCCGACTAGCCGAGCCACAAGCGGTGCTAAAATCACGCGGCTCTGGCTGTCTCGGATGTAATCTTTTGCAGTAGCTTTAATCAAAGCATGACTTAGAAACAAAGATGAAGAATGAAAGATGTAATTTGTTACCCCTTCGAGGTATAATAAGGGGTTGGTTTCATCCCGAATGCTTGTGCCCGAATCCTTCCCTACTATTTCCTCATAAACCTGGTCGATAAACTGTTGTGTCACATACTCCATAACAACAGGCTGTAAGGTGAACTGCCTATTACTTTTTTCAATTAGACATCGCCGCCCCAACGATTGCAATGCTTCTAGTAGTTTTGGCTGCGATATAGTTGGCACAAAATCCTCTCGCAATTGGGTAAGCGTTACCAATTCTCGATTAATCGCTAACCAATACATAACCTGCTTTTCTATCTCTGACAACCGATGGAACTGCTCGTCTAGCAGTGTATTAATTTCTCCAAAGGCGATCGCTCCTTGCTCTAGAAACTCACTGATGCTACCATCAAACAAGTCTCGCACAGTTGTAGAGACAATCTTGAACGCCAGGGGGTTGCCTGAATAACGCTCCCTCAAAATCTGCCAATCAATCTCTGAGTTACAAAAACATCCATTGGCTTTGAAGATTTTGCTGACTTCTGCTGCGCTTAAACCTGCTAATGGTAAGGTGCGAACGGGTAGGGTTTCACCTTCTAATGATACCAGCGTTTTGGGCTTCTCCCGGGTGGTCAATACTATACAACTGGAGTGGCGTTCGCTTCCCACCCGTCTGAGGAGTTCCCCATATCCTTCATAGCCCTCGCGGTACTCCCCAGCTTGAGCGCCATACGGTGACTGTGACGCACCACTACTGCCTAAAATCGCATCGACGTTGTCCAAAACTAGCAAACACCGAGAGGAGCGTAAATAATGAATCAATCGTGAGACTTGAGCGTCTACCGTTTCTGACAAATTCGTTTCCTGTTGGTCGGATAAGAATAGAATCAGCTCGGTGAGCAGCTCTTTAAGGGGTGGGGCATTACGCAGACTTCGCCAAATCACGTACTCAAACTGCTCCTGAATTTGTTCGGCTAACTTTACAGATAAGGCAGTTTTGCCAATGCCGCCCATGCCTAGTAGCGCCAACACTCGGCATTGGTCTTTGACAATCCATTGCTCTAGCACAGCCAACTCTTGTGTGCGCCCGTAGAAAACAGATACATCAACTGCTTCTGTCCAGTCTTGATGCCGACGGTTGAGCGCTTGAGAGTATCCTATAGGATGAGAAATTTTAGCTGCTTGTTCTACTTCTGCCCTTAGACTAGATGGTATATGTACTTCAGGATTTTGGACTTCTAACAACTGTGACTGCAGCTGCTGCCGCTGTATTGCCGCCTGAAAATTCTTTTTACTGACCTTTTCCCCAAATGCTTCTGACAGCATCTGCCATAACTTTGGACCAACATCATGCTGTAGGTACTCAGTCGTGTAACCGTAAGTTTTGGCGATCTCGTCATACTTCTGACCTTGCCAAGAGGCGCGAAGTATTGTCACTTCAATATCTTTGAGATGTCTTTTTGTCTGGGCAACAACTGCTGCATCTACTATTTTCAATGCTGTTTCAAAGTCCATCGCTCAGGGATGCATAACATCTATACTACAATCTTAAGCTACAGTCCCGGATCTTAACTTTCCAAATTTTTCACGAAAGAATATTCGCCATTGCTGAAATGCAGAGCTTGCCTGGTGAGAGCAAAGATGACTCTCCTTAAATTTTCTTCCGTTAGCTTAAGTGACCTTTTTTGTAGCTGATTTTTTGAAATCAAACTCCTTAAATTATCCCCATTTACGTTTTTAAATTTAGAGGGGAGCCTATAAATAACGGTTTTAAAGCAAGTCGATGGTAATAGAACCAACTTTGAAAAGCACAAGGAGCTTACTCAAATGCTGGAGTTTTGTTTCATTAATCGCGCGGGTGAATTTGTCACACTGACGGGAACAGATCCAAATGATGCCGTTTCGCCTTGGCATGTCAGAAATTGGCAAAATCCTAGGTGGTCTCTTATAGGCATGCGATACTGTAATGCTGGTCAATGCCAATTTAATACCATATCTGATCCTGGAGCGTCGTGTCCAGCACAGGAGTTAACCTGAGCAACAATCCGCAAGCGATTGGAGTTGTTGAAACTCTGACCTTACTCATCTCCACTGTGAGTCTAACTTAGGACTTACATACTTGACAAATCAAGTTTTGTGTGTATAACGCAAAGAGTGCTAACTTCCGTGCGGTTCTGTAATAGTCAGATTTCGCAAGAATTTCCCATTTCTATCTCACTCGTGCATAAATTGATTTTCTTTGCACTAATTGAAAGAAAGAAGGACAGCCAATAACTATTTAGCACATAATAGAAATTTTGTCAATGTGTAAGTCCTATAACTTAGCCCTTTCAAGGTGAGCATATGTACTATCAAAGTTTTTGCGATATTTCAGGCATTGGCTGGAATGGAACAAAGAATCTATGCATTAAACTCCAAATTTTTGGATTGTAAATTAAGCGATACACCCTTGGCGTCTGCGCTCCGCGCAATCGCCTGAGCCAAAATACCAAAATAGGGTTAAAAACTTATTTCTTTCATAGTACAAACGTTCACCTTGAAAGGGCTGGTCCTATAACTCTAGATTCCAAAGAGAGTTTCATTCAGACGATCATAATTTTAGGACTTACGCATTGACAGGAAATACCAAATATGAAGTATGGGTTTGGGACATTCAAACCTGATTTTTCGATAAGGTTTTAGTGATCGCCACTCATCTGGTGGTAATTCTCAAAGGTCTAGAACGACCAAATTACGTGAAACACATGATGTCTCTTTTGTACAGTGCGTAAGTCCTAAATTTTCAGCCTGCGATACGCGTAGCGTCAAGCCTCCGGCTTATTGCCTCTGGTGAAGAAAATCGATCAGTCACAGACCTACATGACGCTTTGTCTGTGTGGAACTGTCTCAAAGATCGATTTCTAAAGAAGAAGGCGATCGCTTCGATGCGATTTTCAATCATTTCAATGAGTTGAAATCGAGATAGGCGATCGCCCCACAACTCAATTTCTACAACACAAAAAGGAGTATTCACATGGCTAGCGATATCAAACTAAGGGGAAACTATGTTTCACGAAAACATCAGTTCCTTTAGAGAAGTGTTGTCGTTTTTTACTTTCAAAAAAGGTAGGTAAAGTTATGAAAAAAATCCATGCAGCCCTCCGTTTTCTGGTACTCTATGCAGCCCTCGGTTTTCTGGTACTCTCGGTCGTAGTATCACCGCTGGGTATTCAGTCTGCTTTAGCTTTCAACCCAGACGAAGAAGGTCACCTCGGCATTACGTCCGAGGCAATAAGAGGTAACAGTGTAGTAAGCCCTAGTAAACCTATTGTGTCACCCCTTGAGAGAGTAGTGAATAGTGTGAAGCTCAGGTTTTCTGACACAGCCCTGCAGGAGATTCGCGATGCTAATAGGTCTACCGACTTCTCTACTACTTTTCTCGATCCTGAGAAGCACTTCGACAATGAGGAATTCTTCAACGGAACAACGCGCCTAGTGGAGTTTAAGAACTATATTATTGGTCAAATTACTAACCCTTTCTTCCCCAACGGGGCTAATGCACGAATTGCTTTAGGTGGCGCATTACATACAATCCAGGATTTTTATGCTCACACTAACTGGGTAGATCTGTCCAGCCTTCCTGTTATTGACAGTCGGCTCGGTCGCACTACGTTTGACTCACCGAATCCTAAATCCACCCCAACCTCTCCCACCAACGATCCAAGTACCCTTCTCCCTGGTCTTACACAACTAACCTCTGGCTACTTTACGGTATCATCGCCTTGCAGTGCACCCCCTGGTAAGACTCGTCATGGTTCTTTTATATGCCCTACTGGTCTTAACAAGGACGAACCAGGCAGAGTTGGGTATAATAAGGCACGCAGGCTCGCGGTTATAGCCAGCCAGGACTATATCAATCAAATTCTCGATGCTCCGGGTGTTGCAGGCAATGCTAATGCAATTAGAATCCTGATGGGAATCTAGAAGCACCTGTATGTGACGATCTGGCAATGATGCCAAGCTGCTGCATCATTTCTATGCCAGAACACTCGCAAGTGTAGCAATCCTAAAACACTTCTATCGTGCTGAAGATCATTGGAGTCAAACGGCGATCGCCTCAAGTAAAGATCCTTGGTCAGTCGCAGAACTATATGGCGCTTTGTCTGTCTAGAACAGCGCAACAAATTGACTTCTAAAACAGTAAACCTAGAACTTTAAAGGAAGGTACATTATGGATACCAAAGGATTTCATATCCGCGACAAGATTGATTTAACCCAAGTCTTTATCCAGCAATTGCCTCTGGCAGTTGACCAAAACCCGATCGGCACTGAAAATTTTCAAGCGCCAGCAAGGGCGATCGCCTACGGTAAAACCTTGACATTTATTGCCCGCGAAATCGTCAGTCCAGGCGGTTTTGCTATTCCAATCGTCCTATTTCGAGGTTATGACCTTGTATTGATCGCCGATATAATTCATCTACAGGATGTCCTATGGGTGACTGCTAATCCCTCTAGCAATCCGTCGGATTCAGATGGCTTTCCTGACCCTCCAGGGGAAGCTGAGGAAGGTCGCTCTGGACATAAAGTGACCATTATCTGCCGTAATTTGCACAACATCTCGGTTTGGTCAGAGGGAGGCAAAGGGGGCATCGGCAGCCAGGGTGCAGAAGGAGAGGATGGAATAAAAAACTGTATTTCCATAGGCCAGGATGGTCATCCACACTGCACTGATGAAAAAAGTCCTGGTAAGGGATTTCGCGGAAAACCTGGTGCGAAGGGTGGAGTCGGTGGAGAAATCATTCTCAAGTATGTAAACGATCTTATCCCTGGTGGTTTTGATATCTCCTCACTTATCAGTACTGGTGGAACTGGCGGAGATCCAGGTCCTGGCGGTCTCGGCGGCTGCACGCTTAGGTTTTTAGATAGTGACCCAGAACCTGTCTTCAGAGATTGTTCTTCACGTGGTGACACGGGCGATTTTGGTGTTACAGGCCCAGTGGGCGATCCCACTCCAGCGACAGCGCTCCGTATTAGCGAAGCAGATTACCAGGCTGAAGTCCGAAGTCAGTTGGCAAACGTCTTCGATGACGTAACTAATCCCCAGGAGATTAGCTACTACCAGAAGTGGATTGAGCATCGACTCCAATCAGCAGAATACTATTTCCGAACCTTCAACCCTTCAGATCCCAATCATTCAAACAACTTAAGTCTTGCTTTGACTGAAGCTAAAGCAGTTCTGCAACTTGACCCGTTTAACGAGCAGGCAGAGCAATATAAAACCTTTATTGAGAAGAATCTCAATATTCTCGGTAAAGAACGAGATTTATCACTCATTCCCGACTTTCTTGCCTACAACCAAACATTGATTAACTACGGTCCACAAATCCGGCAACTATTTGAGGACGCCAGCGAATTGCTTCGGACCGTGTTAGAAATTAAACATGTCAAAGATGTTCTAAACACAAGACTGACAGAACTTGAGCTAGAACTCAACTCACTAGGGGACGTGCAAAAGGAGGCTAAAATCCATGAAAATAATGTCAAGAATGCTCTGGATTCCATAAACGATGACATCCGCTTTGTGGATGGACGGATTAATGAGCTAGAGCTAGAACTCACCATTGGAGTCGGTGCATCCACGGGGATCGGCTTTAGCGATGTTTTGCCGATCTTTGCAGGTGTTGTCGTGCCAGTTTTAGCCAATGTTGTTGCTCCGGGTAGCGGCATCGTAGCTGGAGTCGTCGCCAACAGTTTAATCGCCTACGCCACTGATTCGGCTGGCAATCCAGGGGCGATCGCAGCATTCACTTCCAACCTCGACACGATTTTGCAGAATACCAGCGTGCTGGAAACCAAGATTGAGGAATTGACTGATGAGAAGGGTATAGAGAACTATATGCAGGAGTACAAAGACCTCTTGCAAGGGTCATCTCCCGATCAGGCACTGGTTGCTTTGCAGGATAAACTCAAAAACGACTGGGGCAGCAATGTTACCCCAATTGTCAGCAGCTTTTCCAAGATTATTCAGCAGTTGAAAAGCGCTCAAATCACTGAAGAACGAGATCCGGTGAGACAGAATGAGCTAATTCAACGCTACCAGGAACTGGCAGCCCTAAAACACCAGGAAATGCAAACCGCGTTGCGCTATCAACAGGCAATTGTGGCATCCCTCAAGGCAGAGAAAGTAGTTGACGCAGCCAAAGGTGCAAAAGTAAACGTGCAGGGATACATCGGCACAATCGAAGGCAACGAGAAGTTGCTCAGAGAGGCGGCGCTCAGTATGCTACGTAGCGCTCAAGCTGCCCAAACCACTTTGCTAACCTACCATTTTGCAGCAGTACGAGCCTTGCAAATTTACACCTTGGCTGTTGATGGGTCGATTCCCTACGTTGACTTAACCGATAACGCTGGTCGAGTCGCCTATGCTTACGGCTTCATTAGTCCAGAAATAGAAGCTGAATTCCTCGATGAAGTTGGCTTTCTGGCAGATCCTAAAAGCTTTACTTCAGCTACTGGTAACTTGATCGCTGCTCTCAGCAAATCAATAGAAACCATTGAATCACTCAACTATCAAAGAGTCTACGACAACTATATCAAAGACAGGCATCAGCAAGGTGGCCCCTATACTCTTGTACTTGACATAACGAAAACGCCAGAAGCAATTGAGCAGTTTAAAGCGTCAAAGATCTTGAGTTTTCTAGTCGATCTCGATGACATGATCGCCCAAAGACCAGAACGCTACGACACGAAGGTGACAGGGATTAGTCTGAAATTTATCGGAATCGAAAGCGAGGTTCCACTCACCTGTAAGGTTTCCCACAATGGCCGCTCAGTTCAAAGACGACTGTCGGACAAAAAAGACATCCACCAGTTTTTTAATCGCAGTGAAGATCTCATTAATATCACGCCTCCAACTTATGTTGGTCGGCTGGGTGTTGACGAGGTGGGCAATCCCATCGATACTGTTTTAGAGAATCGGCCTCATTGTTGGGGTCGAGGTGTTGCTACTGAGTGGACGGTTGAGCTAGAAGACAAAACCGTCGATCTGGCGACGCTGGAAGAGATAAAAGTCTTCATTCACTACAGCGCATTTTATGATAACAGCCAAAAGCCGACCTCTGTGCAAAATATTACCCACTTTGCGGGTGCTATCCAACCCGGTGTGTCTGCGCTAGGACAGGTTGCGCTATTACTGCCTGCTCCCCCTGAGGGTATGATTGTGAAGATCGCCAGCAGCGATGCTAATCTGGTTAAAGTCTCCAATGTGATTGTGCCTGCCGGAGCAACAACGGCAACATTTCCTATGCAGATTGCTGATAGTGCTGCTGGTAAAACTGTGACGCTGACCGCTACGGGTGACTATACGCTAGAAACTCGCCTCGGTATTCCGGCTCAAACGACTAAGCAGAGCAAGCCGCTCGGTACTAAGGCAGGCTACCACGCTAATGTTTTGGGCATTGCTGTTGATGAGCAGTACATCTGGGCAACTCACTACTACTCAAAGATTGAAAACGGGCATGAGTCTTTTGGTGCAGGTGAGTTAGTTGTTCTTGACGGTGCAACCCTCAATGAAGTTAACCGGATCTCAGTTGGCTATCAACCACGGAGTGTTACCGTTAATCCACTGACTAAGAGGATCTATGTGACCAACTATGGTCAAGAGAGCTACAGCCTCTCTGTGATTAACGGTGAAACCTTCCAGGTCATCGCAGAACTCAAGTTAGGTCAGGTGCCGATTGATGTTGCAGTCAATTCAAAGACTAATCGCATTTACGTCACTAACCCCTTCCAACGAAAGATCCATGTGATTGACGGCAACACCAATACGGAACTTACTTCCATTCAAGTTGGTGATGGTCTCCAAGGTTTGACCATAGATGAGGCTGCGAATAGGATCTATGTAGCCCGGAGTTACCGCTCCTCTGAACCTCACGTCAATGCAATGACTGTTATTCAAGTTAAAAACGATGACACCTACGAGGTACTGCCGCCCATTCCCATTGGGTCTGATTTAACTCAGTCGCTCGATATTGCGGTCAACCCTCAGACAAATCGTATTTACGTGGCCAATCTAGGGGTAGTCGGGGTTTCTCCAAGCGTCACCGTGCTAGATCGCACAACCTATGAGGTCATCACCACTGTTAAAACGATCGCCGGTGCTAGAGCGATCGCTGTGAACCCAGGACTCAATCAGGTTTATATCGGCACAGATAGTGGGGTACAAATTATGGATGGTGCCACAAACTCAATCGTGAGTACTATCCCCAAAAATGCACCTTGGGGTATTGCTATCAACCCGACTACAAACCAAATTTATGCTGGTAGTGCCACTGAAGGGACTCTCATGCAGCTTGCAGCACTAGATTTAAGCACCATTACGCAATGGACTTAAGCGCATCATCGTAGCACCTATTCCAGAAGGCGATCGCCTCTCCACAAATTTAGGTTGTGTTGTAAAAAATTGAGAAGCACTATATGTAGGGTTGAAGTATAGGTATTACAACCATCTAGCTAGCGTTTGAGAAAATTTTTGCAACACAGCCTTGACCTGACCTGACTTTTCACGGGATGTGGAAAGTCAGGGTGGTGATAATCCCAAATGGCATAAGTTTGGAGCGATTGAGCCAACTCCAGACACGACGGTAGTCGCTAAGACATTGGCCTCTGATGGATTGGTAGAAGAAACGTTCGAGAGAGAGCGAATAAATTGAGACAGGCAGGCGCGATCGCCCTGGATCGGTCATCAAAATGATGAGGAGCGATCATGAAAAATATCAGAATCGTTAGAGAAAGATTTCCCTAAGCAGCATCAATGACTGTAGGTCTAGGTAAATCGACAACATCATTAGTTACATCCTCATTAATTGTAGTCAACTGTTGACTTTCCTGTTTGATGTTCTCAACCTCTGCGGCTGGATTGTCAACGTAACCATTGAGAGAGATTGCTGTTTGTTGACTCAGTAATCCTGCTTTGTAATCCTCACGGACAGCAGCACGTTCTTCGGCAGAGGGTTCGCCTAGTTCTAGAAGCAAGTCAACTATAATATCATATTTCTTGATGGTTGCTATCTGTCCTTGCAGCAGCATAAACAATGCGGTCGCCCAGCAATCAGCTAAAATTGCCTCTAGGGCTACTTTGTCAGTACCTAGAGATGTCTTAAAATCGGCTCGTAACTGCTGACGCGATATACCGCTTATGGTCATATCAGATGACAGTATATGAGCCTGATTAGTTGTTTCATAGATAACCGCGCAATGAGTTTTATAAGCGTTGATAAGTGGAGCAACATCGGCTATACCTTCCGTGCTAACAGAAGGTGTCGTATAATTTAAGATATTCCCTGCGTTGTCAAAAGTGGGGATTCCTGCAACAAAATTAGTAACTCCTGGTGAGAAAAGCAACTCTCCTGTAGGGGTAAAAGTTTCTCGACCATTTATGACTTCCCACGTCCCAGGTGGTAGTCCGTTTGCAACAACTCTTGTCAAAAAACCTGAGTATTCGATGTTCGTTGGCATCATCGTCAGGGCGTGATTAATTGCATCTTGAGCGCGTCTAACTGTGTCCGTGATGAGGGGCGATCGCTTAATTTCATAAACAGTGAAGTGTCCGCCCAAGTCTAGCTTAATCTCATCTAGACCGTTATCCATCGTCACGCGATTGCCTCCGGCACTGCCCCTTGGGCAATCGCCGTTTGCATTCTCCCAATGAAAGACTGTTTTACCCTGCTCATCTAACTGTTGAACTTCCTTAAGTGCTTCGTCTTTATGTATAAAGGTGTACTCTATTTTTTCTACGAATTCATCATTATCTCTAATAATGTTAACGGATTCAATATCTGGTGAATGCAGTCCAATGCGTTGATAAATATTAGCAGACTTTGCAAATCTTGCAGGACTCCATAAACGCAGATATCCGTAGCCTGTTGTCAGCGCATCGTCAACCGCCTTTGCAATAGGGTCAGAGTGCAAAGGATAGCGACCTATGGACATACGCAACCATTGAGCTTGTAATCGCCTTAGATGCTCTGCTATTGCGCTTGCAGTGCTACTTTCTTCGCGTTCGCCTTGCTGATTGACAATGTACCAAGTAGGCGTATTTCCTATTAGCGCGTTTCTATGGCGTACAACTACCTCTTGACATTTATTTGCTACTTGAAAAAGCCTTTTGACACGCTCCATAATCCGGCGAGCGTTATCTGATTCTTCCTTCATCTTGGGCAATATTGCAGTATCCCAGAATGTCAATCCTGTGTAATATCCAAGATTTTTCCTGATAAGTTCAATGTCTTTTTCCATAGCGCTTGCCGGATTAAAAGTCAGGGGTAATGGGTGGTCGTCCCTTCTAACATAAACTCATTATTGATTGCAACATCTAACAAATATTATCATGTTCATCATACTCTAATTATTTCATCATGTTTTGATATGGAAGACAAACAAGTATTACATCCTAGCAGTACAGTAAGCCAGAATATTAAAGAAGAAATAAATTTAGAGATGAGAGTTTACTATCAGAAACTACAGAATTACTACAATCAAAAGCCTAAGTTTATTTCGGGCTATAAGTCTCCTGAGTCTGGACAAATGCGTTAAGAAAATCTTTCTCTAGCGAGGCGTTATGACCGCGATATTACACTTAACTGATTGTGACCGCAGAGGCAGACTTTTAGCTATAGAACAGGGCGCTAACTACAGAAAAGTTACGATACTTGCAGAGCGCGATTTAACAACATGGGCACTGAGAGGACACATCAGAGACGGGTACGCCTCACGAGGAGGTACATTACTTGCTGAGTTTAGCTTTGAGCCTGTTGAGTACAAAAACGTGACTGTCTGTAACAAGACTGTAGCGCGGTCAATCATTAAGCCATTCTTAACGGTCGCAGATACTCAAGTTTTGTCAACAGTTTGGATAACTAAAAATATGTACAAACGTACAAGTTATAGTGAGCCATTGCTAGGACAAAATGTATTTTGCTACGACATTGAAGCAGAAGCCGCAGATGGTGAGACATTACGGCTTGCACAGGGATTTGTGGAGATAAGTTTAGAGGTGACTGCTGATGTCTAGACGATTGTGTAATGACGATAAATTAATCATTAATAATGAATGTGTAGAAGTTGATGAAACAACAGAGAGCGCGGTTACATTCATCGAGGAACGAGTTTATATAGAGGTCCCTAATCAAATCTGTTATGGACAAAAGCCTTATACAATGAGATTTACTCAAGCTGATTTAATAGGTTCATTGCTTCCAGTGGTACATGATTTGTTTGCGGCAGATGGCGTGGTAAACATCACTTTAGTTAATGATAATCGCGACCAAGTAGAGCCAACTAATGTCACTTTTGTTAATGAAAATTTAGCGCACGTGTATCTAGATGGCTATACACCAATTTCTAATACTTGGATAGTGAGGGCGTCATGAAACAGGCAATTTTACAGCTTTTGGTAAGCTCATCAATTTGGACATCACTTAGACCATCATCAGCACAAACATCTAACATTGATTACGTAGCGCCAGCGATCACGCCCACAGAACTACAAGTACTCAGAGCGTCATCAGGTTCGCCAACACAACTAGAATGGGCAACTATAGCAACAGGGGGCGGAACAGTCACGAGTATTGCAGTAACAGCGCCTGCTAACGAATTCAATGTTACAGGCTCACCAATTTCTAGCAGCGGGACTATTGCGCTCGCTTGGAAGAATCAAGCTCAAAATACTGTGTTTGCAGCACCAGTAGGCGGCGCGGGCGCTCCTAGTTTCCGAAGTCTGATTCCTGCTGATATTCCTGCACTTGATACTGCAAAGATATCTACGGGCATTTTTGATATTGCAAGAATTCCTGTAGGCACAACAAGCTCTACCGTAGCCGCTGGTAATGACAGCAGATTTCATCAGCAAAACACGGCATCACCGTGCCAAAACGGGAAAATTGTACGCTAAGGCTGAAAGTCTTGCCCAGTAAGCATTTTAGCCACTAATTTTTCACTCTTCACCCGAAGTTCGGCTGATTACCCTCATTTAATTGGTGCAGAGTAGTATGTATTCCCTGCACCTTGATAATATTTTTGGAAAAAAGTATTTTTTATTGCTACATAATTAAGCTATATACTGAAATTATTCCGAAAAATTTGGTAGGTTTTTTAACGCCAATTGTGCTATAACTTCTGCACGTTGTGACGTTACTTTTTGATACCGTAATGTTGTCTGAATGCTTTCATGTCCCATGAGCGCCCTGAGTTCTTCAATCCCCATTAATCCCACTCGCTCTGTAGCAAAAGTGTGCCGTAGGTCGTGAATACGAATTTCTTGGAGTTCAGGACTATCTCTAATGAGCTTAATCCAGGATTTATGCGCCATGCGGTAAGAAAGGCGAGATACTTCCAAAGTCTTTGGCTGTTGAGCAGTAAACAGTGCTGGATGCTTAGGATGTCTATAATATTCAATGTAGTGATTTAGACTTTGATTCGCTACTTCACTGTAAAAACACCACCGTTGCTTGTTGCCTTTCCCAACAACCTGAAATTTCCGAGCTTTGAAGTCTATGTCATCTAAATCTAGAGCTAGTACTTCAGCAATCCTAGCGCCACTGGTATGCAACAAACGCACCAATGCAGACAAACGAACATCTTTTTTGATGACACGATACAGGATACTTAATTGGTATGGAGTAAGGTAACGCACAGCCTCATCAGTAGCGTGTTCTCCTTTTTCTCGACTGGGTTTGCGTCTTGTGAGACCCGCAACCGGATTGGATTTGAGATATCCCATATCAACAGCAAAACTGAACAAAGCCGTGATTACAGCTTGATGACGGTGGTGGGTCGTATAGGAAACATCAGTTAAATGATTGAGATATTCCATTAAAACTTGTCTGTCGATGATTTCTATTGACCATCGACCGTATTCCTTGAGCAAGGGGATAATCGTAGACTGATATGAACGCAGAGTACTTTTGGCTAGTCCTGGACGTTCTAAAAACTTGGTGGCTAAAGCTGCTAAAGTCATCATTACTTTAGAAGAGCTTTTTACAATTTATTTGAATAAAGGTTTAGATATTAACTTATCATTAACAAATATATTTTCAGATATATTTTGATGATTGTAACAGAACATTCAACGCGACCATTGGGAGAAGAAGGGCTTGCTAATTACGTCCAGAGATTGCGAGGTCAGCTTTCTTTAACCCAAAAAGAGTTGAGTTTCAAAGCGGGAATACATATCCAGACCATCCGCAAAATTGAGGGTGGACAAACTTCCAGGCTCAATCAAAAGGCTAAAGGCGGTCTAGCTGCTGCGTTGGGAATACCACCGGAGTACCTAGATGCGGCAGCGAAAAAAGTCTCCCCAGAAACAATAACTACGTTAAAATTTTGTCCTAAATGTTGGACTCCAGGAACTACCCCTGACCAAATGTGGACAGACTTACGGTCGAAGTATTGCTTTGCTTGTGGTACAGCTTTACGGAATCGCTGTGTTAATTGCAATGAACCAATTATGTCATTGAAATTTAAATTCTGCCCTTACTGTGGCGCGAATTATAAACAAAATCAAACTACTTCTTAAAAACTGAATATCCAGGTATCTAATTGGCAACGCGCGAACTTTTATCTCCAACACAACGACTTCAATTTACTGAAATTCCCGATTCTATCACGACAAGAGATATAGCTCGCTACTATACTTTTAGTAATGACGAACTCAAAGTTATCAAAGAGCGTCGTAGACCGCACAATCGTCTTGGTTTCGCCGTACAGTTATCTTACCTACGCTTTCCAGGTCGTGTTTGGAGTTTAGGAGAAATAGTACCAGAATCTGTACTGTTTTATATTGCATCTCAATTAAAAGTTGACCCGACAATCATCACCGAATATTCCCAAAGGGATACAACTCGACGCGAACATCTGGTAGAAATTCAAAATAATTTCGGATTTCATACTTTTAATATATCTACATACAAGCAATTCTCAAAATGGTTATTACCTTTTGCAATAACGTCAGATAAAGGGATGGCGCTTGTGGGAGCGTTGATTGATGAGATGCGCTTGCGCCAAATTATTATTCCAGCTATTTCTACGGTAGAACGTTTAGCCTGGGAAGTCAGGCATCGCGCTCAAAAATTAGTATGTCTTGAACTGACTAAAAGTTTGACAACATTACAAAAGACGGCGCTAGATAAGTTATTAGTTGTAGAGCCTGATAAAAACCTGACTGATTTAATTTGGCTACGTCAACCACCAGGTCAAGCTAATCCAAGAAACTTTTTAAAAGTGGTGGAACGACTGGAGTTTATTCGCCATCTCAATCTCGATTCTGGATGCTTGAAACGAGTACACCAAAATCGTCTGCTGCAATTTACTAGAACTGGCGCTAAGTCTACACCTGCTCACCTATTTAGGTTGGATGAATTGAGACGTTATGCTATTTTAGTTGCTTTTCTCATTGAATGGAGTGCTTCATTGGTCGATTATGCCATTGGAATGCACGATAAAATGATGGGTAAATTGTTTAACAAAAGTGAGCATCAGCACGGCGATAAGTTTCAACGTGATGGGAAAGCGATTAATGAGAAAGTCCGATTGTATGCTCAAGTGGGTAAGGCGCTAATTGCAGCTAGAGATGAGTCCAATGATGCCTATCAAGCGATTGAGTCTGTATTGGATTGGGATAAATTTATTAGTAGTGTTGCCGAAGCTGAAAAGCTAGCTAGACCCGCAGATTTTGATTATCTTGAACTGCTTGATAACCGTTATTCACAGTTACGACGATATACGCCTAAATTGTTGGAAACCTTTGATTTTAAAGCTACATCTGCCAGTTTACCAGTGATAAAGGCTTTGGAGCTAATTAAAGAATTAAATATATCAGGTGGTCGAAAAGTGCCGGAATCTGCGGGCACTAGTTTCGTTAAACCTCGTTGGTCAAAACACGTAATTAAGGGCGATACTATTGACCGTCACTACTATGAGATGTGTGCTTTAGCTGAGTTACGCAGTGGTTTGCGTTCTGGGGATATTTGGGTAGTAGGCTCGAAGCAGTTCCAAGATTTTGAGGATTATTTGTTAACGGATAGCTCATGGCAGTCAATGCGTTCTTCTAACACGATACCTGTAGCAGTGACGACGGATTTTACTACCTATATTGAACAACGCTCAATCGAATTGGCGGAACAATTAGCGCTTGTTTCTTCAATGATTGTAGAGGATAAGCTGGTAGATGTCAGGATAGAAAACGAGATGTTAATTATCACTCCTCTCACCAATGCTGTCCCGAAGGAGGTTGATGAATTCAGTAGAAAAGTTCATAGTTTGCTGCCAAGAATTAAGTTGACTGATTTGTTGGTAGAAGTTGATTCTTGGACACAATTTACTAAACATTTTACGCATTTACATTCGGGAGAACAAGTTTCTGATAAAGTTGTTTTGTTAAGTGCCTTGCTTGCTGATGGTATTAATTTAGGTTTAACGCGGATGGCTGACGCAACTCAAGGAATGTCCTTTGAGCGTTTAGCTTGGGTGGCGGATTGGTATATTCGAGATGAAACTTATTCCAAAGCTTTAGCTGAGGTAGTGAATTTTCACACACAGATACCATTTGCTGCTTATTGGGGTGATGGCACAACATCTTCTTCTGACGGTCAACGGTTTAAAGCAGGCGGACATCGCAGTTTTAATGAAGAGATCAATGCAAAGTATGGTAAGGATAGAAGCGTGATTTTTTACACGCATATTTCCGACCAGTATGCCCCATTTCACGTTAAGGTAATTAACGCCACGATTAGGGATGCAACGCACGTTTTGGATGGTTTGTTGTATCACGAGAGTGATTTACAGATTCAGGAGCATTATACAGATACAAGCGGTTATACCGAGCATGTGTTTGCGATGTGCCATTTGCTGGGATTTAGATTTGCTCCCCGAATGCGAGATTTACCTGATAAGAAATTGTATACTTTTGAACCTAGTTCTCCCGATTCGGTATTAGCACCCCTGCTAGGTGACAAGATTAATGTGAAATTGATTCAGGAATCTTGGGATGAGATTCTACGCCTTGCTAGTTCAATTCGGACTGGGACGGTGACTGCTTCTTTGATGTTGAGGAAATTAGCTTCTTATCCTCGGCAGAATCGTTTAGCTTTGGCTTTGCGGGAGCTGGGGAGGATTGAGCGGACTTTATTTACCCTGGAATGGTTGCAGAGTCCAGAACTACGGCGACGGGCGACGGCTGGTCTAAACAAGGGTGAGGCGAAACATACCCTGAAAAGGGCGGTGTTTTTTAATCGGCTGGGGGAATTGCGCGATCGCTCTTATGAAGACCAGTTCTATCGGGCCAGTGGGTTGAATTTGGTCATTGCTGCTATTGTTCTTTGGAATACAGTGTACTTAGAAAAAGCCGTGGGCTATTTGAAGCAACAAGGAATGAATATTCCTGAAGAATATCTGCAACATTTGTCACCGTTGGGATGGGAGCATATCAATCTCACTGGCGATTATGTCTGGAATTTGAAGCAGGCGACCAGTTTTGACCATCTGCGTCCTTTGCGGGTTAAGGAAAATAAGTATCGCTGAAATGCTTAGGTGATAATGGTTTCAGCCTTAGCGTACAATTTTCCCGTTTTGGCACGGTGACGCC
>NZ_AP018266.1 GCF_002368435.1 Kalymmatonema gypsitolerans NIES-4073
TGCGTTGGCTCATCTGCTTTGACGCGGCGAAATAATTCCGCTTTGAGCAGTTCCAGTTTTCTCTCATCAGAAATTAGTCCAAGGGCGATCGCTTCATCCCGATGTTTTTTAAAGTTGGTGGCGATCCGCTCCAACGATGCGCCCAAATTGGTCAATCCAACCTCCAGATGTTGTCCGAAACTCATGCGGCTTCCTCCTGGATTTCTTTGCGTAGCTCCTGCTGTCTGTCTGTGGTCTGCTGCATGGAGTGCAGGCTCACGTCAAAGTGCGTCCTTAAATCCTTGGCAGCCGTAAGACACGCGGCAAAGTCAGTGATTAAGTCTGGATGGGCGGCTGGATTGTGAACGATTTCCAGCCACTCCGGTGATGTTTTGATGGTGTTGAGCTTGGTAAGAATTGCCTCAACAGATTTGCTGAGTTTTTGATAAGTCTTCATCGTCGTTTCTCCTAGTGATTACAAAGAAAGGCAGAGGGCAGAGGGCAGGAGGCAGAAGGTTTAGATCTATAAAAAAAACGGTAAATGCCCATCCCGTTTAGGGGATACAAAATAAGATTTGCTCCGAGATGCAAGGCGTCCTTGCTTAAAGCTCTCTCCTTTAAAGGAGAAGGTTCCCTTCTGCCCTCTGCCTTCTTCCTTCTGCCTTGCCGCCCTTGGCGGCTTTACTCTCCGGTCAGTTCCCGATACTCTTCTCGTGCTTTCTGCCACGGCGCATCTTCCCGTCCACTCTTGGTCACACCCCAGAGCGTTTCGATAATCTTGGTCATGCTGATTTTTCGCAGCTTCATCATGTCAATCAGTGCCAGTATCTGCTCCCGGCTGAGGCTGGCAGGCGTGTATGTCTTTTCCTCCGGCACTGCCTCGTCACGACTGTCACCTTTAGAGGGTAAGGATGCTGGCGTTTCCTCAATAGTGTCCCTGGTGTCGTCACCATAGGCATCAGGGGAAATTTCCCTCTTGTCCTCCTCCCCTGCCCTCTCCTCCGACACCACATCACGGGCGTCACTATCGTCCAAACCCGCATCAGACGGCGGTGTCAGCGGTGCTGAGGGTGGTGTTGGCGGTGCCGCGTTCCAACTGCGGGTAAGATGATCAATGGCTTTCTGCCACAAATCCACAGGTTCTTCCCTGTTCTCCGGTGCTGGGGTGACGGAAGGGGACTCCGGCTCTGTCTGCTCCTCAGCCCTGTCTGCACTGTCATCTGCTCCACTAAACAGCTGTAGCAGGTACTCAGGATGCATCTTCTGGGGGTAAATCGAGATGCGGGAAAAGTCCATGCTGTCATCGGTCAACCCTGTGATCTCGCCTCGGAACTGTGGTTTGAACTCTCCCGTCTCCGTGTCCCGCGTGTTGAACAGGTGAACTTGAATAAGTCCCTCGGACAACGCTTTCTTCGCTCCTTCCACGCCGCCAAGCAGGGCTTGGGTGTTGTTGTGGCTCACAAGGATGGGCGCTTCTTTGCCTTTCCGGGCATCGCTGATGCAGCTGAGAATCAGTTCCGGTGCCAGCACTTTGGTTGGTTTTTTGAGCGAATATTGCGTTACCTCATCAAAAATCGTTGTATACCATGCCTTTTCATCGTCCGCCTCATCGACACGGCGCAGGTATGATTGAATCTGCTGCGCGACGGCGGCATAGTCTTTCTTATGTCCAACCGCTGGAATTCCCAGTTCCAGAAGCGCTTTCCATGCCTTGCGCTGGTTCAGGCTCAGGTGCGGGTCGGCAATTTCCAGGGTGTGTCCCTTGAGAAAATAGCGCAGGAGGGCGAGATACGCCGCAAAGTAACTCTTGAAGCTGCCTTGTCCGCCCCAAATCAGGACAGGACTTTCCAGCAACAGAACAATCCAACCGCGTTCCCAGTTCCTGATGAAATCCCACGTCTCCTTTACAGGGTCTGCTGTCCCATGCTGTCCCGTGTTTCTTGTAGGTGGACGCTGCTGGGTTGGATTGACCTTGTTCTTCGGGCTGGTCAAGTCGTCCAGGGTCTGTCCGGTGAGGGCTGGCTGGTTGTGGTCACTCCCCTGCCGTACTTCCTTCTCATGATCCGTAGATAACAGGCGGGGGTTTTCGATTTGCGCTTCTAGGCGAGCAATCTGCCGTCTGGTCAAGCCCGTAAAAGTTTCCTTGAGTAGTAGCTCGGCTTCCGCCAAATTCCATGCCATTCCTTCCAGAAATAAGTTAAAAGCTCCTTGTTTCTGCTCACGGTACTGTTTCTCATGGAATTCCAGATCAATTGTTGCTTCCCTGTCTAGCCTGGGCTGCCCGTCTTCCAGCAGATGCAATAGCCAGTAAGCACCAAGGAAACTGACCCCACTCAGTGCTGCTAAAACCCGGCGTAACGTCGCATATCCATCCTGCTGCTGCCATAACTGCAATTGCCAGCCCCGGTATCGAGCCTCAGCAGTGACATCGAGAAACCGCTTCGTGCTGGCGCTGCTGAAAATGTGCTTGGCTTTCTCGGCGGTCATTCCCGCGCCATAGGCAAAACTCTCCCAGCTATCTTCCGCGTCCTCGCTCAGGCGGGTCAATCCTAACTGTAACTCCTCGCCATACAATAGCTGGTCTTGATGCTGCCTCCTACGTGTGCGTGCATTGTGACGTGCAAGCCGACGCTGTTCCAGTTCTTCTGCACGTCTTGCCGCCTGTTCCTGAAAATTCTGGAAAATCCGGCTGTCAACGAAATCTCGTCTTCGACATTCGGTGTCCGGTAAACAGTATTCAGTGATTGGGTTGAAATTAAGATTGAACCCGCCACTCGCGCCAATGCCAGAAAACACTCCAGCAGTGAACAGGATTCCTGCTGCTATGCCGCGCTGCTGCTGGAGTTCCATCGGTCATTACCTCCTACCTTTCTTCAATAGGCTCCGCCACCAATCATTCCTGCCAAGGTGGCAATGCTGCCAGCGATCGCCTCGGCTTTCCCCTCATTTCCCTTGGATAATAAAGCAACTACTGTTGAGGCTCTCAGCCCAAGCAGTACCAGCCACGCCCACATCCGGTTATCGTTATCCCGGCTCCACAGGGAGACATTGAGGGCGAGCGCAAACCAGACGGCTATGCCGATACCTATTTTGGCTGCGCGAATCCTTGTCAGCGTCGCGCTTGCTTGCTGCTGCTCCTCCTGGTCATCTCCAAAGAAGCCAGCATAATCCTCAAAACTGTTGCGCTGCCTGCCGAACATCAGCTGTTACCTCCTGAGCCCAAAGATACTAGCAACCATTCGTCCGAAGTTGAAATTGCTAGAATTGCCAGGACGAGAGCTTTTGGCTCCGGCATACGCACCAAACCCTTGGGTCATGAGTAAGCGTCGGGTGGCTTTTTCCTGGGCTTCCCCCTTCCGCAGGTCACGGGCTTGCAAGGCGGTGTCATGGCTGGCGTCAATTTCATCTTCCCGTGCGGTGAAATCAGCTTGCAGCAGGTACATCTTGTTTTTCACCTTACGGGCTTCGAGGGACAGTTCACCATACTGCTGGGCTTCGAGATAGCCCATTTCGTTTTGAAGCTGGGCGCTCAAGAGATGCACATTGTTCTCATGCTTGCGTCCGGCAATCAGGACATCTTTGAGATATTTATTGATCTGCTCCTTGGACTTCAGTCCCTTGGTAATGATTTCCTTGAGATGGAATTCAATCTGGGCAACGTCCGAAAAGATTTCCTCTAAGTGCTTGGCAGCATATTCCAATACCTCGCGCTGTTCGCTCATGAATTTGCGGATGTCTGCCAGGTTCGCCACATCCTCCACCTTCAGCTGACCGTTCATCAGCTTGCCCAGGATGTCTACCCCGGTGTAGCGTTGAATGTGGTTCTGTACCACTTTCGACGCTGGCGTCTCTGTCAAACGGTATTTACTGCGCTGTCTCGGTTGCCATTTTACTAACCCCATACGGTACTCTCCTATGGTTTTCTGTGGTCATGTATCATGTTGCTGAGGTAATACCGGATGCGGATCTGTGTTGTCTCCTGAGCATCCGGCAGTGGAATTCCCTAGCGGTTAAACCCGCGAAGCTTGTCTATAGTGATGTATGTCTGTTCAAGCTTGGATTGACACAGGTTGCTGTCTGTATGGGCTGCCTGCACCTGGTCGCGCATTTGCCACAACTGCAACAGTAAAAATGCTGAGGCACAGGCAAGCGGTATGGTCAGGTCAAGTTTGCCTTTCGCCTCCATCCCCCTGCCCTCCTTGATTGGAAAGATGTTTTCATGGCTGCACCTCTGGTAGTTGGCTGCCTAGCTTGCCATGCTCGTTCATCCAGTGCCAAGCTTCCCACACTGCTGCCTGCATTTCTGGGGTTCGTTCGGTGGGATTCTCCTGTGTTCCGCCGATACTATCAGTGGCGACGATGTACGCGGCGGTCTTTGCCATGCCCTCTGGCATCCCTGCCTGGGTGAAATGGGCAGCGACTGCTGAGTATAACCCTTCGTTCTCCTGCCAAGAGGGGCGTACCATTAGGCTGCCTCCTTGGTCTTGAGTACGCCATCGTAGCGCAGTTGCGCTGTGAGCGCTTCGATAAGTGCTTCAATGCGGTCTTTGTCGAGCGTGGCAATCTCTTGAATGTAGTCATACAGTTCTGATTCATCCGTCCATAAAGCGGGACAAACCGCATCTATCGCTATGTCGATAAGCGTTTCCGGAATTCCCTCTCCGCTTGCTGCGGAAAGCTCCAGGAGATACAGATAACTGACCAATGCTGCCCGAAACGCCAGCTTAGATAAGCGTTCCATTCGCTCTAACCGCGTACCGTACTGTTGAAGCAAATCATCAAAGATCAAGTCTGCGTCATCAGATGGACGATTGACAATGGAACCAAGTCCGTAATAGCCCAGAGGCTTTGACCCACAACTAAAAGCGTCGTTTTGTTGAATGTGATGTGTCATGATGAAAATACTCCTTCAACTCATGGAGTCAGCAGCGCCTTCTTGTCGGCAAACAATCCAGGCGCTGTCTGTTTTCAATGCTGAGCAAGATACTGTAAAACCCGAAAGGGCAAGCCCATCAGCGGTTCATACTAATCCCCCTTGCAATAGAATCATTGGCTGTTTCTGCGGCTCATTGTCTTTGACAGTCGCCTTGAGAAATTCCTGCAAAGCATAGGCAAGCTCGTCCAGAGCTTGAATCGCATCTCCTAATCGAAGATCTGGGTGGTACTCACCAGATACCACAAGTGCCAACACTTCCGGTGCTCCGGCTATGTCGTTAATCTGCTGTCGAATGTCCGCAATCCGTTCCAAGATGTCGGATGGCGATGTTTGCGTTGCCATAGTATTTATTGATCCTCCTTAACGGGTCTGCCCATCACGCCGCCTCCTGCTCATAAAGATGACCCAAGGCGCTGTAAAAGCTCAAATCTTCCGGCTGATCTGCGGTTAACGGAGCCTGTTGCTGATGGCGTTGGGGCATGAGGGACAGATTTGCTGGAGCTACGGCAATAAGACCAGATAACCATTCAAGAATTCCGGCAAAAGGTATTTTCTTAACAAAGCCGTGTGCCAGTTGATGTTCGTAGAGAAGGGTATTCACTAAGGTACTGAAATCTTGGGGAGTCATGGTGGAGGCAGGTTTATGCAGAACCCTTTGGGCATGGGTTTTGAGATACGCCTCAATGTGACTCTCAATCCTGACTCGTTTGTTTTCCGCCATATTATTTCCCCATTGGTAAACGTGCTTCTGCAATCTTCTGAAGTCCCAGAGAATTTGCCCAGCAAGCCTCCGGCACAGGCTGAATGCCCAGCTTTTCAAACATTTCTTTTGTAAAAGGCAACGCCGCGCCACCACCCCACGCCACAATGCTTTGCGCGGCGTCCCGCCATTCTTCCACTTCCGCTCTTGCAAGTCGGCTTCTGTCCTCCAGCCACGGCTTAAGGTGTTTCAGGTAAATCTGCTGAAACTGGAAATTGCGGGTTCCATAGCGGAAACTACGATTCTCAATGCCTTGCCGGATAATCTCTGTGTCCCCTGCCCTGCCTGTACCCAGGAATTTAACAAGTTCTACATCCTGGGCGATCGCCTCCAGTAAATCAATGCACCCGCCGACGGGGAGTACGGCACGGTGGATGATTTTTCCATTGGGAGCAAACACGGTGGGAATGCAGGTACTCGTACCATAATCTATCGAGATAACCTGCCCTGCCCGGTCAATCAACGGCTCTGGCTTGTAGGAAGCACAATAACCGTAGCTGCCAGCTCCTTCTGGCACCACCAGGGATACCGTGAGGAACACTTTAGATTTAGGATTATCTTTGCTCCCAAAGCTCACTATATGGCTACCGCTGCTTTTCTCGATCACCAAGTCGCGGAATACCTGCGTGTTATGACTGCTCAGAACAAGGTACAGATTCCAGGTTTCCCGATACGGAAGCGTTGCCAACGCACCCAAGCACATATGTAAAACATACTCAGCTTTCAATGCGGGGTTATCCGATAGTTTGATGTGGGAAGTTGGCGCTTTCCAGGCGGCAAGGCTGCCAGTGAAAAATTCCCGATTTTTCAAATCCTCGCGGCTGCCTTCGTGATAGAAAAAGTGTCCCCCCTCCTCTGAGGTCAATTCGTCGTGGAGTTCCTCTCGGACTTCCACAAGCTTGGCAGGGATGCGAACGCGCTGCTGCCCTTGCCCACTGCCGAGGACAAACTTTAACAAGCCAGCGCCTGTATCAACTCCAGTGGCGATAATTGAGCTGGTTTGTTCGTTTGCAGCTTTCTTTGGCTGCATCAATATCATGATCTTCTCTCCTGATTGTTGTTGAATTCTTAAGAGCAATACGCTGTCCACCACGCCTAAATCAGTCTTTCCTCACTCTTGCTTTATATGGCGTAGGTTACTTTAGTCTGTTCTTTTAACTTTAGCATCTTTGGCATCATTGGCACGAAATTAGCCATAAGTGTTTTTAATGTATTTAATGAAATTGATGCCATCCAGGATAACCGTGCCGAAAGTAGTAAACTAAGATAATGAACAATTCCCGGAAACGCACCACTATTGACCTTTCTGTTGTTGGCGATCGCATTGAGCAACTTCGCCATGATTCTGCATGGAAAGCTTTGACCCTATCAAAAAAAGTTATAGTTCTGCTGGAGGAATATCTTGATTTCCTGGAAAAACAAGAACATCAGGCACTTGAAGAAAAATTACAAAATCTTCGACCTGATGCTGCTTGGAAAGCTATGCCGCTAACCCAGAAAATTATGGTGTTAGTTGAAGAACATCTGAACGCGATCGAGCAGCAGGAGCAAAATAAGAAGGATGCGAAAGAGCATTGATCATTACTATGGGGAAAAAACTGCTAACTGTAGCGAACTTGCTTTTTTAGTCGTTGTTTCGTGGTTAGATTCAGTTTTGGCACTCAGTATAGCGAATAAACGCTTCATTAAGGTAACTTGAAGCGTTTTGGGAATTTATCGAATACCCCTGTATTAATCCTTGATGTATGGCAATTATTTTTACACTCCGTGCCATTTGCCCCGTATTTCAGTACATTCATTTTTGAAGTTCAAACACTCTATGAGACTGTATTATCGTAGAACCATTACCTTTAAGAGTGCTTTTAATCTGCAAAAAGTAGTTTGATGTTGCAACTAAGTAAAAAATAATTTGTGCGAACACCAAAAAATAATGGATTTTTTTATCCCATGCTTCGGATGAATTTTGATTTTTTATCATAACTCTTGATAAGATTGACTTTTTTAATTTTAAAAAACCACACCTCAAAAGTCATTATATGAGAAGAGAATCTGCACAAATGTGATAGATATAGTACAGGGTCATTAAAGAATTTATCAATCAGTTTCCAGCACATTTATAATTCGTTTAATATCATTGAGAGAGTGAATTAAGTGCGCGTGAATCGCTTGAGTTAGCTTGTCTTTATTTTGCTCAAGGATAGCTTGAAACATATCTATGTGGATTGGGTGTTGTCCAAGTGCTATATTGAGATTTAGTTGGGGAATCCAAATTTTGAAGAATTCTATATAATCTTGTCGATATCGCTCGACTAAAATTCTTGTGGGTTTGTCAGGATGAGCATTCATGATGCGCGTGTGAAGATACTCATCCAAAAGGAGCATTAATACACCATCCTTTTGATACGATGCCATTTGATAGAGAGTAAAAACCTCTCTAAAACTATCTAAGTCCTTCTGTTGTAAACCATTTAGAAAATGTTTCCCTGCTTCATTTTCATGCTGAAATCTGATTTTCAGTCGATGCGGAAATTGTTCAATCGAGTACTGTGGAAAGTATTCAAGAATAGGATTAGATAAGATTCTAGCGAAGCTTTCTCGATAAACTGGCTTAGGAACAGTATTTCCAGTTTCAATGTCTACTATTGTTCTTCGACCAAGATTAGACTCTTGTGCTAACTTCTCTTGTGAGCAATTTTTTATATTTCGCGCATTTTTTAATATGCGTCCATAGGCTTTCTTCGTTAATCGATCATCTGGGAAGCTAATCATAGCTATTCTCGCTTGTTTACAAGCTAAATTTTTCTTTAATTTATCAAGCGTGATCAGGTAAATTTGTTGAATGAGCAGTTTTTCTGCACAATTAGGGTTAAGTACCTCAAACGGGACAGTCAGACAAACCCCTCTTGATTGCTAAGGCATGAACGAGCAAGGTCAGAAACCCCACGGATAAATCCGGGGGCTTGAAAAAGCCCATCTGACCAGCCTGAGTTCTTAACCGAACTACGTTAGAGGCAAGAGTTAAATACCTACCAGGGAATGTGTAGCTAGTTCCCTGCTCTAGAACCAAATTGTTAAACAGATGTACAAGGGTTAAGTCAGTGCAATTTGGATAGTTACCGACCTCTAACATTGGCGAAGCTAACATTACCCTGAAAAGGAGGCACTTTATGTGCAAAGTATTTGTTTTAGACACCGACAAACGACCACTAGACCCAATTCATTCGGCACAAGCGAGACTTCTATTACGAAACAAAAAAGCAGCAGTTTATCGCCGCTTTCCTTTCGCGATTATCTTGAAAGAATCACGTTCCGATTCTCCGGTGTCATCAATTAGATTAAAAATTGACCCTGGAGCAAAAATCACTGGAATTGCGTTAGTTAACGATTCAACTGGAGAGGTTGTATTTGCGGCTGAGTTAAAGCACAGAGGTTTTGCAATTCGAGATGCTTTAACTTCTAGAAGACAATTAAGACGGAGTAGAAGAAATCGCAAAACACGGTATAGAAAGCCAAGGTTTTTAAACAGAACTAAACCAGAAGGATGGTTGTCACCTAGCCTGATGAGTAGGGTTCACAATGTAGAATCATGGGTTAACAGATTACGCAAATTTGCGCCAATTACAGCGATTAGCGTTGAGTTAGTCAAGTTTGATATGCAGCTAATGCGTAATCCTGAAATCGAAGGCAAAGAATATCAACAAGGTACACTTGCCGGGTACGAAACACGGGAATATTTACTCGAAAAATGGAACAGGCAATGTGCTTATTGCGGAGTTAAAGACGTTCCTTTTCAGGTGGAACACATTCATCCACGTTCTAAAGGTGGATCTAACTCAATCACAAACCTTACTTTGAGTTGCGAAAAATGCAACGTCAAAAAAGGGACTAAAGATATTAAAGACTTTCTCAAAAAAGACCCCACCAAGTTGCAAAAAATCTTGGCACAAGCTAAGAAACCTGCTTCTGACGCAGCAGCAGTCAATGCAACTAGATACAAGCTTTTAGGGGTTTTGAAATCTACAGGTTTACCCGTTGAATGTGGTTCTGGTGGACTAACAAAATTCAACAGAACTAATCAAGGATTACCCAAAACTCACTGGATTGATGCAGCTTGTGTTGGTCAATCAACTCCAACATTAAATACTAAGAGTATCAAGGCATTGTTGATTACAGCCAATGGTCACGGTATTCGCGAAATGTGTGGTACTGATAAATTTGGTTTTCCAAGTCGTCATCGCACAAATAAACAAATTCATTTTGGCTTTCAGACTGGGGATATTATTAAAGCAGTTGTTACCAGTGGAAAAAAAGTTGGCGAATATGTTGGACGTGTTTTGTGTCGAGCTACAGGAAGTTTTGATATTGCTACCAAGACAGGAAGAATAGCCGGAATTAGCTATAAATATTGTTCAGCAATTCATAAAAAGGATGGGTATTCGTATGGAGTTTGAAACTATTTTGACGGCGAATAAATTCGCCTGCGCCTTACCCCCATGCATGAATGCAGGGGCTTCCACGGCGCGAAGATTTTGGTGAAGTCTAGCTTTTAGCACTGACCACCTAGTGTATTTACCGTAAAAGGAGTTATGGAGCTATGTTTTCAAGACGCAGCAACCATTGGTTAAAATGCTGGCATTGCTGACGTATCGAATCCAACCCGATATCGATGGCGAGCAGCGAACCATGCAGTGGCTTGTCGTATCCAGTGCAACAATTACGAATTCGTTTTGATGGTGCTGTTAGTGGATTGTCATTAATATGCTCAGGTGAAGGAAAGGCGTTACGCTCGGCCTGCAAAATACTGACCACACTTGCATCGAACCATGTAGCAAACGCTTGTGGCTGACTATACAGAAGTCCTTCAAACTCGTGAACCAGCAAATTCGGGATAAAATTCTTGTGACCAATATCTTTGCCCATTTCCTGTTCCAGATATTCAGCCTTCTGGAACGGATCATTCGTTTTTGACAGAGAACTGCTTCCTGGAAAATCATTGGGCAAGCCGTATATATCAAACATTGTGGTGACAAATGCCGTTCTATCTTCAAGACACTTGCGATTTAATTGCGGCTTGATTTTGGCGTAGCTGACCACACCACCCTTGCCAGTTGAACTAGTTCTCACAAGAATTGGGTTGAGGTATATATTTTTCTCCTGAAAATACCCATAGAGCAGTTCCCTGATAAACGTTTCCTCAGTTTGTCCTTCAACAAAAACATTGACTCGGATCATCGTGAAGGTCTCCCGCCCAGGACGTTCTTCTTCCAAAGCTCGCCTAGGCTATAGTCCTCAAGCCATTCCTCCAAATCGTGCTTATCCAACCTGCGTAGTAATGATTTCCCTTCATCGCGGTCTACAACAATCACATCCGAAGCATCAAATTCGTTAAGCAGTTCCACGGATTGGGTTGAAACAATCACCTGCTTGGAGGTGGTACGTATTAATGATGCCAGGACAGTAATAGCATACGGATGGAGACCCAGTTCCGGCTCATCAACCAAAATTGTCTCAGGCTGAAGCTCTTCCGGTTGCAGGAAAACGGTTGTCAGACACATGAAACGCAATGTGCCATCCGAAAGCAGATGCGCCTTGAATGGGACATCTTGCCCCCGCTCGAACCACTCCAGCTCAATAACCTCCTTATTTTGTGGGGAAGGACGCAGGTAAAAGTCCCCAAAGAAAGGGGCAACAAGCCGGATGGTTTTAACGATTTTCTGATAGGATGCCGGGTAGCTGTCACGCAAAAGATACAGAAAGGATGCAAGATTGCGTGCATCAGGGCGCAGGTAAGCATTGTCATTGATACCGTGCGGCTGTTTTATATAAGCACTGTCGCTGGTGTCATGAAAATGATAAATCCGCCACTGCTGCATTGCAGACAAAACGTACTTGTCAATTCCTGTCCCAGTGCCGATAAAAGCCTTTGTCTCGAAATGCCCCTTACCTATTTCACGCTCACCACTCATGTTCCACCAGAAGGACTCAAGAGCGAACATGAGGCGATTATCCTGGGTTGGTTCTAGCGTAGCGAAGTACCCGTTATTACCGAAGTATAACTGAAACTCCAATTGTTCCGTTGTTTTCCGCCCAAAATACAATAGAGCATCGGGGCTGCCCTGGCGGCTGACAAAAACTTGCAGGTTTTGCTCAAGCAACTGCTGTACCATACGGAAAAAGCCGATAAAATTAGATTTTCCCGCCCCGTTAGCTCCAATCAAAACATTAAGTCTGGAGAGTTCAAGGTCACATTCAGCAATAGACTTGAAGCCTTTTAAAACTATTCTCGACAGCTGTTTGTCACTGTTCGTCCCCGTCATGGAACAATCTCCCAATATCCAGGCTTTTGAAAGGAATAAATTGTACCGCTATAGCAGCTTTTCTATCTGCTCTAACAATGCCTCAAACTGCTTCTGCTTATCTGGATCATCCCAAGATTTCATTTTCTTTGTTTTTGTATAAATTTCTTTCATTCGGCTTGCATAAGTTTTTGTGCTATTATCACTACCTCCCTTCCCTTTCGTCTCTGCGAATTTTATTTTTGAAATCCGCTCTTTAATCTGACTTAGGGACAAGCCCTGAGCAATAGCATCTTTAAGTAAAGCTTTTCGCTGTTTATCATTTTTGATTCGCGCAATTTCTTTAGCTTTTGTGTATTCAAGAGAGCCTTGCTCAAGGACTTCCAGCAATTCTGGTGGTAATTTCAAAAGGGGAAGCCTGTTCTTGACAAAAGATTCCCAATTCATCTTTCCCAACAAATCAAAAACTTTTTGGATAATTTCTGCTTGGTTAGCCATAACGTTATGGCTAGCTGCTTGATTAGCCATAACATTATGGCTAGAATCGAAAGTCCCGTTATGCATCTGGTAAAGCAGAGATTTTACCTTATCTTCTTCTAAATCGAGTTCAACGGATAAAAGATTCAATATTCCTTGTGTCTCCTCAATGGGGTTTAAATCTTCCCGTTGCAAGTTCTCTATTAAGGCTATTTGAAGCGCTTCTTTGTCGTTCAGAGCACGCACTGTGACGGGAACTTCTTCCAGGTTCAATTCTGCGGCTGCCCGATACCGTCTCTCTCCGGCAACTAATTCATAGGTATTATTTTCTAAAGGGCGGACGATTAAAGGTTCGAGAATGCCATATTGCTGAATAGATTTTTTTAACTCTTCGAGCTTTTTAGCATCAAAATAACGTCGTGGCTGCCTTTTAGGTAAAGCGATCGCTGTCAGTGGAACGTATTCCCCTGCCCCTTCTTTTACGTCTTCTTCGGTAACGAAACTGCTCAGCACACTATCACTACTTACAGCAAAGGGCGAACCGCCTTTTTTCTTAGTTGTCATTGTGTTTCATCCAACTGTTTAGCAATTTGAGTTAAAGGTTTCAGAGCATCGTTTCCGGGCGAGAACACCGCCAAAGGTTGATGGGCGGCTGAGGCATTGGCAAAATCAGTTCGTCTGGGAATCGAAGGATAAACCTGCGCCTTCTGGAAGTTTTTATGGACTTTCAACTGCTCAAAAATAAGGTTTATCGTCTGCAAAGCACTTCTTCCTTGAACTGTCCGATCATCATACATGGTTGGGACAGACCCCAGCACTTGGATATCGCGATTCACTTTTCGCACCAGGTCTGAAATTGTCTTTAACAGGAACATGGTTCCTTCCACCGCTTTATACTCGGTTTGGATAGGAATGAGCAACCTGGTTGCCGCCACAAGAGACATGACACTGAGAAGACCAAGGCTGGGCGGACAATCAATCAGAATATAGTCATAGAGGTCTTTCAGCGGTTCCAACGCATCTTTTAGCCTGTATTCGCGCCGGAATTCTGTCACCAACTGCATTTCCGATTCACTAAGGAAGATATTTGATGGCACTAAATCCATATTATGAATCTTCTCGTGTATCGGTAGCGCTTCCTCCTTCACTAGCGCATCACGGACGGTTTGTTCCAGTTCAAAGGGCTTAAGCCCCATAAATGTTGTTAGAGAAGCTTGTGGATCAAGGTCTATAAGTAATACTCGCTTCCCTAAAATTGCCAATTGGTATCCAATATTCATGGTCAGCGTCGTTTTTCCAACGCCTCCCGATTGATTAAAAAAAGCGATTATAGAAGCTGTCACTGATAATGCCTGAACGTATTTTTCATTTCAGCCTAATATTATTTCACTGTGTTTGCACAGGCTTACTTATAACAATAAAAGACTGTTAGCGCTGAATATCAGGACATATAGTATGAATCAATACTATTGCGCCGAGCGCAGTGCCAGAGGCGATCGCACCAGTGACAACATTGCTTTTGAAAAACTTCTGATGTTTTTTGAAGAGATGTGTCAATTTAGGGGTTTAGAAACTCTGTGCGTATAAAATTTCTTAAGAATTTACTATTTCTACCTATATCGCCTTATCGGGGGATAGAAGCAATAACGGAATAGTACTATCACTTCGGGCAACTTTAGTTTCAATTACCTTATAAAGGGGAAGATAGTAATTCTAAGTAAATTTTCTTTTTTAGAGGAGTTGGGATTATGAAAAAGCTTAATCAAATAAGGAATCCTTTAAAAGAAGAGTTAGGAAAGATTGTAGAATTTGGGGCAGAAGGTTCTAAAGCTACTTTGGAAGTGGCAATAGCTTTAGGTTGGTTGGGTAGTGCCCTAACTCCAGTAGCACAGCCAATTGCAGCAGGACTAGCGTTTGTGGGATTAACGAAAAAAGGGCTAGAACTTTACCGCAGTAAGAGGAAGCAGGAACTAGATTTAGAAGAGTGGGTAGCGATTGCATTTCCTTTGGCTTATATTGAGAGTTTTGATGCTTTAGTTCAAAAAAATGAATGGTTAAGAAAAAAGATTGGTGCAGGGGCATCAGGTCAGGAAATTAAGCAGCAATTTGATGATGAATTAGGAGAAGTTGAATTAACTCCAGAGCGAAGTCAAGAAGCTTTAAAGGACTTTCCTAATTCTTGGTTAGGTTATGCCATGAATGGACAATTATCTCTTTACCTAAAGCAAATTGGACTGGAGCAACATATTATTCCCATTGTAACCGGGTGGGTAGCTTGGAGAACTAGAGCCCAAATTGAATCACTTCTACCTTATGAAGAATCAAAGAATACGGATATAGCCAAGAAAGTCAAACCGCACATAACTGCATCTCAGGAAATTGGAACGACTCAAAAATTTAGTAGTATTGAATATTACCTACAAGAACAGATATCCCCTAATCCTATTGATCCATTGCGGTTGGACAAGTGGAAGGTCTTTGATGAACCCTTTAAAATTCCCGATATCTACGTACCCCTCAAAGCCCAGTTGCTAGATTCCAACGGGAGGGTCAAGAAAGATACAAAAGTAGTTGATTTAGAAACTTGGGCAAAAGACCAACTGACCAATTTCAGTCAACACGAACAGGTGATGTTTATTCAAGCAGGACCGGGACGGGGAAAAAGTGTCTTTTGTCGGATGTTTGCCGATTGGGTAAGAGAACATTTGCATCCGATTTGGACACCAATATTGATTCGACTCCGAGATATAGATGCTTTTGAACCAAATATCGAAAATACCTTTCGTGCTGCTATTAAGGAGGACTTTGCTAAAAGTAATGATGGCTGGTTGACTGACCGTAACACGAGATTTCTATTTATACTAGACGGGTTTGATGAATTGCGCTTTGAAGGAAGAACTGCTAAAGGTATTGAAACTTTTCTCCAACAAGTAGGTAATTATCAGACAGGATGCCGTCATCGGTTCTTGGTGACAGGTCGAGAATCAGCTTTACAGGGCATTGAACATCTTGTACCTACTAATTTAGAACGGGTAGAAATTGTCTTAATGGATGACCAACTCCAGGAACAATGGCTAAACAAATGGGGAAATTTAGTTGGACAGGATAAAGCAAAAGAATTTCAAGAGTTTTTAAAAGCATATAATTGCCCATATCGCGTACAAGAATTAGCACGAGAGCCGTTGTTGTTATATCTTCTAGCAGCTATGCACCGGGATAATAAACTGACTCTCCAAATGTTTAAAGAAGCTAGTGGTACTCGCGCTAAAATCTTAATTTATCAAACCACTATGGATTGGGTGTTGACAAAGCAGCGTCCAGAAAAACTGAATCTAAACATTACCGAGTTTGAGACAGAAGACTTAAGGCGGATTTTGACTGAAGCAGGACTATGTGTTACCCAATCAGGTAAGGAATGGACTTCAATAAAAATAATTGAAGAACGCCTGAAAGATGATAAAGCAGTAAAAGAAATGCTGGAGAAAGCCCAACAGCGCCTTAGTGGCGATAATCCTTTAAGAAATGCGTTGGCTGCATTTTACCTGCGACCTGCAAAAGATCCTCAGGCGAAAGAGGGGGCTGTAGAGTTTATTCATAAAAGCTTTGGAGAATTTCTATGTGCTCAGAGATTGGCAGAAAGTTTAGAAAAGTGGGGACAGGTAAATCCATATAGCAAACGTAATTTTTTTATTAATGATAGTCAGATGGCAGAAGAGATTTATGATTTGCTAAGTTACGGTGGTCTGACCAGAGAAATTGTGGATTATTTGATGGCTTTACTTGATGCTAGTGTTCAATTTGAACCAGTTAAGTTATTTAAGCGCTTAGAAGATTTCTACCTTGACTGGTATAAAGGAAAATTTATTAATGATGAAAACCCCAACAATTTGCCTCTCAATCAGATGCAAAGTCTGTGGAAGCAAGAGATAAAACTAGGCTTAAGAGAAGTAGATATATATGTTGGGCTGAATGTCATGATTTTACTTCTAGAGCTACACCGTTATGCTCAAAGTAGAGATGAATTAAAGGATAAAATTGTATTTAACATATGTGGTCAAAAAGATAGTGAAGATTTTGAACCTAAGCGATTAAGCTGCATAATAAATTATAGTAACAGCGTTAGTTTAAGTACTTTTTTAAGGACAATTGGATCTTTTCTCTCAGGCGCTAATTTAGAAAGCGCTTACTTAGTAGGCGCTAATTTAGAAGGCGCTTACTTAGCAGGCGCTAACCTAGAAAGCGCTAACTTAGAAGGCGCTAACTTAGAAGGTGCTATCCTCTATGATGCTAACCTCTCTGGTACTAACCTTGCATATGTTAAGGGTACAAGCAAGTAGGACAAACACATCTAAATTTTGTGTCTAACTAATTGACAAAAAGTTTTATTTCTGCATTGGACGAGAGAATCAGATTTATCGCTGAAGGCATTTTGTCTACTTATAAAAGTTAGGTCAAAAATTCAACTCAATAAGAAGCCAATAAGCGTTGTTTGATGCGCTTATTGCAGACTCTATTGAGAACAGAGCCTTGTTAATGACAAGATGCGTTTGCCGCTACATTTTTCCCGGACAAAGCCGGACAACCTTTATCCCTGAGTTAGGTTTCAAGGTTACTCAATGGGCGCGGTCATACCGCCCCAACCCGGACAATACTGGACAAAAACGAGTTAATTGGTGGGGCGGTATGACCAAGGTTGTCCGGCTTTGTCTAGGAGTTCCCCCTCCCTGTACAAGCAAGTGAGAACAATTGCCTACCCCAAATTATTGAGGGGATACTGTTAAGGGACTTCCAAGTGATAGTTTATTCCACGAATAAGGTAAAATCAGCGATTAGCCATTGGGATGAGACAGGAAAATGCTAGACATCAATCGAGTGCTAAAGGAAGATCGTCTGCTTAGAGCATTTACTAGACTGAATTGTAAGGCATTCGATGAGTTGTCAGTTGCCTTTGAAATTGTACTCAACACTGAAGCGATCACCAACAGCAAAAAGCCTCGAAAAACGTTCTGTGGGTAGGGTAGAAAGCCTTGATTGCAGCGAGTAGAAAACAAGCTATTTTTCATATAGTTATAAAAATGGAGGTAGATGCGTTACAATTAATAACTTTTTTAAGTACTTACCACTATATTTTCTTAATATTAAGCATAATTACTCTAGATTATTTTTATACAATGGACTTATTAGCCTTTCAGCCGCTCGACCTCTCAAATGCTAACCTCTTTCGTGCTAACCTCTATTGTGCTAACCTAGAAGAGGCTGACCTGTCTCGTGCTAACCTAGAAGGCGCTAACCTCAGCTATGCTAACCTCCGGTATGCTGATCTCTCTCGTGCTAACCTAGAAGGCGCTAACCTCAGCTATGCTAACCTAGAATACGCTAACCTCAGCGATGCTAACCTCTCTCGTGCTAACCTAGAATACGCTAACCTCAGCGATGCTAACCTCTCAAATGCTAATCTAGAAGGCGTTAACTTAGAAGGTGCTAGCCTCAAACGTACTAATCTCATCATTTGGAATGAAAATACAAAATGGCATGGTGTAAAAGGGTTAGAAACCACTAGAGTGCCAGAAACTTTAAAACAACAGTTAGGTCTTGCTTAAGAACTGGACTTGTGGTGGGCGCGATTGCCCTTTAGTGAAGATGCGCTGAAAGTACGTAGTCTTAATTTTCAATCAACGAACTATTGAGATAAGTTAATATCCTGTTTTTTGTTCATTCAAAAAGCTGGTCTAAGCCAGCTTTTTGGTTTTATCCCTTCAAGACAAAGGTTTGCGCCTTGTTATATCGCTCACTTTGCATTTGATAGGTTATTTCAGGCTCATTCAGTAAAACCAGCCAAGCTGTTATAACCGCTAAATCCTCAAGAATGGAGATGGTAGAGAGGCGATCGCTCAGAATGAACCAGATAATCAGCTTAAAAAAAGCAACGCCAGCTTGATAGCTTAACACCAACGCTGCTCCTGTATACCAAAGACTAAAAGGTGCCGTTGTTTTTTGAGATACTTTGTTTGGTCTACGCATCATCCGCCAGCAATACACCAACAACCAAACGGTGCTGACAGCAATGACTATCGCTATCGTGATCTTTATCGTGTACAGCAAGACGTAATGGGTAAACCACAGGGAGCTAAACCCGATCAGGACAATTCCCCCAGCTATTCCCGGTAAGAGAGCACCTGAAAAAATGCCCCAGACAATAGCAGCAATGCCGCACCAGAAGAGAAGCATTTCAAAGCCCAGCACAGCATTGAATCCTAACTTCTCTGCTGCCGAAAACAGGCCAGATGAACTATTGCAGAACATTCCAAAGGAAAAAGGAACGCATGAAACGTCACTCAAGTGTTCTATATAGATATGAAATCGATAAAGCATCTGCACCAGACTGTGCATACCGGGAACTTGCTTGATACCAAACCCGATGAGATGCAGCAGATCGGTTCTGGCGAAGAAGGTGCCGAAGAAAAGCATACTTACTGCTGCCAAACTGATCAGACCTGCGATAGGAATCTTTTTCAAGGGTTTAAGTGGGGGAAGCGGAGAGATGTTGGCAAAACGGTTATACGCTTCGGCAGCATTGTAAAACCTTGGCGAGGAATTTTGACCCGATAACTGGTATATCAAGTGTAAGAATGGTGGGTCAAAATGCTTGGTGATCTCATCAAAATAGTTTTCGATAGATGTTACCTGAGCAGTGACATTTCCCGTTATCAGTTTCAGGACAATCTTGCCTAACCGCGTTAAATCATACCTCCAGACTTCCGCCGCCTCAATCTCTTGTATCAGTTCCCGATGAGGATGAGCGATGTTCAGGACAGAAACCTGAATGTTTCCGTCTGGCAAATGATGTACCAGAATGTCTCCTGCATTTAGGGTGTGATGAAAGCAGGGAGGGTTTAGGGATTGGCTATAGACGAGAACATCAAGCACCTGAAGAATTAAACTGTGTACCTGGGGTAACGTCAGATGAAAGCCCTTTTCCAGGCTTTGCCCCGGCTTGAACTCCTCGACCAGGAAATAACTGCCAACATCCTCCTGTCCTTTCTCAAGATGGAGGAGAAAGCCGTAACATCCGGGCGTTGCAGGATGCTGAAAGCGCCTTAAATTGTTATGTTGTGTCTTGACCAATTGCTCGCTCTGTGCAGCTTGCTCATTTCCCCAAAAACGATATTCTTTGAGAATAACCAGTCTGTCATGCTGGATATCTCGTGCCAGCCATACAGCCTGGTTTTCATGATAAGAAGTTACCATTTCTTCGATAACCTCGTAGCCCTTATCGATAAGGTTCAAATCCATAGGAATGTCCTCAGAAATTTATGGGTGTCGTTCCCTGTGCTGAATACAGGGAACGGGTCGAGTCTTAGCGTTAAATACTGTTCTTGCGGATCATCTGGTCTAGAATTTCACGGATGGAGAGCGTGCCGGAAGCGGGTTCCCGGACGGATAGACTGGTTTCTGGTAGGGCAGGGGGGGTCATCGTGTCCTTGATGGTATCCGTAATGCGGTCAGCCATCTCTGCGGTCAAGTCCGCTCGTCTTGCCTCAAACTCCACCGACTTCTCAAGGTCGTGGAGAACGACTTTCAGATGATGGACAGAAGCGGCCAGCAGTTCGGCATACACTTTCTGGCTCAAGGTTTCCCGATACTGCTGTTCCCGTTCTGCGTCACGCTCAATCTGGATCTTGTTTGCTCTCAGCGTTTCCTTTTGTAAGTGAATTTGGGTTTGCTCGTTCGTTTCTAAAACAGCGTCGTAAACCCCATAAGGACTGGATAGCTTTGCCAAAATCGGCAGAATTTCCAGAGTAATTAACAACGCCTTGAGCCAATAAACGTTATGACGGATACTGGGATACTTCTCCATCAACCGTTCCAGGTACATCATTTGCTGAAGAAGCCCTAACCTAGGGATTTGCCTCTTGCTCAATTGCTGCTGCTTTTGATTGATGATGTCCGTGTTCGTTTTGATGGCGTTTTGCAGGGTCTTTTTTTGCTCCTCATAGGAGGAAGCGCGTCGCCGCCTGTTTGCAATAACTGAGGCAAAGTCCTTGAACCTATCCCACTAATGCCAGATTGTGGTAGTCTACTTTTTAACTAAGAAGAGTGGATCACGCTATGGCTGGACGTTTTGAAGGATTGAGTGACTTGGAATGGAAATTGTTTGAAGATATATTTCCCGTTGAGTCAGAAAAGCGTGGTAAAGGAATGCCTCATGCGCCGTATCGCCATGTATTAAATAGTCTGTTGTACATTCTGATTACTGGATGTCGATGGTGCGATCTACCAAGGGGGGATACTTGGGCATCGAAAAGCTCATCCCACCGATGGTTAAAGCGATGGCGTTCAGATGGAACATTTGAATATTTACAAGCGCGTGTGTTAGCGAGCGCAAATGAGAAAGGGCTGATAAACTGGGAGTTCGGCGCGGTTGACGGGTCTTTTTCCCCCTGGGAAGGGCGGGGGTGAAGAAGTTGCTTATGGTGGCAAAGGTAAAGGTATCTTAATACACACACTTGAACCTATCCCACTAATGCCAGATTGTGGTAGTCTACTTTTTAACTAAGAAGAGTGGATCACGCTATGGCTGGACGTTTTGAAGGATTGAGTGACTTGGAATGGAAATTGTTTGAAGATATATTTCCCGTTGAGTCAGAAAAGCGTGGTAAAGGAATGCCTCATGCGCCGTATCGCCATGTATTAAATAGTCTGTTGTACATTCTGATTACTGGATGTCGATGGTGCGATCTACCAAGGGGGGATACTTGGGCATCGAAAAGCTCATCCCACCGATGGTTAAAGCGATGGCGTTCAGATGGAACATTTGAATATTTACAAGCGCGTGTGTTAGCGAGCGCAAATGAGAAAGGGCTGATAAACTGGGAGTTCGGCGCGGTTGACGGGTCTTTTTCCCCCTGGGAAGGGCGGGGGTGAAGAAGTTGCTTATGGTGGCAAAGGTAAAGGTATCTTAATACACACACTTACAGAGGGTAATGGAATGCCCCTTTCTAACTGTACGACTCCAGCCAACGGTAATGAGAGAGAGCAGGTGTTACCCCTACTTGATAAGGTAAAACTTAAAACTTTGAAGCGTGGTAGACCACGTAAACGGCTCAAGGTACTGGCTGCCGATAAAGGTTATGACTCCAAACAACAACGCGCCAATTTACGCAAACGGGGTATTCGACCCCAAATACCAAAACGAGTCTGGAAAACAAAGAAAAACAAAGGCAGACCCATCAAAATCTCTGCTCCAAGATTCCAGCAAGAGCGTTGTTTTGCTTGGTATCAACGTAAATATCGTCGTTTGGTTGTTCGCTGGGAGCGACAGAAAGTATATTTTGATGCATTCATTGACCTTGCTACTATCCATATCTGGATTCAAAGAATCTTATTAGTGGGATAGGTTCTTGTAAAGGATGATCTAATTCTTGTTCAATGAGAACTGGTAGCATTTGGTGTTTGCACAGACGTTCTGTCTCATTGTCAGACATTGCCCATTGCGCTAACTGACAAGCAATAGTAGTTATACTTACACCACTTTCGCCCCAAATTAGCAGAGTTACTCGTTTTTGATTAAAGATTGGTTGTAAATTTTTAGCTGTGAGTTGGACGAGATTATTACCATCCAAAATCACGGGAATATGGATGTAAAACAAGTGTTTTGTAACTGTTTTATTGTTGTTAAATTCTTTTCTAGCATACTTAATGTGTTTTTCAACCCAAGTATCAAGTACTCTGGGATGATAGTTTAAGAATTCGATGAATAATAATGTGCGGATGGGGAAAATTAAAGCGCTAAGGGCATCAGGTAATTTAAAGTTGGAGAGTGGTTTGAGAGCGTTGTTAGTGTATAAAATCCACAAAGGGCAAACCCGCAAGAGGATGAGCCAGATGGATGGTAAGAAAATAATGTAAATTAATCCCCCTGTTGCCCAAGGGTGTTTTGCCATCCATTCTAGGATTCTATCGAAGGGGCGGGATTGACTTTTCGTTTTTAGGGCATTAAGAGAGCGATTGACAGATGCTATGTCGGAATCTAAATTTTTATCGTGAGTGTCTTTAAACGCTTGGAGTGCTTTTTCTAAGTCCGATGTTGCTTGATCTAAATCCGCAAAAGACATAGTGTCTGCTTTGCTTTGAAAACTTTCGCCTATTATTTTTAGAGCATCAGCAGCTTTTTTACGAAGGTTTTCATCCTTTTGTTTCAAAGCTTCTATCAATAGAGGAATAACTGCTTTGGCTTCTACTCCCATCCTCCCCAGAGCAGCAGCAGCAAAGTAGCGAACGCTTGCATCCTTGTCATTTAATGCTTCTATCAAAGGCGGAACAGCAACTGTGGCTTTCACTCCCATGCTCCCCAGGGCATCAGCAGCCCTGTAACGAACACTTGCATCCTTGTCATTTAATGCTTCTATCAAAGCAAAAATAACAACTTTTCTTTCTCCTCCTATCTTCTCTAGGGCAGCAACAGCCACGAAGCGAACACTTGCATCCTTGTCATTTAATGCTTCGATCAAAGCAAAAACAGCAGCTTTGGCTTCCCCTCCCATACGGAATAGAGCAATACCAGCCCTATGGCGAACTTTTGCGTCTTTGTCTTTCAAAGCTTCGATTAAAGCAGGAATAACAACTTTGGCTTCCCCTCCCATCTTACCCAAGGCACTAGCAGCATCAAAGCTAACGTTTACAGCCTTATCCTTCAAAGCTTCGATTAATATAGGAACAGCAGTTTTGGCTTCTCCTCCTATACTCCCCAGGGCGTTAGCAGCAGAGTAGCGAATGTCTTTATCCTTATCCTTTAAAGCTTCGATTAAGGTAGGAACAGCAGTTTTGGCTTCTCCTCCTATACTCCCCAAAGCATAAGCAGCACTGCGGCGAACGTCTTTATCCTCATCCTTTAAAGCTTCGATTAAGGTAGGAACAGCAGCTTTCGCTTCTCCTCCTATACTCCCCAAAGCATAAGCAGCACTGCGGCGAACATTTGCATTTTTGTATTTCAATCCCTCAATAAAAATGGGAAGAGCAGCTTTTGCTTCCTTTCCTATATCCCCCAAAGCACTAGCAGCATTCGAGTGAAAGTTGGCATCTTTATCCTTTAAAGCTTCAATTAAGGCAGGAACAGCAGCTTTTGCTTCCTTTCCTATATCCCCCAAAGCACTAGCAGCATTCGAGCGAACGTTTGCATCTTTATCCTTCAAAGCTTCTATCAAGACGGGAACAGCAGCTTTGGCTTCCTCTCCCATCTTCCCCAAAGCACTAGTAGTCCGCCACAGCAACTTTGATGGGTTCAATAGGTGGGTACAAACGTTCCATCTTATTACGTGCATCCCTAATCTTGAAGCGCCAATTTACACTTGCTTTTTCAGTGTTGCGAGTCAGTTCCCAAGCCGCAATTTCTCGTTTTAAAGTTTCGCGATCGCCAATTCGTCTTTCCAAGCACTGACATGACAAAACAGATAACTCAATTTCAACTTGATTCAACCAAGAAGCATGTTTTGGTGTGTAGTGAAACTCCAATTTTTCAATAATTCGACGTGCTTCTTGCGGTTTAAAAACCTCATATAATGCAGCAGGGTTATGAATATTCAAATTATCTACAACCAAACGAATTAGTTGTGCATTTGGGAAATGAACATCGACTAAATCTTTCATCTGAAAAGCAAAATCAACTTTTGTTCTTTGCTGTGTGACTTCGATATGTCGCCAACCAGCTAATGGTTGAAAGCAAGCAAACAGGTTAACATTTCCATTGCGTTTATATTCGCAGTCATAACGTTCTGGTTGTTCGGGTCGAGGAGGTATTGGCTCTCTAACATCTTCAGTTAATTGGTATGGACGCTCATCAAAACAAACTATTGGGCGAAGCGGATCTAATGGTTGACTATATAAATCTAAGAGGTCTTCCATCCGCAAAACATACTCACTATCTACCTTTGGAATACACCATTGTTCCTTAAGCCACGGCTTGACTTCGTTTTTTTTAAAGTCCGACGTACTGTTTCGTCCGAGATTGAATCGACTATTTCTAGGCTCACCAATCGATCTGCTAAAAGTTTCATCGTCCAACCAGCTCTTCCTTCGGGAGCTTTGCTACAGGCAGTTGCAATCAAGAATGCTTCTTGCGAACCATCTAGCTTTGGCTTTTTTGGTGGATGAGGACGGTCATTGAGCGACACATCACCATCATTGGCAAATTTGGCTCGTGTACGCTCAACCGTTGCAACTGAGACTCCAAGGCTTTGTGAAATTGTTTTATCCGTTTTTCCTTCAAATGCCATTAAAAGGATACGGGCACGGGTTATAGTTCGTGCTTTACTTTTTCCACAACGAGTTAGCGATCGCAGTTTTTCGACTTCCACCTCTGTTAAATTTATGGTATGTTTCTTTGCCATGATGCTACCCTTTCATCCTCTTTAAGTAGCTTACCAAAAACCTGTCTGACCCATCAAAGTTGCTGTGGCGGACTACTAGTAGTCTGCCAAGGGAACTTTGCAGGGTAGCACATCTTACTGATAAGCTACTTAAAAATCAGGAAATAGCATGGCAAAGAAGTACATTGTGGATTTGAGTGAGGACGAAGTTTCTCAGCTGCAAGCATTAATTAAAAAAGGTAAGCACAAGGCAAGAACCATCACCCGCGCAAACATTCTTCTGATGGCTTCTGAGGGAGAAACAGATCAAGCGATCGCTGCCATTGTTCGAGTCCATGTTACGACAGTGGAACGGACACGAGAGAAATTTGTCATCGGTGGGTTAGATTTTGCACTCATTGATGAACCTCATCCACCGAAGATTCGTAAACTTGAAGGAAAATCAGAAGCGTTTTTGATAGCTACAGCTTGTTCTGACGCACCGTCTGGACGGGTAAGATGGACAATGCAACTTTTGGCAGACCACTTAATAGAAGTTGGTATCGTTGATTCGATTTCAGATGAAACTGTTCGTCAGACCCTAAAAAAAACGACATTAAGCCGTGGCTGAAAGAACAGTGGTGCATTCCCGAAGTAAACGCCGAGTACGTTTTACGGATGGAAGATTTATTGGATTTATACAATGAACCATATGATCCCAAACGTCCAGTAGTCTGTTTTGATGAATGCTCATATCAACTGGTGGAAGAAGTCAGACAACCATTGCCACCTGAACCAGAGCAACCAGAACGCTATGACTTTGAATATAAACGCAATGGAACAGTAAATTTATTTGCTTATTTTCAACCTTTAGTAGGGTGGAGACATATTGAAGTAACTCAACGGCGTACAAAACACGATTTTGCAAAACAAATGAAAGATTTAGTAGATATTTATCACCGCGATGCTGATGTTATTCGTTTAGTAGTTGATAACCTTAATATTCATACTCCAGCAGCCTTGTATGAAGTTTTTGAACCTCAAGAGGCACGTCGAATTGTACAAAGATTAGAGTTCCACTACACTCCTAAACATGCAAGTTGGTTGAATCAAGTAGAGATTGAGTTATCTGTTTTATCTCGCCAATGTTTAGAGCGACGAATCCCGGATATACAAACATTATCCTCTGAAATTGCTACTTGGGAGAAACAACGCAATCTTCAACGTACAAGTGTCCATTGGCGTTTTCAAACTACAGATGCACGGAGAAAGATGGAGCGTTTATACCCGACTGTATGACCCAGCAAATTTCCCTTGGCAGACTACTAGCAGCATTCGAGCGAACATTTGCATCTTTATCCTTCAAAGCTTCTATCAAGACGGGAACAGCAGCTTTGGCTTCCTCTCCCATCTTCCCCAAAGCACTAGCAGCATTCGAGCGAACGTTTGCATCTTTATCCTTCAAAGCTTCTATCAAGACGGGAACAGCAGCTTTGGCTTCCTCTCCTATACTCACCAAGGCAATAGCAGCATTCGAGCGAACGTTTGCATCTTTATCCTTCAAAGCTTCTATCAAAACGGGGACAGCAGCTTTGGCTTCTTCTCCTATACCCCCGAGGACATCAGCAACAATGGAGCGAACATTTGCATCGTTGTCCTTTAAAGCTTCTATCAAGACAGGAACAGCAGCTTTCACTTCCTCTCTCCTGAGTTTCAGGGTATAAGCAGCACTGTCACGAACGTTTGCATCTTTATCCTTCAAAGCTTCAATTAAGACAGGAACAGCAACTTTGGCTTCCCCTCCTATCTTTACGAGGGCATTGGCAGCACTGTAGCGAACGTCTTTATCCTTATCCTTCAAAACTTCAATTAAGACAGGAACAGCAGCTTTGCCTTCCCCTCCCATCTTCCCCAGAGCATTAGCACTAGAGTTGCGAACTCTTGCATCTTTGTCATTTAAAGCTTCGATTAAGGCGGGAACAGTAGCTTTTTCTTTTTCTCCTATCCACCCTAGGCTAATAGCAGCACTGGAGCGAACGTTTGTATCCTTGTCTTTTAATGCTTCAATTAAGGCAGGAACAGCAGCTTTCGCTTCTGCTTTTTTGCTTCCTAATGCAGCAGCAGCTTGGTCGCGAACGTTTGTATCCTTGTCTTTTAATGCTTCAATTAAGGCAGGAACAGCAGCTTTCGCTTCTTCTCCCATGAGCCTTAGAGCGTCAGCAGCGTCGGAGCGAACGCTTGCATCCTTGTCCTTCAAAGCTTCTATCAAAACAGGAACAGCAGCTTTCGCTTTCCCTCCTACCCTCCCCAAAGCATAAGCCCTCCCTAGAGCAAAAGCAGCCCTGGAGCGAACGTTTGCATCTTTGTCCTTCAAAGCTGTGATTAACCCTCTTTTGTCACTTTCCGAGTATTCTGAATAAAAGGATTAAAAGAAAAAACTCTGGAAGGTAAGCAGGGCAATGGATGTAGAATTACAAATCCTGAAACATTTGGCAAGAGACGCCCACCCAACAGTTGCGATCGTAGATGAATATTGTGCAGAGTATAAAGACTTGTTCAAAGAGGTAAGAAATTATGAGTGCTTTAAATATTTACATTTGGGAATAATATCAACGATAAAAAGAAAATCGTTACCAGAAATAGCGAAGGTGGTAAGTATAAACTCTGCACAGTCATTACATCATTTTCTAGCGAATTCGAATTGGTCAGTAGATAAATTAAAAAAACGAAGATTAAAGAAACTCAAGGAAGCACTAGATGGTCAGGCGATTACAGTAGTAATAGATGAAACAGGAGATAGAAAAAAAGGTAAAAAAACTGATTATGTAGCAAGACAATATTTAGGAAGTGTAGGAAAAGTGGATAATGGGATAGTTTCAGTTAATGCTTATGGAGTTTACTCTAATATAACATTTCCCTTAAATGTAAAAGTATTCAAACCGAAAGGGACGCTAAAAGCAGAAGATAAATATAAAACTAAAATAGAATTGGCATCAGAAATTATTACAGAATTAATTGAAGAGGGCTTTAATATTGAATTGGTACTAGCAGATAGTTTATATGGTGAAAGTAGCCAATTTTTGAGAAAACTAGCTGAATATAAATTAGATTATGTCGTAGCAATAAGAAGTAATCATGGTGTCTGGCTGCCAGCAGGCCAAAGCGTTAGGGCGAATAAGTGGTGCAAATTTGAGAGAACATTTAGTAATCAAAAATCAGAAACTAGATATATCCGAGAAATAGTTTATGGTAAAAGAAGAGCCATAACTTACTGGGAAATAACAACTGACCCAGAAACAATGCCAGAAAATTCTACTTCATTTGTTATGACTAATCTTTCAGGGAACCTCAAGAAAACTTTAGGCGACCTATATGGATTAAGAACATGGGTAGAATATGGTTTTCGGCAGTGTAAACAGGAACTGGGCTGGACAGATTACAGGTTTACAAATTTCCAACATATTGAGAAATGGTGGGAGATTATTTTTTGTGTCTACACAATGATTAGTTTAAGTTCTCCACCTTTCTTATCCTTAAATCAAGCTCCTCAAATTGAAACAGAGGTACAAGACAGTATTTGTATTGATTGTGTAGATTTTTCTAATCATAAACAATGGAATCATGGTTCTGGATGGAAGAATACTTTAAATAATCTTCGTTTAATTGTTCAACCTCTCTTACTATTTTGGTTGATTTATCCCTGGCTAGATGTTTTCCAAAATTCCGATTTATTGCTTGGATTTAATCACCTAATTTGTACAATGAACCAATTTAAACCTTTTTTCTCTTCTGCTTAATTTCAGTTATTTACTACTTGCTTCTTCCGGAAAGTGACAGAAAAGGGTTAAAGCAGGAACAGCTTCCCCTCCTATCTTTTCCAAAGCATAAGCAGCATTGTAGCTAACGTTTGTATCCTTGTCCTTTAACTGTTGGATGTAGGAAGAAATTTCTGCATCCCTGCTAGTTCGCGCCCATCCTTTATCCGTTGACACCACAGACAACCACAAGCAAGAGAAAGAAACGGCACTTACAGCTAATAATCTCTTAACCATTCTCTTACCCATTAATCTACCTCATTGTAGCAACGCCTCAATCAGATGCTTTTTTTTAGCTTACCTGCATTGCATAAGAATTTATACAGATGGAGTTCGACAGATGAGCGTTAGCGGCAACGGAGAGGACGAAACGCTATCGGGGTAGTGTTATGGGGGTACTGGAGATGGCGCACATGAATAAGGAAATCTCTTTTAAGAATATATAATATAAGTTCTGTTCTGATTATTAGTAGAATAAATGGCAATACTTTCATTCAACAACGCCATTAAAATAAACGCCCTTAAAAATATTTTGTAAATCCCAACTTTTAACCGAAACTGGTAAAAGTATGAAACTTAATTCCAAAGCGATTCGTTTTCCCAGGTATGTGGAAAGCCACTTGCAGAAAACGAGACATGAGAATTTTGTGGGAAGGTGCTGATATGCGCCTTAAGCTGATCTGACCAGTTGCTAGTAGGCATGATGGTTGTAAGCATGAAACGGCAGATGGCACTGGCAGCGTAAAAACGTGTGTAAGCATTCCTGTCCAAGTGATCAAGCACTTGAATCTCTCCCGAACGTGGCTGTTTTGGTTGAGCCACCAGTGACCTGTTCCACAGGCGGGCATGATGGGCGCAGACATTACGAACGAAACACAGTGTCCACACCCAGCTTGTGAGCAACTCAGGACGGGGAATGCCGTATTGGTACGCAATCGGACGCTGATCTGAGTAGCGCATTCCGTTAAGCAGACAGGACAGCGCTCCGAAATCCAGCAATTCCACCCCCATCCATAAAGGGAAATCTTCAGATGGATATTTGCTTCGGAAGTGTTCTGCGAAAGGCTCTTTGGACTTCTTGGCTTTATCATCAAACTGCTGCAACCACTTCATGTGAGCGTTTCTTTTGACAAACTTGCCGTCTAAATATTTGGGATTGCGGTACGCCCAAGGATCATGCTGTCCGAGTTGAAGAGCAACTGCTGTTCGTAAAGCGATTTCAATGCTTTCCAAAGCATCAAGCATCAGCAGTCGCAGCTTCTTGTCAAACAGATAAAGATCAATAATCGTTTGAAAATGGGTATCTGGCTTGAAGTTATCTTGTACCTGGGAATGGGCTGTAGCGCGGAAGGGATACCAATAAGCACTAAGGCGATAATAGTTAATTTGCTTGAGGTGGTCTAACGCCTGGGATTCATCGGTAACGATGATGCCCCGTTTTTTAAGCTGGCTGAGCTGGTCAAAAACGGACAGGTAAGGCTTTTGGTATGCTGGCACGAAAGCGGAAAAAAAGATGGCCAGCTCTTGCATTGCAGAGGGGCTGGCTCTATTGAGCTTAATCTATTTGATATGCTTTCTTTTGTCAAGTATATTGTATAAATGCTACCCCGTTGAGTTATCAGTACACTCATAGCGGTTTCTTTTCGATGGGAACAACTAAATTAGATGTAGCAAAATTTTCTTTAAGCCTTCTTCCACAGCCCTTTATAAGGTTCTGGCGACAATTGAGTATAGCGCACGGTATGCTGAATATTCTTATGCCCCAAGTACCCTTGAATTGTTCGGGTATCCGTTTTCTCCCGCGCCAGATAATATCCGCAGGCATGGCGCAGCATATGGGCGTGAACCGGGAACGGCAAGTCCGCCAACTTTCCCGCCTGCTCCACAATTCCTCGGATGGAATCAGGAGCCAGCGGTGATTTCCGCGATGACATGAAAATAAATGGCGTGTTTGGGTAATCCTTTTGCAGCTTCCGCAACGCCCGCAGTTCGTCACCGTAAAGCGGATGAACGGCAGGAGAGCCGTTTTTCAGACGGTTGACATGAAGCGTTGCTGCCGTAAAGTCCACCTGTTCCCACCGTAAGCCTGCTACTTCCCCCACCCGTAACCCATGCCGATACAGAAGCAGCAACAATGTTGCATCCCGGTGTGCGTGTCTGCCGCCGTGCTTTTTAATGGCTTTCATCATCGCGTCCACTTCTGAGGGTAACAAATATTCCCGCGATCGCACCTCTTCATATCTGCGTTGATTCGGAGACTTGCGTCTGGAGACAACAGGCTCACTTTTTTCCGCTTTACCAACTTTCGGCGATTGGGTATCGGGTGAGGAGGCTGACGCAGACATATGGCGAAACCTGACTGTCACTTTGATAATTATTTAGTCCTATTCTTTGATAATTATAGGACTTACGCATTGATAGGAAATGGACTATGTGCATTGCCTTAAAGGGAAGTAGTGTATGGCACAAACCAACAATTGGACACACTGGTCAGACACGATTACGAACTGCTTTTTACATGGCAACCTTGAGTGCCGCTCAAAGTAATCCAGTTATTAAAACCTTCTACGACCGATTGAGGGCTACGGGCAAGCCCATGAAAGTAGCACGTTGCGCTGCTGCACGGAAACTGCTGCATATTGCTTGGGCTGTGGTCAAAAAGAGACAACCGTTTGACCAAAACTATGTACTCAAACAGCAAACTACTTGACAGTTGCCTACGGTATCTTCCCTAGCATTACGCCAAGATACAAGCGAAAACTAACTTAACACCAGTCTCATTCTTTAGTTAGAGGTTAGGTTTAGTTGAAAGCTTTAAGGTTCAGGTGTTGATTTGTAGTAGTTAATTTTTTCAAGAGACTTCTACATACCTCTCGCTAATAAGCTTTTATCCTACACTGTTCTCCGCTCCTAGTATTAGAGTTTGGACAAACAAATTTGTCCAAACTGCGATAAACAAAGCACTATACAGCAAGCACGAGAAACAATAGACATGAGCCAACCAATTAAAGTCGAAAAAACGGTAACCATTGAAAAATCCGCAGAAGATCTTTACCGCTTCTGGCACAACTTAGAAAACTTACCACGCTTTACCAGGCATCTTAAAAGTGTGAATGTCTATGACGATGGGCGATCGCACTGGGTTACGAGCGCACCAATGGGCAACAGCGTTGAATGGGATGCCAGAATCACTGAAGATCGTCCGAATGAAGTGATTGCTTGGACTTCAGTGGAAGGAGCAGACATTGCGAACTCTGGTTCGGTTCACTTTCAACCTGCTCCTGGCGATCGGGGGACTGAAGTAAAAGTCATCACAACCTATGATGCACCTGCTGGAGTCGTTGGAGATGCGATTGCCAAGCTGTTTGGTGAAAACCCAAAACAGCAAATTGGAGACGATCTTGCCCGCTTCAAAATGCTGATGGAGACAGGTGAAATTGCCACTAATGAAGGTCAGACATCAGGACGACGAAGCTAGGCAGGGCTCAATAAAACAAAAGACCTTGAGTGATGCAATCATAGCCTGAAACGGGCGCATCAATATCATCTTTCAATCAGCGTAATGGTTTACCGCTAACTCCATTCTCAATTCACAAAACAATTACTCAGAAAGAGGGAAAAACAATGAAAGCAGTTTGCTGGCAAGGTGCTAACAAAGTGGGAGTCGAAACGGTCCCCGATCCCAAAATTATTAATCCCGGAGATGCCGTGATCAGAATTACATCCACTGCAATTTGTGGTTCTGATTTACACCTCTACGATGGATTCATTCCGACGATGGAGCAGGGTGATATTCTGGGGCATGAATTCATGGGAGAAGTCGTTGAAGTCGGCAGTGAAGTTAAGCGAATTAAGGTTGGCGATCGGGTCGTCAATCCATTTCCCATCGCCTGTGGTCACTGCTTCTTCTGCAAACAAACGCTAACATCCTTGTGTGATAACACCAACCCCAATGCCTTTATGGCAGAAGCCCTGATGGGATATTCGCCCTCAGGCATTTTTGGCTACTCCCATATGTTAGGGGGCTATGCAGGCGGTCAAGCAGAATATGCCCGCGTTCCTCATGCTGATGTCGGTCTATGCAAAATTCCCAACGGGTTGACAGACGAACAGGTGCTGTTCCTTTCGGATATCTTTCCAACTGGATATATGGCAGCGGAAAACTGTGATATCAAACCCGGTCATGTGGTTGCCGTTTGGGGTTGTGGCCCGGTAGCCCAGTTTGCGATTCGTAGTGCGTTTTTACTGGGAGCAGAACGGGTGATTGCGATCGACCGTGTGCCTGAACGCCTCCAGATGGCAAAAGACGGCGGGGCAGAAGTCCTCGATTTTGAACAGGTTGATGTTGGGGAAGCCCTCAAAGAAATGACGGGAGGTCGTGGCCCTGATGCCGTGATGGATGCAGTGGGGATGGAAGCCCACGGTATGGGACTGGAGGGACTATACGACAAAGCGAAACAAGCAGTCCGTTTAGAAACCGATCGTCCCCCTGCTTTGCGGCAGGCGATCCTTGCCTGTCGTAAAGGAGGCACTGTGTCCGTTCCTGGTGTTTATGGTGGTTTTGTAGACAAGATTCCAATGGGGGCTTTTATGAACAAAGCCTTGACCATGAAAACGGGACAGACCCACGTTCACAGGTATTTTACCCCGCTACTGGAGCACATTCAGAAGGGCGATATTGATCCTTCGTTTGTGATTACCCACCGCTTACCGCTAGAGCAAGCCCCACATGGTTACGAGATCTTTAAGCACAAAAAGGATAACTGCATCAAGATCGTACTCAAGCCCGGTCAGAGTGCCTAAAATTCAAGTGAGGCAACCTTAGAATTGCTATCACTGGTAGTTCAATCGCTCCTATCTGAGCAGGTTGGAGGATTGCTGGACTGCCTATCCGAAAGCGATCGCGCAGATACGTATAGCCTGCGGGCAATAGTGCATAGATCACCAGCACAGCGATGAAAACGATGACGGTTTGCCAGAAGCGTGGCTCATCCTGGACTGAGAGGGCTTCCATTGGAACAGCAAGCTCACACAATGTAGCTGGTCGCAAGGGAGAAGCAAGCCAGGGCAAACGAGCGTGGAGCAGACGGAATCGAGATCAAACAGCCGACGTTTAGAGGAGACATAGAAAAATGGTTAGTCAGTTGCAGAAGTTACCCACCGATGAGTCGTTAGGCACACTGGAGACAGTTGCTCACTTTGACGGCGCAATGCTAACCGGGGTGACAGTGTCACATCAGGGGCGCATCTTCGTCAATTTTCCGAAGTGGGGTGATGAGGTCGCATTCACAGTGGCGGAAATCCGGGAAGGTCGTCCTGTGGCTTACCCTGACGAGGCAATCAATCGTACAGACCCAAATGACCTCGCTGGGACGCTGGTGTCTGTGCAAAGTGTGGTTGTCGATCCGGCCGATCGCCTATGGATTCTCGACACGGGCAGTCCGATGTTCCAGCCGACGCAGTATGGTGGACCGAAGCTCGTCTGTGTGGATTTGACGAGCGATCGCGTTATCAAAACAATCCTCTTTCCCCAAGATGTTGCCCTGCCTACCACTTACCTGAACGATGTCCGCTTCGACCTGCGGCGCGGTACCGAAGGCATGGCATTTATTACGGATTCGTCTGACCAAGGGGCAAACGGAATTATTGTAGTAGATTTGGCATCAGGCGAGAGCTGGCGCAAGCTGCACGATCATCCATCTACAAAGGCTGAGGCGCTATCAAGTTTTCGCCCAATCGTCGAGGGTCGTCCACTGTTGGAACGTCAGCCAGATGGAAAGACCAAGCCTGTCCAAATGGGGTCAGACGGGATTGCAATTAGTGCAGACGGGTCACGCCTGTACTACTGCCCGCTTGCTAGCCGACGGCTCTACAGCGTTGCCATTGATGCACTCGTGGAGCGCTCGATTGACGATAGCGCTGTTGCTGCAACCGTAATTGATGAAGGAGACAAGGGCGGTGGTGCAGATGGACTCGAAACAGACGCGGCAGGGTATATTTACTCGACGAACTACGAGCATAATGCGATTCTGCGTCGCCGTTCTGGTGGGGAGTGGGAAACGGTAGTACACGACCCCCGCCTTCTGTGGCCCGATACGATGTCCGTTGCGGCAGATGGATACCTCTACGTCACAGCAAATCAGTTGCATCGTCAGGCGAAATACCAAAAGGGAAAAGACTTGCGCCAAAAGCCGTATACGCTCTTTCGCGTTCGCATCGACGCTCAACCTGTTCTACTGCGGTGAGGCTCGAAAACGCTCGATTGCACAACAAGCACAAGAGGCAATGGCCATGAACCAATCGATCAAAGTTGAAAAGACGGTGTAACAAGCCAGTAGAGGAACTCTACCGCTTCTGGCACACCTTATACCAGATTGAGATGAAGTTGCATAGAAGAAAGGAAGTTGCTCAATCGGTCAGCCTTTCAAGAGAGTGGGTTAGGAATCGGGAAAACAAAGCCTTGCCAAGCTACGCGCTCGTGCTGCGAAGCAGGTTAGCTTTTTGTAGTGCCTAACGACTTTGCTGCAGGACTCTTGGTTCAGTATGAATTCTCTATCTCTAACCCATCTTGCAGTGCCGCCGAGCACTATTCTGGAACACCTTAAACCACAGGTGGGCTTGAATGCACATAGTCCATTTCCTGTCAATGCGTAAGTCCTAAATTATTTACTTAGCATTTTCAAAAAAATCATTTGACTATTTTTATACCGCTTGAGAGACTGCTGGAAGATTCACTTCACAGAATGCCCCTTCTGTGAAGTGAATTACTTAAAACCAGGTAAAAATGACAGTGGAATCTACTCCGTATCCTGAGAAATTTACTTCACGAAAGGATAAACTGCCTGACGGTGAGGAAATGGGAGATTGGATACCGCATTACCTGACCTTTGTCGTAAAAGGGATACGCTCTCCGAATGTGACGCAGAAAACCCAGCTTCATCTTCAAAGGTTTCAGCAGTTCTTCCAAAATACTTATGGACATGACCGTCTTGCCACCTGCGTCAAGCGTGATGTTTTGGCATGGCGGCAGTCTTTGCGCCAACAGGGACTGGCTGTATCGACTGTGAACAATCATCTGGCATCCCTTTCGGCATTCACAACCTGGGTACAGACACATAAACCAACCCTTTTCCCTGTCGGTGACCCCGCGAAGGGAATTGGTGAACTGATACTGCCCCCGTTGGAACCCCGTGCGCTCTCTGACGCTCAGGTGCGATCCCTCAAAAGTATCTGCGATCGCCTTTACCGTTTCCATCAACGCAAAGGACGTGCCTGGAATAACATTGTAGAAATTCCTTCGCACGAACATAGCCGCTCCCTGCGCGACCGTGCCATTGTCTTCGTCCTCCTTAGCACAGGCTTGCGACGGGAAGAATTGATTATGCTGAATCTTGAGCAGGTCGATCCACAAGAACCTGACCGATTGCGTGGTGCTCGCCGTGCCAGAATCACCAAAGTGGCAGGTAAACGGAAAAGCGAGCGCACGGTGTTTTTATCTGCTGATGCACGGTTAGCCCTGGCAGACTATCTGGAGCAGGAGCGACCCAGAGACGTTAGCTCTCAGGAGCAAGCATTGTTTCTCTCAGCATCTTCGCTTTCTAGCCGCAGGTCTGATGGTCGTCTGTCTCCCCGTGCGATTAATCTTATCCTGGAACAGATTGGGCGTTGGCATGATGCCGACGTGACCGATCCAGAGCGGAAAATTTCACCGCTACGCCCTCATGATCTGCGCCATACCTTTGCCTTTCAGCTTGCAACTGTCACGGGAGCAGATGCTTATGAGTTGGAACGAAGACTAGGACATCGTTCTCAGCGTTATATCCAACGCTACACTAATCCGCCAGAAGCCATAGCGGCACAGCATATAGAGAAGTTTTAAGATGATAAATCCTTCTGGGTTGACAAGCTTGCCAGAAGCAGAACGAGAAAGAGCGCTGCAACGGTTTAAAATACTGCGTCCTTTTTTAGAAGAGGGGGTTCCGCTTACAGAAGTTGCAACAACCCATCACATTTCGGTTAGTACACTGAAACAATGGGCTTTGAAATATCGGAAACATGGATTGGCTGGGCTTACCCGTTCCCCGCGTACTGATCGGGGCAAACGTCGCTGTATCACCAAAGAAATCACTGAGTTAATTGAAGGTCTAGCTCTTCAAAAACCCAAGAAAACAATAGCAGCTATATATCGGCAAGTCGTACACGTTCACCAGGAGATTGGACAAAAACCACCTAGCTACGATACTGTTTATGCGATTATTCGCAACATTTCTCCGGCAATGCTAACCCTGGCGCATGAAGGAAGCAAAGCGTATAAAGATATGTATGATTTACTGTACCGTCGTGAGGCAAAAGCCCCAAACACCATTTGGCAAGCAGATCATACCCTTCTTGATATCTGGCTCATCAATGAGCAAGGAAAAGCAGCACGCCCTTGGCTGACGGTGATTATAGATGATTACAGTCGTGCCATCGCCGGATACCATTTATTCTTTTCTGCCCCCTCAGCAAGGCAAACCGCTTTAGCGCTACGTCAAGCAATCTGGCGTAAAGCGAATCCAGGATGGCAGATCTGCGGCATTCCAGAAATTTTGTACACTGACCACGGAAGCGATTTTACCTCTGCCCATATTGAGCAGGTTTGTGCTGACCTGAAAATACAGCTTGTCTTCTCACAAGTAGGACAACCGCGTGGCAGAGGGAAGGTTGAGCGGTTCTTTCGGACGGTCAATCAAATGTTGCTCATGCATCTAGAAGGATACACACCAGAAGGAACTAACCCCCCAGCACTGCCAAAACTTACCCTAAGTGACTTGTCAAAAGAATTTGAACGCTTTCTTCATCATTATCATCAGCGCTCTCATGATGAAACGGAACAACCTCCACAAGAACGCTGGCTGTTCAAGGGATTTTTACCGCAGATGCCAAGTTCTTTAGAGGCACTCGACTTACTGCTCTTAACGGTAATTAAAAGCAGGCGCATTCGTCGGGATGGCATTTATTTTCAAGGACTCTCCTATATTGATCCTCTACTGGCTAATTACGTTGGGGAAGAAGTTACGATACGGTACGATCCTAATGACATGGCAGAAATAAGGGTTTTTTACCATGATACGTTTTTATGTAGGGCGATCTGCCAGCAGCTAGCAACAGAAAGTGTTACGCTGAAAGACATTCTTGCAGCGCGTAAACAACGACGACGTGATTTGAGCAAGATTATCGATAAGCGGCTTTCTCTGGTAGATGCGATTCTCAAGCCTCCTCAAGATAACCAAGACACTGAATTACTTTCGCCTATTACTGCACCCAAATCTAAGCTGAAGCGATATGCAAGTGATGACTGAACAGAGGAGCCAGCCCCAGGCTGATGATAATTTTGTCGTTACAAAGGAATACCGCCGATTTGCCGAATTCTGCCATGCCTGTAGAAGGGAGCGCTATATCGGGTTATGTTACGGTGTCCCTGGCGTTGGTAAAACCTTATCTGCCAAGAACTTAGCCAAATGGTATCTTTTTGAAAAAGTCATTACTGAAGGTGTTTATTTTACAGGTTTACCTCCCAGCTTAGTCGAGGAAGTCAAAACCTGTAGAATTGCGTTATATACACCCCCTGTGGCAAACTCTCCCGCGCTTGTCGCCAGACAAGTGTACGGTGTTCTTTCCGATTTCAGTAGCTATGTCGAGATGGCTATCCACTTTGAGGATGAAGGATGGTTAAAACAGCCAGAGATAGATTACTGCCAACTCTTAATTGTTGATGAAGCAGATAGACTGAGTACCTCAAGCCTTGAACAGGTACGCGACATTTACGACAAAGGGCAGATGGGCTTAGTTTTAATTGGAATGCCAGGATTGGAAAAGCGGTTAGCCCGATACCCACAACTTTATTCCCGGATTGGATTTGCTCATGAATTTAAGATTCTTAGTCAAGCAGAAATAATTTTTTTGCTAGAGCGCCATCTCCATCAATTGGGATTCAAACTTCAGGAAGGAGAATTTGCAGACGCTGAGGCACTAGCGGCAATTATCAGGATAACAAATGGTAACTTCCGCCTGCTGAATCGACTTCTTACCCAAATTAAAAGAGTTATGGAAATCAATCAACTTGGCTATATCACCAAAGAAGTTGTGGAAACAGCAAGGGATTGTCTCGTTATTGGCACCATATAGTAAAACTACAAAGAGCGTCCATTCGCAACAAAAGTCAAAATAATTATAAAAATTTAGGACTAAATAATTATCAAAGTGACACCTGACGGAACAAGAGTTAGCGTTACGCCAGTATGCCAGATTTTTAGCGTTTTACCAGTTTTCGGTTAAAAGTTGGGATTTATAGCCGATGGGTGGTACTATTCACCGCATCTCTCATTTAAATCCGGACATACCCCTTCTGGCTCCTGTGATGCTTTAGTGTCAGCCGTTTGCTCTTCCCTGGGTCCTGAAACCAGACATTAACAAAAATTTATCAATAATATGTCTCTTTTTTATATATGTTTCTAAGTAGAGTTCCGTAAATTCTCTACTATTGTTCATCATGAAAATTTATAAAGCCTTGTTTCGATTGACAATTGGTGTAGTTTCCACAGTCAGCATTTTGAATATCTGGAACATTCACTCGGTAAAGGCTGAATCTGAAATTAATACCAATTCAGAACAAGCAGGTTGCAGTAACTTTGTCACTGGTACATACCTCGCGACAATTAAAGATGCCGATGGAAACTTTGCTTCACGTGCGCTGATTACTCTTACCAAAGAAGGTAACTTGATTGTTGACGACTCAAACCAAGGTGGTATTTCGGGTCAGTTTAATGCTTTTACCACTTCTCAGGGCACTTGGGTATGTAATGGAAAGAAGGCGATTACAGCGAGGGCACTCAACTTTAGTATCTCAAATTCTGGTGGTAGCGGTATTGCAAGAAATGATTATAGCGCTACCTTTAATCCGAAAACTCAAACGGTAGAAGGGACAATTGAGCTTAGTTTTTTTGGGCTACAAGATAATCCACTACAGGGGAATGGACCATCTGGAGGGTCATTCTCCTTTACAGGTCAATTTGTCACCGCGAGATAGGATGAGAGTTAACGCGCAGCTTTTTTATTACTGTTAATTTGTACGAGCGCACCTTTTTGATAGCGGCGCTCGCCTACGGGGCAGAGTCCATTGCATGACAGGGCATTCTCACGTCAGTACAAATTATGTATAGATATCTTTGCTGTTAAACTGCCATTGTTTTGGGTTGAGCTGTAGCTTAACTCCACCAACAACTTCCGTTAAGGACACACTCCGACCTGAATGAAAAATCTAGCTCTATTATCTGTCACGGTCCTTGCTGCCACATCTGGATTGATGTTCCAGACAATGCAAGCAGCTTCTGCTTTAAATTGGAACTGGAATTATTCTGGTACTGGCATAACGGCGAGTGGCACTTTCACCACTAATGACACCCCTAATGATTTGGGTTTTTACCAGATAACTGGAATTACTGGTACAAGAAATGGTGAAACAATAACTGGTCTGCAACCTACAGGGACTTCAATACCGGGAAACGAACCTTTTATTGTTGACAATTTAATTAGTCTTAATACTGAGCAGTTAACGGGTGATGGTTTTGGGTATTCCACCGAGCGCTTAAACTATTCTAATCCGTTTTTCGCTAGTTTTTTGCCGACACCGGGTTATTTAGAGGTTTTTTCTGCCCCGCCGATTGTACCTGGTTTTGAGAATTTGGGACTGGAAGATAGTGAGTTACCTATTAGTTTTTCTGCAACTATAATCACTGTCCCTGAATCTACCTCCATCCTTAGCTTACTCATTCTTGGCACTATCGGCGCACCTTTGGCACTCAAGCGTAAGAAGCGGTCGCCGGATTATTTTTAGTCAGAAGTAGTTTCGGTGTACTGACTTTCGGGGGTGTAGGGTGGCTCACGACGTGAGCCACCCTACACTCCTCAAAATGATTGTCATTTTGATTAATTGTATTTGAGAGTCCCTTACCAACGAATTGCACAATTTCTCGGGCGTTGTGAGCGGCGTCACCACATAGGTGTGTTTTGGTTGAGTCGATGGCGGGTATTATCCCGCGCACCTCTCAATTAGATCCGGACGTGCCCATTTCTGTGCATCCGGCTCCCGATATTCTAGGGTTTTCCCTTGCTCATGTGGATATAATCGTGACAGCTTTCATGTACCGCTAGAAGGTTTTTAGTTTTCCAGTTGTTATGATTGCCGTCGATGTGGTGTAAGTGTACTCGTTCTTCACTGAGCATCTTTAACCTACAATGACCACATGCATGGTTTTGCCTTTTTAAAGCTTTAGAGGTTTCACCGTCGTAGAGCTTGCTATTTCGTTCGCTCCAATAGGTAATGTCTCCATCAAAGGGTGATTTATTTCCTTTAACGTTGACGTGTTTGTTTTCGGAGTAAGGGACTACAGGAAATGCTTTCTTAATCAAGGTTTTACTTGAGTATCGGTCATTCTTGGTTTCCTTATTGAATACCTTAAATGTTCTGTTGCTGATGTGCCAAAGTGAAAACCTTGTTCCATCCATCTTGCAGAATTTATGGTAATTCCTCCATCCTCTAACTAATGGTGCGAGCTTTTCAGCTTTTACCTTAGAACCATAGTTCGAGCAATTGACGATGGCTTTTACTTTCTTACGGAATGCTTTGAAGTTATCCACGGAAGGGACACATCTAAATTTTCCGTTACTTTGCACTTTGAAGTGCCAGCCAAGGAAATCAAATCCATCTGTCGATGCAGTAATTTTGGTCTTTCTTTCACTGATATTCATCCCTCTATCTGCGAGGAACTGGCTAATTTTCTCAAGTATCTCTTTCGCGTTGTCGTTGGGTTTGAGTATAATTACCATGTCGTCAGCATATCTAACTGATTGGTGTATTTCCTCAACTCCATTGAGTGCAATGTTAGCTAGTAATGGACTTACAACACCACCTTGGGGGGTTCCTTGTTCGGGAAATTCGGGGTGTATTCCTGCTTTGAGACATCGGAAGATACCGATTTTCAACCCTTTCGGTGCTATCAGGTTATCCATGATAGTTGTGTGACCAATCCTGTCAAAGCATTTTTCAATATCAAGTTCTATGACTCGTTTATCTATTCCGTTACAGAAAGAGCGGAGGTTATTGAACAAGATTTTCTGCGCGTCATGTGCACTTCTACCAGGTCTAAAACCATAGCTCTTTTCGTGGAAAGTTGCTTCATGTGCTGGTTCTAGTGCATATTTTGCGATAGCTTGCCATGCTCTATCTGCAATAGTGGGGACTTTGAGGATTCGAGTTTTTCCATCCTTTTTTGGTATGGGAATCTCGCGCAATTTGTTATGATGCCAATTGTGATATTGGTTCTTGAGGAGTTCCTCAAGTGCGAAGCGTTCTTCAATGTTGAGAGACGCTTTGCCATCAATACCCGCAGTCTTTTTACCAGCGTTTAGCTGAGTTACTTGACGAATTGCCAGTAATCTCGCTGCTCGGGATTTCAGAATCAGCTTCTGCAAAGACCGCGCTTTCTGCATGTCTTTGGCTTGAACTGCTTTAAACAACCGCTTTTGTAGGCGGAATAATTCGCGGCGATATTTCTTCCACGTTAAATTTTTCCAAGATTCACTAGTGTATTCACTGTGCCTAATCGGGGTAAAAGTAGCGAAGAGATAATTTGCCGCCACGCGACGGCTGAAAAGCATGTAGAGAGAATGTTTCAGAAAAAAAACTGCCGAAGGCTAAGCAGCATCAATTTGTAACCGTTCGTTCATATCAAGTCGGAAGATACCGTAAGGATTAACATGTACCCAAATTAACGGTGATAACGCCCGCAAATCCTCTTTTTTCATCCGCTTCATCCAAACTGCCTCTGCCAAAACCCTTTGAAGCATCAGGGTATTGATGTAAACAAGACTTATTTGCAGCAGATGCAGACACAACACCGATAATTCCTGCTCATCCAAACGGTTGGTAGCAATCTCACTGTTCTTTCCGTAGAAGATAAAACCATTAGCACTATTCCAATTCTCCACCACATTCAGCCCTTCATTAATTTCACGTCGTACAGCATCGTTATGCAGGTAGTGACACAAGAAGATAGTTTTGACCGCTCTGCCTAGCTCAGAAAGTGCCTTTTGCGTTGGATGTTGAGGAGAGGAACGATTAAAGCGTTTTAAAATCGTATCGGCTTCCGCCGTTCCTAACCGTAGCGCAGTAGCATATTTAACCATCTGGTCATACTGCTGGCGAATTAATTCCCAATCAATCGCCTTGGCAAGTACAAGTTGCAAGTTGGGAAAATCTTGTCTCTGCCCGACAGTCGGCAGAGATAACTTTTGGGAGCCGATGCGCTTGATGCGAGGCATCAACTCAAAGCCAAGTAAACGGCAGAAACCAAAAGCAATCTCGCTTTGCCCGTGCGTGTCCACATAGTTTTTCTTTACCTTCATGTCAGTGCAATGACGTAGCAATCCCTCAATCATTGCCGCCACCTCACTAGAAGAACAGGTCTTGAGTTGGGAGTAAATGCAGGCAGATTTTTTCTCAACATGCCAGTAAATCATCACACCCCGACCTCCGTAGCGGATGTGCCACTCAGTTATAAGGTTTTGATCCCAAGAGCCAAACTTTTTGGAATCACTAGCACATGCTGTAGTACCTTCTCCCCAAATGGCAACCTGACGAGCGTCAAAGGTAGCATTCACAACAGATGCAATAGCATTACGTAGATGTTCTCGGTGGATATAATGCTTTTTGACATAACGCAGGTCATACTCTAAGTCGCCGTTGATTCCCCCACTCATCCGCTTGAGTCCCGTATTGCTACCCAGACCGTACAAACACAATAAAAGCCGTCGTTGCAAGGTTTCTCGGTCAAGGTTAGAGCGTACACCAGTGTTCTTGAAATGATTGGTGAAACCAATCCGCAAGTCGGTTTCTTTCAACATATCCAGCAAGCTGGTCAGGGGCCAACGCCCTTCAACCTCACGTTTTAGCTCAACTATATTGAGTGGTTCTGGTTGTGCTTCCAATGGAGAGACACTAATCCAGCCATTATCCTTCTTGAGAATTTTCACTTTGGTATTGCTGGACATCCCTTTATCCAGCATTGTTAAAGCGGAGGTCATTTCCTGTTGGAGTTGACTGATAAAGGAATTAACATCCAAGGGTTGCCCTAAAGCCTTGTAGTAAGTTTCCCGATATATTTCAAAGTCTTGAGGCAAGTCGAATTCAGGGTTACAGTACCGTTTAGCCCCAATTACCCAAATTTCTTTGGAGCGTAGTTTATCCCGTAGTGCCTGTAATACGCAGATTTCGTAGTTAGCACGATTAACCCTTTCTTGTCCATCTTTATCCATTTCCTGTAGCAAGTCACGCCAGCCACTTTTTAGGACACCTTCAATAAATAACTCCTCCCCAATAGCGTAATATCGCTGATTGCTGCCTTGGTATCTTTTGAGCAATTCCAAAGCAGAAATTACCGGGCGGTGGATGTCATTGTTCGAGCAAAACTCTAATGTAGAGAGCAATTGAGGTACCATGCGTCGATAATGATGCAGATATGATGAGCGCATCACAGTATAGACTTTCTCCTCATATGTAGGACTGTTGGACTTGTATTCTTTGACTACTGCAAGCAGTGTCTTGGGGCTAACTACGGGGTAGACGACATCTTTAACAGGATCTTCAGGATGTTCCAGTGAAGCTTGAGCAATTTCAAATAACAAGCGAGGCTTGCCATCCACACGTTTAAACTCTTCAATCAGTTGTTTATCCACCCGCCGTTCGGCATTAACATGGATGCGGTGTATAATTTGAACGAGCAACTCTACTAAACTATCGGTAATCTCCTGGCTGCGTTGCCAACAGAAAGCTGCCACCAGTGTATAGCGAATGTGAGCAGGATGACGACGCAGTTCGCGGGGCGTCTCTGCACTTGCCCGCCGACGATAGTGAGCAATAATTTTGAGCGGAACCCCGAAAAATATTTGGGTTGGTAGTCCTAATTCCCTCAGGCATTGGAGTTTGGAGACTTCAAAAAAGATACTTTTGAGGCTGGTTCGACCGGGATCTGTCTTGAGGAAATTGAAGACTGACTGTTTAAATTGGTTCTGGTCATCATCCAGGGCATCTTGAGTATTGAGAAGGACATCCATTTTGGTCAATGTACCCGATTCAATTTGGTTGAAGATGCCAGCACAGAATTTTTTTTCAGTAGTGACGATCGCAGACCGAATCACCCGTTCAACCCCTTCGGGTATTGGTGGTTCTAGCTTCAACTCCCGTAAGCGTTGATACACTGCTGCTTCCAGATAGGAGGCTTGACGGTCGTATGCCAAAACAAACTCGCACAACCAAGCAATAAGTTCCTTTTTGTCTTGTGGGTTGAATTCCCGAAAACCAAAGAATGAACGTATTTCAGCCCGATGCCGTTCAACACTACGTCCCAAAAACGAGTACTCTCCATATTGTTTGGGTGACACTTCAAGGAGTCTAGCAATATAGGAGATAACCTGCTTAGGGACTTCCTGCTTGGCGCGTGGAAATTTTGCTTCCATCTGAAAGAATTTTAGCAGCACAGCAAAGCCCAGGCGATTTTCCTCACTTTTATTTTCTAGCAGCGCCATTTCGGATGGCAGGAGCGTAAAATTTTCTACAAGTTCTTCTGCATCCCATTGACGTTTCATAGCAAGTCACTCCTCACCTTGGTCACAAGGATACAAAAGTTTATTAAATTATCGTATCAGCTAAAGTGTAGGCTATTTGGTACAATAAATCAGAACGGTGCAGTACGGGTTTGAAACCGACAAAATTCGGAGGGTTTAATTGGTACAAAGAGTTGCCATTTATTGCCGGGTTTCCACAACTGACCAGTCCTGTAAGCGGCAAGAACGGGACTTGCTAGAGTATGCAGCTATTTCAGGATATCAGGTGATTGGAGTTTGGTTTGAAACAGTTTCTGGGACTAAACATGACCGCACTGAACGCAAAAAAGTTATGGCGTTAGCTCAAAGCCATAGCATTGATGCCATCTTGGTTACAGAGATGACTCGGTGGGGACGTAGCACCATTGACCTAATTGAAACATTGCAGGATCTCCATAGTTGGCATGTTTCCTTAATTGCCCAAACTGGATTGCAATTTGATTTGAATACACCGCAAGGCAGGTTAATTGCCCACCTAATGGCATCTTTGGCTGAGTTTGAACGGGATTTGGTGCGAGAAAGGGTACGTTCGGGGGTGGCGGCGGCTAAAGCGCAGGGTCAAAAGTTTGGCAGGCAACCAGGACAACGGGTCAAAGCAGATAAATTGGGTCCCAAAGTTTTGCACATGGTCAGTGAGGGGTATTCTTACCGAAAAATTGCCGAAAAACTCAACCTGAGCAAGACAACGGTCAATGATATTGTCAAACGCCACAGGCAGTCAGGCAATCATGACTGAAAACAGATTTTTTTAATGAAATCTAATTGGAGCAAAAGTTTCAGCCGTCGCGTGGCGGTAAATTGTCTCTTCGCTACTTTTACCCCTAATCATGCGCTGACTCCTGTGATTGTTTTCTGAATACCTCGCAACAATTACGTTACGTCCTACCCGAATCAAAGGACTTCAGCCGCTCGTCTGGCTTACCTGGGTTTCGACCGTTCCCAAGACCTTTAATTCGTTTTTATTCGTTCCCCAGATGAGATTGTTTGTACCGTTAGGTGTAACCAATTCAACCGTCAGAATCCCTTACTCTTGCCACTCGCGTTGGTAACGTTGGCGGGATTTTGTCTCTGACGAGGTCAAGGTTTTGATGTTATGCCTTGCTTCCCAATAGGTTGCTTTTCTAGGTTCTGTTTCACCGTGGGTACTCCCTGTTAGCACCAGTGTCAGCCCATAACGACCGTCTGTTTGTGCCCTGTTCCCCGCTTTAGCCTCCGAAATTCCGAGTTCGGTCACTAGGGGCAGATAAGGAGTCACCTCTGAGTTGGAGGGGGAGGGCTTGCACCTCCATCCTGTCTGGAGTTCAACCCTTCGGGTTCGCAGTCGCTTACGGAGGGAGACCCTCCTGCAGCGCTGTCTCACCATTTCTGGTTGGATTACCTATTTACGGGCTGGTTACCGAGATTCAGTAATCAACGAATCGCACACCAACCTTGGGTCATAAGTTGGTAATTATTTCAAACTGGATAATTAGTAATTATGTACTAAACACCTAGTGAGACGATACTTTGAAGTTATCGCCCGGAGGCAGCAGAGATATAAAAATTAAATTTCGGTTATGGGTGCTCCCGCTGTGAAGTGAGATAACCTGATTTCGTCGGCGCGGTAATTAAAGAGGAGTGACTAGTGAGAACCGATAATCTCAGAATTAATCAACTTTCACCCAAAACTTACGAGTGGTATCTGAAATACTTGGAAGTTTTAGATAGTTTAGACATTGAGGCATACGGTAAATTTTTAGCGCAAGATTGCTCTGTGCAGTCAAATAATAACCCTCCAATCGAAGGCAAACAGGTTGTGATGCAAGGACTTGCTGCTTACTGGAAAACCTTTGCTAGTTTAGAACACGACCTGCTGAACATTTATGGTAACGATTTATCTTTTGTCCTTGAAGCGCTAAATCATTACAAGCGCACCGATGGGCAGCTTGTAACCATTAGGGCAGTGGCTTTCACTGATCGTAATGAAGAAGGTTTGGTAACTTCTGTAAGATTCTACACAGATACCACACCCGTGTTTGCATAGCATCATAAGTTCCTAAAACGATCATTTCATCACAAAATATTTGAATGGATTGAATCTTTGTGATAAAGTGTTAGTAAATATATATAACTATAAACACTTTGTCACATAGCGGAAACTATAAAAGTTCCCATAAGGAATTAGAAGAAGTATGACCAGAATGCAGCAGGTGCTGGATCTCTCCCGTGAAATGGGCGTTATCCGGGCTAAGGATGTAGAACAGAAAGGAATTCACCGGGAATACCTGAAGCGTCTTGAGCAACAGGGACTGCTCATTCGTTCTGCCCGTGGTGTTTACACTTTTACCGATGCTGACATTACAGAGCGTCATACGCTGGTTGAGGCGGTTCAACGAGTGCCGAATGGAATCGTTTGCCTGCTTTCCGCCCTCAGCTTCCACAACCTGACAACCCAGGTTCCCTTTGAGGTTTGGCTGACCATTCCTCAAAAAACCCGTGCGCCCAAAGAGAATCTTCTGCCCCTGCGGATTGTGCGTATGTCAGGTCAGGCGCTGGAATCGGGCATTGAAGAGCATGAGATTGAAGGGGTGCGTGTTAGAGTTTATTCTCCTGCCAAAACCGTGGTTGATTGCTTCAAGTTTCGCAACAAAATTGGTCTTGATGTTGCCCTGGAAGCGCTGCGAGAATGTCTGCGCTCAAAACGCTGCACGGTAGACTCTCTCTGGCAGTATGCTAAGATTTGCCGGATGCAAAATGTGATGCGTCCTTATCTTGAAGCCCTTGGATGACGCATTGTCCCCTGGAAATGAAGCCAGCCCTCGTTTTGTTGATCTGTGTTGGCGTCACGAGTACTCGAAGTAATAGGGCTGGCTTCATTTCCTACGTGTAAGACCCCGTGACCCAAAAGCAACCTCGAAACATAGCAGCCTCTGTCAAAGCGCGGTTGCTCCACCTCTCGAAACAGCAAAAAGAAGACTTCAATTACCTGTTGACGCGGTATGCCGCCGATCGCCTTTTATACAGGCTGAGTCAATCGCCCTACAAACAGCAGTTCATCCTCAAGGGAGCAACTCTGTTCACGATTTGGAGTGGCGAGCCGCATCGAGCCACCAAAGATGTAGACCTGCTGGGTCATGGCAGTTATGATATCTCTTATTTGCAAAACGTCTTTCAGGAGATTTGCAGTGTTTCGTTTGCTTTGGATGGCATTACCTTTGAGCCAGAGACTGTGACAGGAGAGAAGATAAAGGAAGATCAGGAATATGAAGGAGTCAGAATTAAACTGATCGGTCGATTGGATATTATACCCATCTCGGTTCAAATAGACATTGGGTTTGGCGATGCCGTGACACCGAGACCGCAAGAAGTTACCTTTCCTCCTATTCTGGACCTCCCTGCTCCATCGTTACTGATCTATCCCCGTGAAACCGTCGTTGCTGAAAAGTTCCAGGCAATGGTTGCCCTTGGCATCGCAAACAGCCGCCTCAAGGATTTTTACGATGTCTGGTTTTTGTGTCAGAAATTTGAATTTGAGGGCAACATTCTTTGTGAAGCGCTCAAAAGTACTTTCTCACGACGCAGGACACCCTTACCAACAGCACTGCCCTTTGCCCTGTCAGCAGAATTCGCGTCAGATACGAACAAACAGAAACAATGGCAATCCTTTGTGCAGAGGGGACAACTGAAGACAGCAGACGTTTCATTGCCTGACATTATTGCAGTGATAGGGGCATTTTTAATGCCTCCAAGCCTTGCGGCGGCAGCAGAACAAGGATTCCCCAAAACCTGGACGAACGCGAAACATTGGTTTTTAAGTTGATACTCGGCGACAGCAGCTAGCGATGGGAAAAGCTGGTTTTGATGTCTGCTGAAATAATAAGCGTTCAAACGATTAGGCTATCACTTGTACCATTGATACAGCAGTAAGATGATACAGCAATGTCCCTGTCCGAGTCCCAGTTTCAGCCACTTAAAGACAAATTCCAATGTATCGCCTTTTTAGAAGGTTCGTATTTTCCCAGTGCCGATAACCTACGACAGGGTATCCTGGTACTGGCTGATGGCATTATATTACCTGCCTATTTGGATAAACAAGCGATCGCGCTACGCGGAATGGGCAAATGGAAAGAAGGAGAAATCACCTGCTTTAATTGTTACCCCCACTCATCCCTCCAACCTCCGTACTATTTCCTTCACCTTAATCGCCCGTCTCCCAATTGCCCAGCAGCAACAGCCCATGTGTCTGGAGTGGTGCGGCAGGTTGACGAGGACTCTTACCTAGTGCTCGTTCATCGCAACGAAAAACCACCAAGTGGGCAAGAAAAAAGCCCCCGCTGGAAGGCGTTTCCAGTGCGTGTTTACCACAGCAAGGTTAATCCAAGCTGGCTCAATCACTTTTGTTATTTTGAGTGCCGCTTTCAACAAGGAAGGTTGGAAGCAATACAGGCTGAAGTGATTAGACAGCCGCTCAAGCCTAAGTCAAAGAAACAACACTTTGCGCCAGCCCCCGTTGGCGTTGCTAGTAATGTAGTACAAAGCACCGTACAAAAGAAAACAACCATGAACAGCGCTACCAGGCTAGAAGTCACAATCAAAATGAATCAAATTCCTAAACCTGAAGCAACAAAGGACGGAACGCACTTTTTTAAAGTTCAGTATGACGAGCGGGTCATCAGTTTCAGTGCCAAGCAAAAGACCTGGCAGAAAATCGTGAAATCTGCCGAATCAATGGATTACTTCATCATTGCGGTCAGCGGTGGAATGGGACCAAACACAGATGAGGGATTTGAATTGCTCAACGCTTCTGCCCAATGCTTTCAGGGGAAACCACCAAAAGAATCTAAAGAAGCTACACAGACCAGTGTTGAATCCTGATAAAGGGGAATTTTCCCGAAACTGAATGACTGCAACGTGTTGTTAATTTACCTATTCGGCGAGATTATACGCCGTCATTGCTGAAATTCCATCAATTCCGATTTTTCTCTAGAAAAAGATACGTGGGAAAAATTGACAGCCTACGCGTGCGAGTAGCATTGGAACCAAAACGTACGCTAACGACTGATTCCTGTGATAACGATAAAATTTCTACCTTCTTCAATGCCTCATTCTCACCGGAAATTCAGGCTTTGAGCGTATTATTCCTGTGATAAAGATTCTTATCACAGGAATAGACCTAATTTAGGGCGACGGCTCAAACTCAATTACAGTAGGCATCTTGGGCTTAACGTACATTCCTGTTCCATTGCTACGAAAGGGCGGCCTACTACTCTCCCTATTTTGAGCCAGTTGAGCGAAGCGATCTGACTGAGCGCTGCGCGTGTTCGCTACCCGCAGAACGACTCACTTTCAACAGCGCTCGGTCAGCAACTGGCATTATATATACCAATACTTCTCCTTCTTAATGACTGCTAGAAAACGAGCGCGTTCAAGCGCTACTATCACCCATTACTGCCTGCTTTAAAACTTCTGCGATAATAAAGTGTTGTTATCCGCTTTTTGCAGTGAAAGTTGACCGCCACGGGAAAGCCAAGGTTCTGACCCAGGAAGAAATCCAGCGCCTTTTCTCCGAGGGGCTGTTGACACTACGTGACCGAACTTTGTGCGCGGTCATGCTTTATACGGCTTGCCGTGTCAGAGAAGCCGTTACCCTGAGTATTAGGGATGTCTATGACAGCAAAAGACGGGTCAGACCTGAGTTGATCATCCGCAAGGGCAACACCAAAGGTAAACTTGACACCCGTACCATCCCGGTGATGGACGACCTGCGGCGATACCTGGAAGTTTATAAACCTAAACCTTCAGAGGACGGTTACCTGTTTCCAGGTAACTGGGGACGGGGGCATTTGCATGAGGAATATGCCGCCCTTATCTTTCGCAGAGGCTGTCAGCGTGCGGACATCGAAGGGGCATCTACCCACAGCTGCCGACGAACGGCATTGACCATCATGCACCGGAACAATGTACCACTGCGGGTGATCCAAGAAATTAGTGGGCATCGCAATTTGGAGCAGTTGCAGCGATATTTGGAAGTGGAGCAAGAGCAGGTGCGGGGGGCGATCGCCATGTTAAGCATGATCTCGCCCGTGCCAACGGAATTGATCGCGGAAGAAACCTGGAACGCGGCACACCAGCGAAAACTACCCAAATTACCCAAAAAGATCGGGAAACAGATATATACCGATCCAACCCAATCCCCGCCGTTTTAGACCGTCCCAGTTCACCGTAAACCACTCCCTTGCTTCCAGCCAAAGGATGGGCGAACCGGACTGCGCTATCAGTATTCGCTTCGCAAGCAGTTCCACCTCCTGGCGTTGCCACAGCATGAGCTTAATCTCTTCGGCAAGACAGTACCGTTTCACCCGTTCCTTGGCTTTAATGAGCGCTTGTACCCTTAAGCTGGCAGCTTGCCGATGCTGTTCCGGGGTAAAGGCACTAGCAGCAGCATCTGTCTCACAACGCTCCGGTAATGGTTCGGCTATCGGCTCTGAAACCACAAGGGGGCGGAGTAAGGGGGAGAAAATATCTTCCAGAGCCGCTGGCGCATCACCATGTGAATCATCTGGTACAGACAGCGGTGTAGAACAGGGTGTAGAAACCTGTGTGGGTGCTGGGGAATACGGGGGCAAGACAGATGCTCCACTGCTATCATTTTCGCTATCAATGCTACTCTGTCTAGCAGTGCTATCGTCTGAAACAACGGGGGCATCAGGCATTTCCTCCATTGATAAGGCTGGCTTATCGTTTGTCAGCGCCGCGCCCCCGGAGAGCGGGTATTGGTTATGCTTATCTGTTGGAAATTGAAGAAAATTAAAATTTTCAATTTTAATTTCAATTTCCTTTGCCTGCGGCAAACAAAAAACCTTCATATAGGGGGGGAGCGTGTAAATCGGGTCACTAATTTCCTGAACTACTTGTGGTACAGGAGTTTCAGGGCTTGACTCTTGCAACCACGGATCTGGCAATGGGGGGTATTTTTCCGGCTGCTGCGGGGCGCAAACCTGTATCTCATCAGCGTTTACACGCTCTTTTTCATGGTCGGGATGCCAGAGTTCTAAGTAATTAGACTTATGTAAAGTGGTTTGCGATACCCCTACCCCGTATAATTCTTTGGAGGTGGCAATAATCGCTTTGGCACGTTCGCTCTTGGTGCTGGGGAATGTCCCTTGCTCCTTCAGTGCTGTCACTACAGCAGTTATACGGGCAAAGGTTTGTTCATGGCGCTGTTGGTTAGGCGAAAAACCGACAATGTTGTTAGCAGCTTCTTGACGCGAGCCAAACTGCTCTTTATAGGAGCGAAGGCGATTCGGGTAGGAGGGGTAAGGGGTATAGAAACCCTCACAGCACTGCGCCCACTCTGCTGCTCTCTTTCCAATCTCGTGCTGATGATGGCAGTATTGAGCATACCCAGGCAGGGCGATCGCTGTGGCAGCGATATACTCCACAAGGTCCTGCCCCTGAAGTTTCTGAAAGACAATCCCATAGCACCCAATGTCTTTCAGCAGATAATTCGTTTGGTGAGCGTCGGTGAAACCTTCGCTCATGCGCTCTTCCAAGTCTTGTCTCCACACCTGGGCGGCGTTGCGCTTGCCAGACGACGACCAGAACACTTTCTGTTTCCGCGCCTGAGTGAGCGCCTGCTCCAGTATCTCCTCATCCTGTCCGGCTGCTGACCACTCAGCGGCATCAAGGAATTCCGCCAGGTCATTGCTACAAGGCTGCAAGTCATCATCCAACAAGTACGAACCAGTTTGCAAGGGCAGACGGTGCGCTTTGAAATTCGTTGGCTTGTCCAATCCATAGGGTTTGGGATTGGGGAATAGCTCCAACTGCCCGGACTTTACTGTTAGCCCTGCTTCCTTGAGGGCTAACGACACCGCGCAGGCAAGAGAAAAGGAATGTAACGGTTTCTTGAAGAAATAATACAGATGGATGCCTTCGCTGTCACTGGAACGGACTGGTACCGGACGGCATAAGCCGATTCCTTCCAGCACGCCCAACAGTTCCTGATAACGCTGGGGATTGTTGCGGGGATGGTATTGACTGCCGAAGTCAATATCCAGCATCAGATAATCCGTCCACTTGCCAAAACTTAAACCCAGCAGCACTGTCGCACTCAGGTACTGTCGCCAAAGATTCCTGGGCTGCAAGGGATAACTATTTTCTGTCACCCACGCTGGGCGCTCTCCTTTTTCAGGGACGGGAGCATAAATAAATCCCCACGGATGATGGAAATGTTCCAGGAAGCGCTGTCCCAAAAGGTCTTCTGGCAGTAAGCTTTGCCCTTCCCTGCCCTGGTCATGGTCATGATCATGGTCATCCTGCCATTCTCGCCTGCCTTGCGCTACCATAGGATTTGCCTCCTGAAAATCCTCGTTAGGGCAGGTTTGGTGCTATTTTTGACCGATTTCGTTTTTTTCCTCTTCAGGAAGAAATCCTGGATGAGCTTACAGCACCCTGCTTGAGGTGGCGGCTCATATCCGTATTTTTCCCATACTGCTGTGATCAACATAATTTTTTCCAGGTGAATTCTTCCGCAGCACAGCAGAATTTTTCGCGTTCTGTGCTAGGATGAATCCAGAACGTGAAGGTGGGTATCTGAAATTGGCCTTTTCAGCCCCATGCTGCGTAATACAAATTACATAGAGTGCAATCAGGCTATGCACTTATCCGGCTTACGCCGTTTTCATGCAAAACAAGCTGTTGGGAAATCTTGGCAGAGATCCCTTCGCTTACACCAATCGGGATTCTGTTGCCTGACGGATATCCCAGCAAACAACAAAATCAAAGAGGGTGAATCGACACACATCGATTTACCTAACTACATTGTCTATGTTTATAAGGATACTCCATTGAGAGCTAATTTTCTCAAGGAGTATTCTTTTTTGTTGTGTTAATCTGTCCCAGGTTAGAATCATTGCTCTTCCTGCTCATAGTCGGGACAGTTTTCGTCGCTCCAGCCGTAAGGATGAATGCCGCATATGAGACGGTTCGTGCCGTACCATTGCCCATGATAATTGCGGCAACTCTTGCAGGCAGGTGGTATGGTTAAGTCCCGCTGTTGTTCCTGTTGCGGTCTCTCCTCCTGTTGAGCAAGGTATTGTGTCGCTGCCATACCAGCCCCGGTGCTGATCATTCCATAACCAGTGGACAACAACCCATACACCTGCATCAATGCAAACAGTCGTTCATACGGTTGCAGCTTCTGTCCTGTCGAAATCATCAAGCATCCTGATGTTCTCACCAGGAGAGCTATACCACCGCCAAGGATAGTTAGCGTTCCTGTTAGCTCTAAAAACAGGATAGGAACGTGCCGCCAGTGAACTTTCATCGCGCAACCCTCCATCAATTGAACTTTTTTAATAAAAATTCATTAGGTTTTGCAGGTTCCTGGAATTGCCGCACAATGGCATCCGGTATCACCCTTGCCTTTTGGCAGATGGGAGAACGGCTGCTGCCGCAACGCCAACTCGCCACAAAACTCAAAGCAGTCAGGGCTACACCCAACAGCAGGGCTGAAGTCAGAACACGATCTATTTGTGCGCCCAAACTGTCAAAGCGTTTATCCTCCTGCTTCTGCAATTCCACCAAAAGCTCAATGGCATCTGTAATGTTATGCGTGGCATCACCGTGCCAAAACGGGAAAATTGTACGCTAAGGCTGAAAGTCTTGCCCAGTAAGCATTTTAGCCACTAATTTTTCACTCTTCACCCGAAGTTCGGCTGATTACCCTCATTTAATTGGTGCAGAGTAGTATGTATTCCCTGCACCTTGATAATATTTTTGGAAAAAAGTATTTTTTATTGCTACATAATTAAGCTATATACTGAAATTATTCCGAAAAATTTGGTAGGTTTTTTAACGCCAATTGTGCTATAACTTCTGCACGTTGTGACGTTACTTTTTGATACCGTAATGTTGTCTGAATGCTTTCATGTCCCATGAGCGCCCTGAGTTCTTCAATCCCCATTAATCCCACTCGCTCTGTAGCAAAAGTGTGCCGTAGGTCGTGAATACGAATTTCTTGGAGTTCAGGACTATCTCTAATGAGCTTAATCCAGGATTTATGCGCCATGCGGTAAGAAAGGCGAGATACTTCCAAAGTCTTTGGCTGTTGAGCAGTAAACAGTGCTGGATGCTTAGGATGTCTATAATATTCAATGTAGTGATTTAGACTTTGATTCGCTACTTCACTGTAAAAACACCACCGTTGCTTGTTGCCTTTCCCAACAACCTGAAATTTCCGAGCTTTGAAGTCTATGTCATCTAAATCTAGAGCTAGTACTTCAGCAATCCTAGCGCCACTGGTATGCAACAAACGCACCAATGCAGACAAACGAACATCTTTTTTGATGACACGATACAGGATACTTAATTGGTATGGAGTAAGGTAACGCACAGCCTCATCAGTAGCGTGTTCTCCTTTTTCTCGACTGGGTTTGCGTCTTGTGAGACCCGCAACCGGATTGGATTTGAGATATCCCATATCAACAGCAAAACTGAACAAAGCCGTGATTACAGCTTGATGACGGTGGTGGGTCGTATAGGAAACATCAGTTAAATGATTGAGATATTCCATTAAAACTTGTCTGTCGATGATTTCTATTGACCATCGACCGTATTCCTTGAGCAAGGGGATAATCGTAGACTGATATGAACGCAGAGTACTTTTGGCTAGTCCTGGACGTTCTAAAAACTTGGTGGCTAAAGCTGCTAAAGTCATCATTACTTTAGAAGAGCTTTTTACAATTTATTTGAATAAAGGTTTAGATATTAACTTATCATTAACAAATATATTTTCAGATATATTTTGATGATTGTAACAGAACATTCAACGCGACCATTGGGAGAAGAAGGGCTTGCTAATTACGTCCAGAGATTGCGAGGTCAGCTTTCTTTAACCCAAAAAGAGTTGAGTTTCAAAGCGGGAATACATATCCAGACCATCCGCAAAATTGAGGGTGGACAAACTTCCAGGCTCAATCAAAAGGCTAAAGGCGGTCTAGCTGCTGCGTTGGGAATACCACCGGAGTACCTAGATGCGGCAGCGAAAAAAGTCTCCCCAGAAACAATAACTACGTTAAAATTTTGTCCTAAATGTTGGACTCCAGGAACTACCCCTGACCAAATGTGGACAGACTTACGGTCGAAGTATTGCTTTGCTTGTGGTACAGCTTTACGGAATCGCTGTGTTAATTGCAATGAACCAATTATGTCATTGAAATTTAAATTCTGCCCTTACTGTGGCGCGAATTATAAACAAAATCAAACTACTTCTTAAAAACTGAATATCCAGGTATCTAATTGGCAACGCGCGAACTTTTATCTCCAACACAACGACTTCAATTTACTGAAATTCCCGATTCTATCACGACAAGAGATATAGCTCGCTACTATACTTTTAGTAATGACGAACTCAAAGTTATCAAAGAGCGTCGTAGACCGCACAATCGTCTTGGTTTCGCCGTACAGTTATCTTACCTACGCTTTCCAGGTCGTGTTTGGAGTTTAGGAGAAATAGTACCAGAATCTGTACTGTTTTATATTGCATCTCAATTAAAAGTTGACCCGACAATCATCACCGAATATTCCCAAAGGGATACAACTCGACGCGAACATCTGGTAGAAATTCAAAATAATTTCGGATTTCATACTTTTAATATATCTACATACAAGCAATTCTCAAAATGGTTATTACCTTTTGCAATAACGTCAGATAAAGGGATGGCGCTTGTGGGAGCGTTGATTGATGAGATGCGCTTGCGCCAAATTATTATTCCAGCTATTTCTACGGTAGAACGTTTAGCCTGGGAAGTCAGGCATCGCGCTCAAAAATTAGTATGTCTTGAACTGACTAAAAGTTTGACAACATTACAAAAGACGGCGCTAGATAAGTTATTAGTTGTAGAGCCTGATAAAAACCTGACTGATTTAATTTGGCTACGTCAACCACCAGGTCAAGCTAATCCAAGAAACTTTTTAAAAGTGGTGGAACGACTGGAGTTTATTCGCCATCTCAATCTCGATTCTGGATGCTTGAAACGAGTACACCAAAATCGTCTGCTGCAATTTACTAGAACTGGCGCTAAGTCTACACCTGCTCACCTATTTAGGTTGGATGAATTGAGACGTTATGCTATTTTAGTTGCTTTTCTCATTGAATGGAGTGCTTCATTGGTCGATTATGCCATTGGAATGCACGATAAAATGATGGGTAAATTGTTTAACAAAAGTGAGCATCAGCACGGCGATAAGTTTCAACGTGATGGGAAAGCGATTAATGAGAAAGTCCGATTGTATGCTCAAGTGGGTAAGGCGCTAATTGCAGCTAGAGATGAGTCCAATGATGCCTATCAAGCGATTGAGTCTGTATTGGATTGGGATAAATTTATTAGTAGTGTTGCCGAAGCTGAAAAGCTAGCTAGACCCGCAGATTTTGATTATCTTGAACTGCTTGATAACCGTTATTCACAGTTACGACGATATACGCCTAAATTGTTGGAAACCTTTGATTTTAAAGCTACATCTGCCAGTTTACCAGTGATAAAGGCTTTGGAGCTAATTAAAGAATTAAATATATCAGGTGGTCGAAAAGTGCCGGAATCTGCGGGCACTAGTTTCGTTAAACCTCGTTGGTCAAAACACGTAATTAAGGGCGATACTATTGACCGTCACTACTATGAGATGTGTGCTTTAGCTGAGTTACGCAGTGGTTTGCGTTCTGGGGATATTTGGGTAGTAGGCTCGAAGCAGTTCCAAGATTTTGAGGATTATTTGTTAACGGATAGCTCATGGCAGTCAATGCGTTCTTCTAACACGATACCTGTAGCAGTGACGACGGATTTTACTACCTATATTGAACAACGCTCAATCGAATTGGCGGAACAATTAGCGCTTGTTTCTTCAATGATTGTAGAGGATAAGCTGGTAGATGTCAGGATAGAAAACGAGATGTTAATTATCACTCCTCTCACCAATGCTGTCCCGAAGGAGGTTGATGAATTCAGTAGAAAAGTTCATAGTTTGCTGCCAAGAATTAAGTTGACTGATTTGTTGGTAGAAGTTGATTCTTGGACACAATTTACTAAACATTTTACGCATTTACATTCGGGAGAACAAGTTTCTGATAAAGTTGTTTTGTTAAGTGCCTTGCTTGCTGATGGTATTAATTTAGGTTTAACGCGGATGGCTGACGCAACTCAAGGAATGTCCTTTGAGCGTTTAGCTTGGGTGGCGGATTGGTATATTCGAGATGAAACTTATTCCAAAGCTTTAGCTGAGGTAGTGAATTTTCACACACAGATACCATTTGCTGCTTATTGGGGTGATGGCACAACATCTTCTTCTGACGGTCAACGGTTTAAAGCAGGCGGACATCGCAGTTTTAATGAAGAGATCAATGCAAAGTATGGTAAGGATAGAAGCGTGATTTTTTACACGCATATTTCCGACCAGTATGCCCCATTTCACGTTAAGGTAATTAACGCCACGATTAGGGATGCAACGCACGTTTTGGATGGTTTGTTGTATCACGAGAGTGATTTACAGATTCAGGAGCATTATACAGATACAAGCGGTTATACCGAGCATGTGTTTGCGATGTGCCATTTGCTGGGATTTAGATTTGCTCCCCGAATGCGAGATTTACCTGATAAGAAATTGTATACTTTTGAACCTAGTTCTCCCGATTCGGTATTAGCACCCCTGCTAGGTGACAAGATTAATGTGAAATTGATTCAGGAATCTTGGGATGAGATTCTACGCCTTGCTAGTTCAATTCGGACTGGGACGGTGACTGCTTCTTTGATGTTGAGGAAATTAGCTTCTTATCCTCGGCAGAATCGTTTAGCTTTGGCTTTGCGGGAGCTGGGGAGGATTGAGCGGACTTTATTTACCCTGGAATGGTTGCAGAGTCCAGAACTACGGCGACGGGCGACGGCTGGTCTAAACAAGGGTGAGGCGAAACATACCCTGAAAAGGGCGGTGTTTTTTAATCGGCTGGGGGAATTGCGCGATCGCTCTTATGAAGACCAGTTCTATCGGGCCAGTGGGTTGAATTTGGTCATTGCTGCTATTGTTCTTTGGAATACAGTGTACTTAGAAAAAGCCGTGGGCTATTTGAAGCAACAAGGAATGAATATTCCTGAAGAATATCTGCAACATTTGTCACCGTTGGGATGGGAGCATATCAATCTCACTGGCGATTATGTCTGGAATTTGAAGCAGGCGACCAGTTTTGACCATCTGCGTCCTTTGCGGGTTAAGGAAAATAAGTATCGCTGAAATGCTTAGGTGATAATGGTTTCAGCCTTAGCGTACAATTTTCCCGTTTTGGCACGGTGACGCC
>NZ_AP018267.1 GCF_002368435.1 Kalymmatonema gypsitolerans NIES-4073
TGTTTGCACGTCGGGCTTAGGGCTTAGGGCAACGCCTGCCGGAGGCTGCCCCCGTGACTGTTTTTCTTGGTTGTGCTTAGTCTGCTATCAGTTCTGGGGGAAAGTTGAGGAGATTGATTGCCTTCTGGGCAGTGGGCTGAGTCCAATCACTTCGGTGGTGCAGTCCTTATTAATAAGCAGAACTGGCAGATGTGGGAGAAACCGTTTGGGTGAGGATACTGGGGTGCGATCTCAACCAATTTCCCCAGAACTAAAGTTGTTAACAAGTTATTTCCAGATATCTGGCTGGATTTGCCAGATATGCTTTCCGCCGCAGTGGAAAGGGCAGGTCTTGCAGACCTGCCTTAGCAGAGGTTATTTCGCCCCTTGGTCAGGCGGGATACTGCAACTTCCCTTTATTAGTTGCAGCTCAAAAGGGTTAAGTTGGACGCGCAGCGCTCCACAGTTGGATAGTGCTAATACTCCCAAAGCCGATAGGGGTATTACCAAAACAGCTACCGACCCAATAATGGTAGCGTTAGTGATGGGTTTTGGAAGTTTCTTCCAAAATGCCTCCTCTGGAGTTGTTACTTCTTTGTTCATTGGTATGAGATTTGATGTCCTTGATTTGGTGGAACTTACTTCCAGCAAATCAAGAATTTTTAGCTAAAACGAGAACGGACGGCAAATATTGCAATTGTAATATTTCTTTACATTCTATCCTCGTTAGTTTTTCTTTCCCATTTTGGGGGAGCAAAATCTTTGGGAATTTTGTTATTCTGTCCTGAAATAAATATCTGGTCGTTGGGCAGTAGGTAACTCTTTTGATAGCGAGAGTCATTCCTGGTTAAATTGTTAATGTATCGCCAAAGCTGCCAATACTTTTCATAAACACGACTGTATTCCTCATCGTAAAAACTACTAAATTTGCAGCCATCATCTTTTGTAAAATCTCCTCCCTCATAAAGCCTAGCTGCATGATTAAAAAGAATATCTATAATATGTTCACTTCGGTCAACAATGGTGAGGTTACCTTTTACTACATCTGCTTGATTATCTAGTTCTAGATCCTTTAGATTTTTAATAGATTCAGTGATGTAATCATTAGTGCGTCTCTTGGAGCGAATCACAGGTGTGCCTGTTAGTCCTCTTTCTCTAGCAGAGCCTCGACTCACACTAAATTCACAGCATATCCACAAAGCTTCGGCAGACGGGAACAAAGTTTTGAGGTCATGCGACCATGGGTAAGTTTTTCTTGCTAAATTGAGAGTTTCTTGTAAAAGTACTGCATAGGCAAAGCTTCTGTCTAGCAAGTCTAGAGGTAGTTCCGTTGAAAATTTAGGCAATTCAGTTGGTAAATAAGGAAGCAATTCAATCGAAATAAACTTAAAACCCTCAGAACTAGGGTTGTATGTCCGATTAACATTAATCTGCAATTTATTTTTGTCTATCGGTTTATCTAGCAGCATTGCTCTTAACCACACTGCTATTGCTCTGTTATAAAGCTGCCACTCTTCAAGGTATGCTTTCAAGTTATCACTATCTGGCAATATGGGAATGATAGGAAGTTCTTCAATAGCATCTATCATTTCTGGTAGTTTCAGTTTTAATAAAGCTAACCAGCTTTTTATCAGTTGTTCCTGCTGTTGACTGCTAAATGGTAACAAGTTTGTTTTTTGCTTCTCATACTGCTGAGATAGAGACTCTATAATTTCTCCTAAAATAGAAATATGAGAGTTAATTAAAGCCGCATTTGAACTCTTATTACTCATTTCTTACCCTTATACTTCAAATATCAGGTACTAATCTGAAATTAACTTAGCCTAATGTGCATAATGCCAACCTCGATTACTTGACCGTAGCGGCGGTCGAGTCAGGCTGCTGAGTTTAACTCCGTTGCTACTTATGGGCGGGTGATGGAGAGCGATCGCCCAAGGGGCATCCCGAGAGCCAATCGCCTACTTTCCCCCAGAACTAAAAACCTGTTAACAACTTAAATCCCACAGAACTGAGGAGTGATTGCCCAAAGGGCGATCGCACTTGGAGCAGTTCTGGGGGATAAGGGCGGTAACGCAAGCCTCGAGCCCCCAGTAAGTTGGGGGCGTAAATTGTTGAGTGCGGCAAAGTGATGACGGACTATTGCACCAAAATCGAGCGTATCAAAATGCTCATGACCTCGCCTGTGTTGCCAGTTGGCACGAGGGGACTCCAATCACTGATTTCGGCGTATTTGAGTTGGTGCAGAACGCGAATGGTGCTCTTTACGGCTTTGGGAGAACCAATCAGTGTATGTTTGATGGGTTCTCTTTCTGGAGATGCTTGAGAGTGAGTTTGATTGGGGATGGGTGTATTTGGGTTGTCAGCACTGGACAAAAAGCCTTGAGTTATGGATTGCAAGGAATAATTTGCACCATCTTCCGGTGCCACTGCTAGAGCTTGCCCTTGCACGTACTGTTCCAACTTGAACTGAGCGATCGCTTGCTCGTCAAAGAAGAGCGCTTGCACTTGTGTCATCATTTACTTGTCTCCCGATATGGGGGTTTACAAGGCGATCGCACTGCTTTGGCGAGGAGAGCGATCGCCTTTTGCTATATAAATACAATATTAATTAATCGATTAATCGTCAACATGATTGCACGATTAACCAATAATATGTTTAGAATAGTGATCGACAATAGGAACGGAAAGATATTATGACAGCAGCGTTAACAGTTATGAAATCTCCCGTTCCTCCCAAGTTCACCAAAAGAGATGAAAGACGGGCTGTGCAAAACTCAAAAGTTAAAATACGGTGCCGCTTACAAGACCTGTTAGACGCTCAAGAAATGACCAGATCGGCTTTAGCGCAAGAAACAGGTTTAACCAGTGCAGCGATTAGGGGGCTTTGCGAAAACACTGCCAAGAGGTATGACGCTGACACTTTGGCTGTATTATGCGACTTTTTTGGGTGTGATCTGGGGGAACTATTTGAGGTTGTGCAAAAAGAAGGAAAAAAAGAGGTAGCATGAGCGCGATTGCCCAATCGCGAATTAACTTAAATTCGGAGTGACTATCAATGTATAACGCAGAACTTCCTGCTAACTTGACTGACTTTGGAGAATTGCTCCGTCGAGTTTTGGCGGGAGAAGAAGTTATTCTTTCTCAAGCTGGTACTCCCGTTGCTCGCATTGTCCCCCTAACTAACCAACCATTACCCCGAATTCCAGGATTGGACCGTGGTAAGGTAGTCATTGCCCCCGACTTTGACGAACCCCTACCGGAGGATGTTTTAAACGATTTTCTTAGCCCCCTAGACATCCAGAATGAAAGTATTACTTGATACCCATGCATTCATTTGGTGGGTTACAGATGATTCCCAACTTTCATCCACGGCTCGCGGTATAATTGCTGACCCAGGCAATGTATTGTTCTTAAGTGCTGCGAGTGCGTGGGAAATCGTTATTAAGGTACGTCTAGGAAAACTAAAGTTACCTGAACCACCTGAAACCTATATTCCAAGTCGGTTGACAATGAATCGATTTGAGGGACTACCGATTCAAATGGTTCACGCTTTACAAGTAACAAATTTACCAGATTTACATCGTGACCCTTTCGACAGGATAATTATTGCTCAGAGCCAAGTGGAAAAAACGCCAATTGTAACTGTAGACAGTCAGATTACTCAGTACCCTGTTGATGTGATTTGGTAATCATATATCTGTACTAACCCGCATTTCTCACAAGTTAAATGATGCTTTTGAAGGGAGCTGCGCTCGGGCGATTGCCATGCGCGGGCACTGCGCTCCGCGCAATCGCATTCTGGCACGCTCGCTTGCGCCCAATCGCCCACTTTCCCCCAGAACCAAAAACCTGTTAACTACTTTTAGCGCTCATACTGCGATGGCACGAAGTGCCCGCCAACGCAAAGGCGATCGCGAAGACAGCGCACTGCCCTGCATGGCGATTGCATTCTGGCACTGCTTTCCCTTGCAATCGCCTGGTTTCCCCCAGAACTAATTTGAGCAGCGTATACGAAGAGAGCAGGTTGTCGTAACTCATTGCCTCCCTTATGGGCATCGTGTTGAGATACGTGTCAAAACCTGCATTCCGGGTCTGAAATGTTTTGCTATATCTAGCTTTTAGCGATTTCTAATTTCCGACTACCGCAGAGTACAGTACATTCTCTGTGCTTGGTTAGGACAATGCTAGAACAGCAGCACCTTGACAGCAGACAGAAACTAAAAGCCCCTGATACATTACCGAGGGCTTTTATTCGTTGATAGGGCAGATATATTGAATTACTACAGGTATCACTTACAACTTGCCTCTACATTTAGCCAAAGTTGTGTAAATATACGGTTTTATTATGTATAATGTCTGCAAAACGGTATTAGATGGAAAAAGTTTGGATAACTACCCAAAATTAGGTAATTAGACGGAAATTTTCCGTCTAAGAAATAGTTAGCTGGACAGTTATAGTTACGCAATGAGGAGTAACACAACAGATGAATTGGTATGAAAACCCTACAGTCGCTGCAATTATTGGTGGGGTTGTAGGAGCAGTAATAACAGCGGCAGCATCTATATTCATCTGGCAAAAAACAAACCGAGTTAGGCGAGTCGATTGCATTATCAACGATGCATCTTCACTATTGACATTTTCAGATACAATTCGCAGTGAATTAGAGGTTAAATATTCAGGAGAACAGGCAACCTCTGTATTTCTGTTCAATCTCGAAGTTTTTAATTCTGGTAACCAAGCAGTTGGAAATCAACCAGTTCTGATACGACTGGATAACAATGCAAAAATTGTTGGTTATAGCTTAAAGACCGAGCCTGAAGTTGGTTTTGGGAAAATTAGCGAGTTGCAGCGTCAGAATGGCCAACTTGATCTAAGTATTGAACTATTAAATCCAGGAGATCGTGTCTACCTTGAGTTGATCTCTGTAAATAATACATCTGAACTGATTGAGGTATACATGAAAAATGCGAACGTCATTTGTCGCTCGTATACTCGTAAAGCCGCAGAAAGGGCAATTTTAGGAGTTCTTAATACAACGCTTGATCCAACTCTTTTGTCATTAGCTATGATACGCTCAATTCCGTTGTTTGGAGGATTTGCAGAGCCGTTGATGACGGTTATTGTCGCGGAGCGGTTTGAAAAAGCATTACGCCAAAGAAAGTAGCTTAAGTCTTTGGTGTGGATGCCAGCTAACAACCCGCTTGCACCCGACCGTATCAAGGCTGTCTATTGGGTGTTTGAGGGTATCTGCGGCGGGTAAAGCGGAACGTTATCTGTTGGGGCGCAGTCGAACTGAGGAGCGCTCTCCCGTTTTTCCCCAGAACTGGAGGCAATGCCATCGCCCCCTTCAGTTCTGGGGGAAATTAGCAAGCAGAAATTACGCATACGTGATTTTCTGCCAACACACAGGCGATCGCATTGTCAACTAAAACCGCTCTTGAGTCCCACACCGTAATCTTTGATTCGGTGTTGGGAGGAATTGCGGGCGATTGCTTGTTGCGTCCTTTGACCAATTCTTGAGAGTGCAAAGAGAGGGAGGAGGACAGCGACAAATCACGAAACATCAGGACGCTACGCATAATCTTGTACTCCGTTTAATTAGCTGTACTTTTGACGGGCTGAACTGCCCAAGTCTGTGCCAACTGTGGTCATATACTGAAACGTTTTTAGTTTTGGCTGTTTGGGTATAACCACCAACCCAACCGATATAAACTTTTCCTGCTTTTTCTGCTTTTACCAAATCACCTGAACGTAAGCCGAATGGCGTTACTGTCCCACCTTTACGCTTTCTATTACCTGGTACATCTTTGACAGGATTCTCAAAATGAAGTTGACGACGGAACAGATTAGGACGCGCAATAACACGAAATGGTGCAGACGTGATTATAACTTCACCAACCCAACGATGCCCGCGAGTATTGGCAGTGTGGAATTCAAGGAAACGCATGAAGTTACTTGCAGCCAGCGCGACCCCATCATGAGCATGAGTTTCAGGACTTTGTTTCTCCTTGTTTTTCTTATCTTTAGATAATCTTAGCTGTTGTCTAAGAATTGAAGTCTGCCAACCTTCTTGAACGCTCGTCGGTGCAATTTTCTCCAACCATTGCAACATTACTTTTTGACCAACCATCACCGGACTAAATCCTTTATCACCTTTAGCCTTAACGTACTCGTAGGTAATTCGAGTAACGGGAAATAGCCTTACGAGTTCCTTGGCGACTCGTAATTCCATTTCCTTGTTAGCTCGGATACTGGGAGGTAACTTGTTCTGTTTACGATTGTCGAAACGTTTTTGATGGTGCGCTCTTTTGTAAAATGCAATCTTGCGATTTATGCGTCTACCTCGCCTAGCACGTCGCAAAATTAGCCGTCCCGACATCTTTTTAGTAACATCTGAAAATGGCAAGATTAGATGTGCCATAAACAAAGTAAACTTCGCCGATTGCACGCCAATACCTGTAAACTTTTTACCAGGGTCTAGCCCCAAAGCGATTGGTTGTTGTTCGTCACCAGATGGTTCTACTAACAGTTGGATACAGAAAACATTGAGGTCGTTGTGTACAATCTTGGCTTTGCCTTCTTTTAGCCAACGCCTAGCACGACTAGGTTTTGTTGGCATAAGTGGTTTACCGTTTGGTGATAATACTGGAACTCGTTCCATGGAGATAATCCTCACGAGAAAAGTTACAAGTCCCTTAGCCCACCGCTGCCAAAATGTCCTTTCTGCAAGCACTACTAATCAGGTAGTTTGTAATTATTCCGAGTTAGGGAAACGCTCGGAGGTACGTATCAGGTAACGGCTCATGGGCTAGTCATCTCTTGCGTTGCAAGCTGATTCTTGCAAGCCTACACTATACGCGAAGCGTTAGTGTAGGTAGTTGACTATCCTTAGTATGCCCACGATAAGAGCGCTCGCGCTTCCACTTTCGCCCAATGGCTATCATCGCCGCTTCCATCTCGTCATCGGTAGCGACTTCTATCATGTCCACCAGAGAGCGCACGCCTTTGTTATCCTCACAAGACAAAACATCAATGACGATTATGCTTAATCTTTCCAGGGTTGCTTGCCTTTGTGGAGCAGGAAGCACACTCAGGATTTTGAAGTAATTACCAGCTTTTAGGTCATTTTTCCCATCAAGAAACTTACTGAGAGTACTTTCATGTACACCCGCCTTTACAGCAATTTCTCTTGCTGTTAACCCACTTTCTCTAATTGCTGCAATTAATATTTCTTGATGCCTATCCATATCACCGCAACTTGCATTATTTCAAGTTTTTGTATACTATCAAACTTAACCAGGAAGTACAACTTAGCAAAGAATCACATTGGCATTATGGTGCTGGTGTGACAATTGTGTGACATTGACGACTTATGAAGACAAAAAACCAGCCCTACCTGTATTACAGGCAAGGGCAGAAATTCTGTTGATAAACATTGAATTATTCACTTACTCACATTATGACAGACGCAAAGACTCAAGGAAAGTTTTATCCACTTAAACATGAGGAATGGTTAAGAGCTTGCCGGGAACTGACGCCAGCACAGAAAGATGTGCTGTACTACATTCGCACGCTTTCACCGCATAACAATGGGATTGAAATTAATGCGGACTTGATAGCAAGGCAACTGTCATCGCCAGAGCATACAGTCCACAGCCAAACTGTAAGCCGCGCCTTGAAAGAACTAGATGCTAAGGGATTCATCGACCTATCCAGCTTCAACCTAGTTGCCATCTTTGAGGAGGTGCAGCCATGATACCCAAGCCACAAAGGGACGAACAGGGCAGGGTTCAAGGTGAATTTTACCCTCTTCAAAAAGCAGAGCTTATTGCCCTCCGTAAAGCCAAGCTGATAAACAATGCCGCCTTTGTTCACCTGGCGCTCAGGTACGAGAACCCTTACTGCGACCGCCCTATTACGGTTATTCCTAAAGAGTTCGCGCTGCGGTGGCTCCTCCCAGAAAGCAGTGTCTATGAGGCGATCGCCAAACTTAAAGAAGCCAGCGCAATCAATATCAGATCAGGCAGAATCACCATTCAATGGGCAGATTCTCAACAAGACGAGCCTAATGATTCTCAACAAGCAGAGTTTGTTGATTCTCAACAAGACGAGCCTAATGATTCTCAACAAGCAGAGTTTGTTGATTCTCAACAAGACGAGCCTAATGATTCTCAACAAGAGGATAATTCTGAGAATCCAGAAAAATTCTGGGAATCCAGAAATAATTCTGAGAATCCAGAAAAAATTCTGGAAACCCAGAAAAAATTCTGGAAACCCAGAAAAAATTCTGGAAGTTCAGAAAATCGATGCTCAAAACCCGCTTCAGATAAGGATTCCAGCGCTCTTCAGACTATTCAGACTTATTCAGACTTTTCAAACTCTCTCTCAGAAGCGGAGAGAGAGAACTTTGAAAAATTTGTCAGGGACTCTTGGAAAAAGATAACCGCCAAGAATAAGGAGCCAGGGGAGGAAATTGTCAGCTTAGAAAGGTTTCTTCATAAACCGGAAGACTTGAACAATTGGTGGCAGAAATTTTTAAATTCCCCTTCGGGTCGCCAAGCAAAGAAGAAAGCCGCAACTGAGCAAGATTGGCACAATCACCCGCGCTTCAATGAATGGATTTGGGAAGCTTTTGAACGCGGTTATGAGTGGGTACACGAAAACGAAGCGGAGCGAGAGGTGCGTCAAGCTTTTTATGACTGGGCTTTTGCGGTTAATGCTTTTGAGGGGGTGTGCGTATGAACTTCCCACAACTAAAGCGCGAACCCATTCGCCCAGAACTCGAAAAACCAGAGGCAGAAAAGGAGCTTTGGCACCCAACGTGGAAATGCTTCTGCTGCCAAGACACGGGGAAAGTCCAACTTCACCTGATTCGGTTAGTCATTCCAGATTACGACCACCACCAGGATAAATCCGTGGTTTGTCAAAATCCCCAGTGCCAAGCTGGGGAAATGATTCGAGGCAACCCCAACTACGACCAACGCTTTACAGCTAGCATCTGCGCCAAATTAGACAAATTTTCCCGTGAGGACTGGCGAATAACACAAGCGCTAAAATTTGTCAATATCAAAGCTTTATCTGAAAAGATAGCGATGCCGGGAAGCTGTACTCGCACAGAAAACGATAACCGCGAAGTGCTTTTAAGAAAGCGTGAAATTGAAGCGATAACTCATGAGCAATGGATGGCAATGAGAAGCAAGTATTTAGGGGGTGAGTCAGATTGACTAAAGCTGACGAAGTCCGGCTGTTTGATGTTGAGCAGTACACCAAGCCCAAGCATAAGCACAAACGCGATTGGGACGGCGGAGTAGATCCAGCCTGGGAAGATGGCAGCGCATTTCCGCCACTATGGAAGGTAGGCGATTGCGCGAAGCGCAGTGCCCTAAAGGGCAATCGCATTCGGGTAAAAATTAGCGCCGAACTTCCTCAACGCAAAAGTTACCTGAATAGCAATGTGGGGACAGTCGCAGCCGTCAACGGTTTCTCAACAGAGGTTTTGTTCAACGAGTCCCAGAACTATGAGCCGCACACAGTCACACTCAGCAACGATTGCCTGGAACTATGCCCCAAGCCAAGAGACACCTCAGCCTCTTTGCAGGAATCGGAGGATTTGAGGAAGGAATTAGAATCGCCTCTTGTGACATCACCACCAAGCAATTCGTCGAACTTGACCCCGACGCCCAAGCCGTCCTGCGCTCGCATTACCCCAACATCCCCATCCACAGCGACATTAGAGACTTTTCCCCCAGAACTGGAGAATTTGAACTCATTACCTGCGGATTTCCTTGCGTCGGGACAAGTAACGCCGGACTGCGAACCGGACTCAACCACCCAGAGTCAAGCTTGTGGTTTGAAGCCCTGCGGTGTATCGCCGACAGCAAGCCCAGCTTCGTCATCATCGAAAATCCTCCAGGGGTTATCAGCCGAGGACTTCGAGCAATTCTTGGAGGACTCCGAATGGTCGGATATTGTTGGGACAATCCACAAATCATATCAGCAGAGGAACTCGGAGCGCCGCACGAAAGAAAAAGGCTTTTCATCGTTGCCTACCCCAACCACTTATGCCAAAGGTTCCGGGAAGTGCCGACCCGCTGGGGCGACCAGATTGGAACAGTCATTGAGGAAATTTATTGCCAAGGGGGACAAGCTGCACCCAGCAGTACCGGGGTGGATGATGGGATTCCCGCCTGGGTGGGTGGAAGAAATATTGATGGCTGGTGGGCAAGCAATCTCAATACAGCTCCCTTTTACCCCGGAATGCGTCACCACACACCAAAGCGCCGAGAATGCAACGACCTCTACGCCCGTTCAGTCTGTCCCCTCCAGGCAGCGATCGCAATTCGCCGCGTCCTCTACCTCAACAGTTTGCTGTCCTAGCTGTGAGCAACCTTTACTTCGACTTGCCGACGGCTGCGGCGTGTGCGGGTGGATGCCAAATCCCCCAGAACCAAAATCCAAAATCCAAAATCCAATTCCCCCAGAACTGAGCAAAAAGCGCTCCGCTTCTGGCTGGCTGGAACACTACACCAAAAATAAAAAGCTTAAGGATGGAACCATTGCCACCTTCCCCAGAGTAGAAGGGCATCGGGAACCAGAGGAACCATCCCACTGGTACTGGGCGTATAAATATGAAGAGAAAACCCCGATAGCTAAAAGCGCTAATGGCTTTGTCACTAGGGCTTTTAGCGTTCCTTCATCCAAGGTATATTCGGTGAGGTATGCGATCGCCTCCCACTGGTCTATCTCAGATATCCTGCAACTCATCAAAAGCTGTTAACAGGTTTTAGTTCTGGGGGAAAAGTCGGTATACGATTTTCCTTCTTGGGCTAAGGCTAGAGAAGCTGTCACGAAGTGCCAAGTACCTTTAAGCATTGAGATGACTAGCTTTTAGCCGTTGTCTGCCAAAGTATATAAAACTTGACAGAGTTCCGAGTTTCAACAGTGTCGGAACATTTCTCCTATAACTAAAAGAAATTGATGAATTTTTGGCATCAAAACTAGGAGAAATGAGGGCAAGTTCCAAAACCAAAAATAAAAGCGGAACTTTTTATATCTGCATGGCACTTCATGACAGGCTCTCTAGCATTACGCCTTCTTGACACAGAAGGGCATGGCAATCGCCTCCCGCTGGTCTATCTCAGATATCTTGCAGCTCCTCAAAAGCTGTTAACAGGTTTTAGTTCTGGGGGAAAAGTCGGTATGCGATTTTCCTTCTTGACACAGAAGGGCATGGCGATCGCTTCTCGCTGGTCCATCTCAAATATCTTGCAGCTTCTCAAAAGCTGTTAACAGGTTTTAGTTCTGGGGGAAAAGTCGGTATGCGATTTTCCTTCTTGACACTGCGGGAGCAGGGCGATTGCACTTTCTTGCCAGTGCCGTTCGGCAAAGCCCGTGCCGCACCGCGAGGGCAATCGCCTCCCACTGGTCTATCTCAGATATCTTGCAGCTTCTCAAAAGCTGTTAACAGGTTTTAGTTCTGGGGGAAAAATCGGCAGAGCGATCGCCTTTGCCAATGAAAGAGCAGTTCGAGCTTGATTAGTGAGAGAATTTATTCTTACAATTTGCTACCGTGTCGCACTGCACACTTTCAAAAGCCAGTTCAAAACTACCCATCAAAGGACAGTGAACAACCCCCAAACTGAATTCGACACCCCTTGGAAAGACATCCTACAGCAATATTTTGAGGACTTTATCCTGTTTTTCTTCCCCCAAGCTCATAGCGAAATCTCCTGGAGCCGGGGCTTTGAGTTCTTGGACAAAGAACTGCAACAAGTGGTGCGGGATGCTGAACTAGGGCGGCGGCTGGTCGATAAGCTCGTTAAGATTTATCGCATCGGGGGCGAAGAAGCATGGGTTTTAATCCATGTAGAAATCCAAAGCCAGGAAGAAAGCGATTTTGCCGAGCGGATGTTTGTCTACAACTACCGCATCTACGACCGTTACAAGCGCTCGGTCGCTTCTTTAGCGGTACTGGGAGACGAGCGCATAAGCTGGCGACCCAATCAATTTGGCTATCAGTTATTTGGCTGTGAAGTCGGGTTTAAATTTCCGGTAGTGAAATTGCTAGACTACCAAGAGCAGTGGTCAGAGCTAGAAGCCAGCCGCAACCCCTTTGCTACTGTAGTCATGGCTCATTTAAAAGCAATAGAGACGCGTAATAATCGCCCCTTACGCAAACAGTGGAAGCTAACTCTGACTAAACGGCTGTACGAACAGGGCTTTTCGCGGGAAGATGTCATCAACCTGTTCCGCTTTATCGACTGGGTAATGAGCCTACCATTAGAGTTAGAGCAAGAGTTTCAGCAAGAATTAAGTCAGTACGAGGAAGAAAGACGTATGCCTTACATTACAAGTATTGAGAGAAGCGGTATCAGGCAAGGACTGTTAAAAGGCATATCCTTGGGTTTGAAGCTGAAATTTGGTGAGTCGGGTTTAAATTTATTACCAGAAATCTCTTCACTGAACGATATCAATCTATTAGAAGCAATTCTTGAGGGACTGGAAACAGTCAGTACGGTCGAGGAGTTGCGTCAAATATATCACAACACGACCACCGAATAAGAGCGGTTTTGCAACAAAATCTTAACAGTTCTGAGTCTGCGCTTGGGAAGCGCGATAATTCGCTTTATTAAACCGTCTTCTTCGGTCTAATACTCTTACTTATTTGTAATTTTATCCCGCAACGAATATAGCCTGCCACTTTCATCACGCAAGAAATGCGAACTGACACAACAGTAAGCGCAGTGAGGTTTAATGAAAGAGCATTCAACATAAGAATAGCCAATGTTGAATAACTCTTCCACCCTCACTAACGCCGAATTGGTTGACCTCTGGTTACACGGCAAAAGTGCCAACACTGTTGACGGCTACCGTCGCTATGCTGAACGGTTCTTTGTTCATGTGAATCATAAACTGCTAGCAGATTGCACTTTGATGGATATCCAAATGTGGACGATGACACTTCATTGTTCTGAGAATTCCAAGCGGGTGGCTGTAGGTGCAATTAAGAGTCTGTTTTCTTTTGCTAAACAGTTAGGGGTGATATCGGCTAATTTAGGAGTGTTAGTTAAGTCACCCAAGGCAAAGAACCGATTGGCAGAGCGAATTTTAACCGAAGAGGGTGTAAATTTACTGATAAAATCTACCACCAACCCACGTGACCGTGCTATCATCCGCCTACTTTACTTTGCTGGGTTGCGGGTATCAGAACTGTGTCATCTCAAGTGGCGCGACCTCAAGGCGCGTGGGGATGGGGGACAGATAACGGTATTTGGTAAAGGTGAGAAAACTAGGACTGTGCTGGTGGGGAAAGGTATTTGGCGAGAAATGAACGAGTTAAAAGGCTATGCCCGTAAGGATGACCCTGTGTTTGTCTCAGCTAAAGGCGGTCACCTGTGTCGGTCGATGGTATTTCATATTGTGAAGAACGCGGCGAAACGTGCTGGATTTGAGGGTAATGTGTCGCCCCACTGGTTAAGACATAGCCACGCCAGCCACAGTTTAGATAGGGGTGCGCCGATACATTTGTTACAAAAGACGCTGGGTCATAGTTCTGTGGCGATTACTGAAATGTATCTGCACGCCAGACCTACTGATAGTAGTGGGTTGTATTTGGCGGATGATGATGAGTGATGGGTTGTAAACACAAATAACAGACGCGAGCGCACTTGCTAATAGACAACATAGAAACCCAATATTGACATGCGCGTAATGCAAGAGTACTAATGCTAAATACAGCTTGGGTTCTCTGGTTGATTCAGCAAAACGAGCGAGCGCCTATTTAAATGTGACGAAAGTAAACCAAATATTAAAATCCTAGAAACTCCAAAACTTTAACTGACGATGAAGGTTAACCGCTTGCTTTACCCAGACAATTGGTCAGATATTGCTCGTTCTGTTAAACAAGAAGCTCTCTGGCGCTGTCAAAAATGCGGGTTACAGTGCATTGCTCCAGGTGAGAACACATCACATCTAACACGGTCAGAGCGGATGGCGTACACGCTCCAAGTACATCATTGGAACCGGAACCCAGCCGACAACAAAAAAGATAATTTGGTTGCTTTGTGCAGTGCGTGTCATCTTTTTTACCACCAAGGCGGGAAATCAAATGTCTCGCCAGGGCAGTTGTCTTTGTGGTAAATAAATGTAAATTGCCTGTGTCACCCAATTTAAAAACCCAGTCGTTGTGACCGGGCTTTAGTGGGGTATATCCCCGTGCTTTATTTATAGAGATTAGTTATAAGTTGCTTGTCTGATAATTACTACTACAGTGGGCTTGTCGATTTCGGAAAACTGTCATCCAGTTCTAAAAATTTCCTCGCATCGAAACAAGGCTTACATCAGCCCCGCCACTTCCATTATCTGGAAATACTTCATCATTTACTTACTGCATTACTGCATTAATTACTGCATCAATGAATTACTCCTCTACTTCTTTCAGTGCTTCATCCAGCAAGAGCCGCACAATCTCAGCCTTTTTCCTGCCCGTCTTCGCCGCTAGCACAGACAGCTTGCGGTGCATCGACTCGGTTAAATCCACGGTTAATCTTACTGTCGGTTCCTTGGGAGTGGTTGAGTAAAGTTGAGACATAAGTGATGGTTTTTTTGGTTCTTGAGTGGATGTAGGTTTTTCAACTGGCTTTGCCACTGGCACAGTTTCTTGTTCTGGCTCTGGTTTAACCTCGTCTTGAGTTTCTGTCTCTTTGACGTGGGGTTGCTCCTTGGAACCATAAACAAACTCACTCGCCAGGGCATCATCGAGGGGCTTTCGCTTCTTGGTACTCATGGCACCATCCCCATGATTTCTTTGAACAGCCGCTCGTATTCCCTAGCAGATTCAGCTGCTGGTCGTCCTGATAAATCCCAAATTGTTGCGGCTTGACCAAAGGTGTCTGCGATCGCTTGCTTATTGTGAATCACCGTTTTTAGCACCGTCACTTCTTTTGTTTTACCCAGGAGTGCGATCGCTTCATCTAGTAGCTTTGTCCCCTTAACAGCACGGCTAATAAATATAGCTGAAGAGGGTGGACCACCGCGCACAGACTGAGCTTGCTTGATTAACCGCACAGAATCGGAAGCAGATTGTAGGTCTAAACCTGTTGGCTGACAAGGAACGACAGCCAAATCAGCCCGAAACAAAATCGCCCTGGTGGGTTCGGCAAGACCGGCGGGTCCATCCACAATGAGATAATCACACTGCTTGGCTAACTCTGGAATTTGCTCTAGTAGTTCATCCGGTGATTGCAGCACAGTAGCTGGAATTGGGTTATCTTCCATCGAAGTCAGCCAAATTGAACTGCTGCGTTGAGCATCAGCATCTAAAAGTTGAACCTTGTGACCTTTGCGGCATAGCCAGCAGCTCATGTGGACGGCAGATGTGGACTTGCCACACCCTCCCTTTTGATTCAAAAATCCTATCACTGCGCCCATCATTCATTCCTTACTCAAGCAATGACTGCTGTACTTAATGACTTACTGCATTACTGCATTAATGCAGTAAGTATAATTGGAAAGTAGCTCTCTTGTTGTATGAGTTTTGTGAAGCAGATTCTAGAATAAATCAATGAATTGGAGAACAAAGCGATGCAGAGTATCAAGTTACGTTCTCGTGTTGGGCAAGATGGCATCTTGCATCTAGAGATTCCAGTAGGTATCGCAGACAAAGAAATAGAAGTTATGGTGATTTATCAACCACTAGAACCATCAGCACAGGCGAAAACTCCAGAAGAATTGGGCTGGCCCCCTGGTTTTTTTGAGCAGACGGCGGGTTGTCTGCAAGATGACCCGTTGGTGCGATACCCCCAAGGTGAATATGAACAACGGGAGCCGCTAGAGTGATTTATTTGTTAGATACCAATGCTTGCATTGTTTATCTAAATCGCCCTACATCTGGTGTGCGGCGACGATTACAATCGTTATCGCCACAGGATATTGCTGTGTGTTCAGTTGTGAAAGCTGAACTATTTTATGGTGCGATGAGAAGTAACAATCCTACACGCACTCTGGCTTCACAAGAAGCTTTTCTAAAAAATTTTGTATCCTTGCCTTTTGATGATGCCGCCGCCAGAATCTACAGTAGAATTCGTGCTGATTTGGCGGCTTTAGGCACTCCTATTGGTCCTTATGATTTGCAGATTGCAGCGATCGCCTTGGCAAATAATTTAATATTGGTAACGCACAATACTGGTGAATTTGGTCGGGTGAATGGTCTACAGATTGAGGATTGGGAGGAAGAGGGTTGATTGGGCTGCCCGTTGATAGAAGCTCCATAAGGGCGATTGCCAGGGCGAACGCACTGTCACCCGGAAAATCGCATCCAAGGCGCGGGCGTGTGGAGTCAGCCAAGCGAACGAAAAACCTTGGAGATAGCGCAAGGTAATGGTCTGTTCAGTAAAAATTGTTAACAAGTTTATCAAAGTCTTGGTCAAAGTTGTTAACTGCTTTAACCTATTGTTGTCATTAGTTGTTAACAGCTTTATGAGTGACTTGATTGCCAAGGGCGGGCGTGGAAATAAAGCCCCTTATGAAACAACGCTTGTGAGAGTTCCATTAACAGTTAAGCCGTTGGTGGAAAAGCTTACTGCTGCTTACCGCAGATGTTTTGAGGTTAGCTCAGATGATTTGTCTATTGCGTTGGGCGAAATGCTGGAGCGGGTGGAGGTGGCGATTGGGCAAAGCGCAGTGCCTGGAGCGGAGCGTCTGTGTCAGGAGAAGGCGATCGCAACTCCTCAAGAGAAACCTGTTAACAAGATTGACCCTCATGAGGTACGCGATCGCTATCTCGCCTCATTGCGCCTGGGGAAGCAAGCACCGGAGTACAAACGGGCGAAGCAGCACATTGACGCATTTATCAAGGAGTTAGAGAAAGCGGAAGCTAGAAGCTAATCGCGTTTCCGTTTCCCCCAGAACCGCTAAAAACGTAGGGGCATCACCGTGCCAAAACGGGAAAATTGTACGCTAAGGCTGAAAGTCTTGCCCAGTAAGCATTTTAGCCACTAATTTTTCACTCTTCACCCGAAGTTCGGCTGATTACCCTCATTTAATTGGTGCAGAGTAGTATGTATTCCCTGCACCTTGATAATATTTTTGGAAAAAAGTATTTTTTATTGCTACATAATTAAGCTATATACTGAAATTATTCCGAAAAATTTGGTAGGTTTTTTAACGCCAATTGTGCTATAACTTCTGCACGTTGTGACGTTACTTTTTGATACCGTAATGTTGTCTGAATGCTTTCATGTCCCATGAGCGCCCTGAGTTCTTCAATCCCCATTAATCCCACTCGCTCTGTAGCAAAAGTGTGCCGTAGGTCGTGAATACGAATTTCTTGGAGTTCAGGACTATCTCTAATGAGCTTAATCCAGGATTTATGCGCCATGCGGTAAGAAAGGCGAGATACTTCCAAAGTCTTTGGCTGTTGAGCAGTAAACAGTGCTGGATGCTTAGGATGTCTATAATATTCAATGTAGTGATTTAGACTTTGATTCGCTACTTCACTGTAAAAACACCACCGTTGCTTGTTGCCTTTCCCAACAACCTGAAATTTCCGAGCTTTGAAGTCTATGTCATCTAAATCTAGAGCTAGTACTTCAGCAATCCTAGCGCCACTGGTATGCAACAAACGCACCAATGCAGACAAACGAACATCTTTTTTGATGACACGATACAGGATACTTAATTGGTATGGAGTAAGGTAACGCACAGCCTCATCAGTAGCGTGTTCTCCTTTTTCTCGACTGGGTTTGCGTCTTGTGAGACCCGCAACCGGATTGGATTTGAGATATCCCATATCAACAGCAAAACTGAACAAAGCCGTGATTACAGCTTGATGACGGTGGTGGGTCGTATAGGAAACATCAGTTAAATGATTGAGATATTCCATTAAAACTTGTCTGTCGATGATTTCTATTGACCATCGACCGTATTCCTTGAGCAAGGGGATAATCGTAGACTGATATGAACGCAGAGTACTTTTGGCTAGTCCTGGACGTTCTAAAAACTTGGTGGCTAAAGCTGCTAAAGTCATCATTACTTTAGAAGAGCTTTTTACAATTTATTTGAATAAAGGTTTAGATATTAACTTATCATTAACAAATATATTTTCAGATATATTTTGATGATTGTAACAGAACATTCAACGCGACCATTGGGAGAAGAAGGGCTTGCTAATTACGTCCAGAGATTGCGAGGTCAGCTTTCTTTAACCCAAAAAGAGTTGAGTTTCAAAGCGGGAATACATATCCAGACCATCCGCAAAATTGAGGGTGGACAAACTTCCAGGCTCAATCAAAAGGCTAAAGGCGGTCTAGCTGCTGCGTTGGGAATACCACCGGAGTACCTAGATGCGGCAGCGAAAAAAGTCTCCCCAGAAACAATAACTACGTTAAAATTTTGTCCTAAATGTTGGACTCCAGGAACTACCCCTGACCAAATGTGGACAGACTTACGGTCGAAGTATTGCTTTGCTTGTGGTACAGCTTTACGGAATCGCTGTGTTAATTGCAATGAACCAATTATGTCATTGAAATTTAAATTCTGCCCTTACTGTGGCGCGAATTATAAACAAAATCAAACTACTTCTTAAAAACTGAATATCCAGGTATCTAATTGGCAACGCGCGAACTTTTATCTCCAACACAACGACTTCAATTTACTGAAATTCCCGATTCTATCACGACAAGAGATATAGCTCGCTACTATACTTTTAGTAATGACGAACTCAAAGTTATCAAAGAGCGTCGTAGACCGCACAATCGTCTTGGTTTCGCCGTACAGTTATCTTACCTACGCTTTCCAGGTCGTGTTTGGAGTTTAGGAGAAATAGTACCAGAATCTGTACTGTTTTATATTGCATCTCAATTAAAAGTTGACCCGACAATCATCACCGAATATTCCCAAAGGGATACAACTCGACGCGAACATCTGGTAGAAATTCAAAATAATTTCGGATTTCATACTTTTAATATATCTACATACAAGCAATTCTCAAAATGGTTATTACCTTTTGCAATAACGTCAGATAAAGGGATGGCGCTTGTGGGAGCGTTGATTGATGAGATGCGCTTGCGCCAAATTATTATTCCAGCTATTTCTACGGTAGAACGTTTAGCCTGGGAAGTCAGGCATCGCGCTCAAAAATTAGTATGTCTTGAACTGACTAAAAGTTTGACAACATTACAAAAGACGGCGCTAGATAAGTTATTAGTTGTAGAGCCTGATAAAAACCTGACTGATTTAATTTGGCTACGTCAACCACCAGGTCAAGCTAATCCAAGAAACTTTTTAAAAGTGGTGGAACGACTGGAGTTTATTCGCCATCTCAATCTCGATTCTGGATGCTTGAAACGAGTACACCAAAATCGTCTGCTGCAATTTACTAGAACTGGCGCTAAGTCTACACCTGCTCACCTATTTAGGTTGGATGAATTGAGACGTTATGCTATTTTAGTTGCTTTTCTCATTGAATGGAGTGCTTCATTGGTCGATTATGCCATTGGAATGCACGATAAAATGATGGGTAAATTGTTTAACAAAAGTGAGCATCAGCACGGCGATAAGTTTCAACGTGATGGGAAAGCGATTAATGAGAAAGTCCGATTGTATGCTCAAGTGGGTAAGGCGCTAATTGCAGCTAGAGATGAGTCCAATGATGCCTATCAAGCGATTGAGTCTGTATTGGATTGGGATAAATTTATTAGTAGTGTTGCCGAAGCTGAAAAGCTAGCTAGACCCGCAGATTTTGATTATCTTGAACTGCTTGATAACCGTTATTCACAGTTACGACGATATACGCCTAAATTGTTGGAAACCTTTGATTTTAAAGCTACATCTGCCAGTTTACCAGTGATAAAGGCTTTGGAGCTAATTAAAGAATTAAATATATCAGGTGGTCGAAAAGTGCCGGAATCTGCGGGCACTAGTTTCGTTAAACCTCGTTGGTCAAAACACGTAATTAAGGGCGATACTATTGACCGTCACTACTATGAGATGTGTGCTTTAGCTGAGTTACGCAGTGGTTTGCGTTCTGGGGATATTTGGGTAGTAGGCTCGAAGCAGTTCCAAGATTTTGAGGATTATTTGTTAACGGATAGCTCATGGCAGTCAATGCGTTCTTCTAACACGATACCTGTAGCAGTGACGACGGATTTTACTACCTATATTGAACAACGCTCAATCGAATTGGCGGAACAATTAGCGCTTGTTTCTTCAATGATTGTAGAGGATAAGCTGGTAGATGTCAGGATAGAAAACGAGATGTTAATTATCACTCCTCTCACCAATGCTGTCCCGAAGGAGGTTGATGAATTCAGTAGAAAAGTTCATAGTTTGCTGCCAAGAATTAAGTTGACTGATTTGTTGGTAGAAGTTGATTCTTGGACACAATTTACTAAACATTTTACGCATTTACATTCGGGAGAACAAGTTTCTGATAAAGTTGTTTTGTTAAGTGCCTTGCTTGCTGATGGTATTAATTTAGGTTTAACGCGGATGGCTGACGCAACTCAAGGAATGTCCTTTGAGCGTTTAGCTTGGGTGGCGGATTGGTATATTCGAGATGAAACTTATTCCAAAGCTTTAGCTGAGGTAGTGAATTTTCACACACAGATACCATTTGCTGCTTATTGGGGTGATGGCACAACATCTTCTTCTGACGGTCAACGGTTTAAAGCAGGCGGACATCGCAGTTTTAATGAAGAGATCAATGCAAAGTATGGTAAGGATAGAAGCGTGATTTTTTACACGCATATTTCCGACCAGTATGCCCCATTTCACGTTAAGGTAATTAACGCCACGATTAGGGATGCAACGCACGTTTTGGATGGTTTGTTGTATCACGAGAGTGATTTACAGATTCAGGAGCATTATACAGATACAAGCGGTTATACCGAGCATGTGTTTGCGATGTGCCATTTGCTGGGATTTAGATTTGCTCCCCGAATGCGAGATTTACCTGATAAGAAATTGTATACTTTTGAACCTAGTTCTCCCGATTCGGTATTAGCACCCCTGCTAGGTGACAAGATTAATGTGAAATTGATTCAGGAATCTTGGGATGAGATTCTACGCCTTGCTAGTTCAATTCGGACTGGGACGGTGACTGCTTCTTTGATGTTGAGGAAATTAGCTTCTTATCCTCGGCAGAATCGTTTAGCTTTGGCTTTGCGGGAGCTGGGGAGGATTGAGCGGACTTTATTTACCCTGGAATGGTTGCAGAGTCCAGAACTACGGCGACGGGCGACGGCTGGTCTAAACAAGGGTGAGGCGAAACATACCCTGAAAAGGGCGGTGTTTTTTAATCGGCTGGGGGAATTGCGCGATCGCTCTTATGAAGACCAGTTCTATCGGGCCAGTGGGTTGAATTTGGTCATTGCTGCTATTGTTCTTTGGAATACAGTGTACTTAGAAAAAGCCGTGGGCTATTTGAAGCAACAAGGAATGAATATTCCTGAAGAATATCTGCAACATTTGTCACCGTTGGGATGGGAGCATATCAATCTCACTGGCGATTATGTCTGGAATTTGAAGCAGGCGACCAGTTTTGACCATCTGCGTCCTTTGCGGGTTAAGGAAAATAAGTATCGCTGAAATGCTTAGGTGATAATGGTTTCAGCCTTAGCGTACAATTTTCCCGTTTTGGCACGGTGACGCCTAGGCAGCGCGGCTTAGAACGCGCGTTAAGAGAGCCAGAAGGGGCAGACCAAACAAGCGAAGAAAAAAACGGCTTTATTGGTCGCCCACTCAGTAGTGCAATCGCTGCTTGGTCTACAGAACTACCCCCTAGATAACACGCTTATCTGTAGGGTTACTCGACTAGAGATAACTGATGTCGGAATCTAGCTATCTCTTCCTCCTCTGGAGTACGGGGACGGGTACGGAGGGATTTGGCTTGGGCTAGTTGTTGGATGCGTTCAAACTGCATTTTGATTGTTTCTTCCCAGCTTTCTCTTTCTAGCTGGTCTAGTTGTTGGCAAACAGTGGCAGTTAGCCTTTGGTCTAGCATATGTGCAATCCCTGCACTTAGTTGGGTAAACCCATTACAGTTAGGTCTTGTACAAACCGGAAGCTTATGAATATTCCAGTTGTAACCCTTGATAACCTTACTAGCTAGGTGTGGTCGCACTATACCTGTATCTTGGCAACAAAAGCAATTCCACGTTGGTTCCCATATCTCACGTTGATAGCCAGGTTCATCCTCAACCCGTGCCACAATTGGCTCTATTTGGGGTAGCGAGCTCATACTGCTACCTCCAGTAATCCTTTTGCCTCAACCCAGCTAACTAGTTGCAGCCGCTCTTGGTGCGCTAAGGAGCATTTGCTAAACAAGACAAATACTTGTTTATTGGTTCTCCTTATTTCAGCAAGCCACTCAGGGAACTTCGGGTGAGTCTCCCAGTCAAATTTGCCCGTGGCGCGAGTATATTTGTCCCACCATTCTTGGAAGTAGTCACCGCGAACAAAAGCAGTAAACGAATCTATTTCGCTACCCGTCTTCTTCTTCCACTCCTCTCTTACAAATTTTTCAAAACTCTCTCGCTCCTCTTCTGAGAGAGAGTTGATAGATATTTGATAAATATTTGAAGAAGAGCTAGAAGCTTTATCTGGAGAGGGTTTTGAAGTTTCATTTTCTCCAAGTGGAGACTCTGTGTCTCCAAGTGGAGACTCTGTGTCTCCAAGTGGAGACTCTGTGTCTCCAAGTGGAGACTCTGTGTCTCCAAGTGGAGACTCTGTGTTGCCAAGTGGAGACTCTTCAATCCAAAGCGTTGCTCCGTCTGAGGGTGCAGAACGAAAACCAACGTTAGCTTCTTCAAGATTTTTAACCGCTTTATAAAAAGTTGAGCGGTTAATACCCAGTCGTTGGCAAAAAGCATTAACATCTTTGACTCGTAGCTTTTGCCCGTCCTGGCGGTAAATCTTAACTGCGTAATAGACCAGCGTCGTAGCTTTGATTAACTTCTTCTGGTACTGGTCTATGACCTCATTCAGCGTTAATCTTAAGTGCTGATTTGGCTTAGGCTCTGGAAAGCTATATACAGAGCTGATTTGACCCGAAGCAGGGTCAGAATTATATGGCATAATCAAATTAGTTCCCGGCAGGGGAACCAAGTAATGGTTAACATCCATAGAGGCTCACCGTTCGCAGCGGTGGGCTTCGCTTTTAGCTACACCTTGCCTCTAATAGTGACAGTATTGTACTATAATTCTTACGCCAGCGTGTCAAACAACAATGTTAACTCTTCAAGGTAATTACTTAACAACTAAGGAGCTAGCAAAGCAGAAAGGCTTTGATGATGCCTATATCCGTATGCTTGCAATTAAGGGGAAGATACCAGGGGCAGTTAAGGTAGGAAGAGAATGGATATTCCCCTGTCATCCCGACACAGGAGAAGTGCAAATCAACACTAAATACACCCGTACCAAACCCAAATCTGCATAAGCAATAAAAAGGTTGTTACACTAATATTATGCCATGTTTACGCGTTTTTTGCCATGTAAACACGGGATAAAAAGCAAATCTTCATATTTGTAAACACGGGATTATGGCAGCAGTTGAGGGAAAAACTGGAAACCCTGGAATAAGAAACCCAGCCAAAAAGAACGCCACCAGCTTTACTGTCAAGCCTGGGAAAGAACCGCGATCGCACAAGCCAATGGCATTTCGTCCGACGCTTTCTTTAGAAGCTGAGATTGAGGCAGCGGTTGAAGCGTCGGGAATGACTAAAACACAATGGCTTGAACAAGCTGCGATCGCATTTCTCAAAAATCCCCCAGAACCAACCGGAGAAAAAATCTAACTCCTGATTATATGCCACGTTTACGCGGCAAAATATTGACATTGCCATGTAAACATGGCATAATAAAAGAGTGGAAAGCAGAACGACGGAAGCCCGGAGGCAAAGAACCAGCGAGCGCGGGACGCAGGGACAACGACTCTTAGCGAGTGAAACGTTCCCACCAGCTGCGGAGGAAACAAGGGCCCGCGACGGCAACAAAACCGCAGCTGCACGCCACAAGGCAACCCCCCAGCCACCGGAACGCAGAAAGGGCGGACGACCTGGGAACCACTGCCTTTGGGCGAACGCCAACCACTGCTGACTAATGACTAATGACGAATGACGAATGACTGGTGGCTGACGAGTAGCCGCAGGCAGGCGTGGGCGACGGGCAAGCGCCACAGGAGTAACCGCCGCGTCGCCGCAGCAGTTTTTCTTTGTCCTGCGGCTGTTTGGGGTAAAAGTAGCGAAGAGACAATTTACCGCCACGCGACGGCTGAAACTTTTGCTCCAATTAGATTTCATTAAAAAAATCTGTTTTCAGTCATGATTGCCTGACTGCCTGTGGCGTTTGACAATATCATTGACCGTTGTCTTGCTCAGGTTGAGTTTTTCGGCAATTTTTCGGTAAGAATACCCCTCACTGACCATGTGCAAAACTTTGGGACCCAATTTATCTGCTTTGACCCGTTGTCCTGGTTGCCTGCCAAACTTTTGACCCTGCGCTTTAGCCGCCGCCACCCCCGAACGTACCCTTTCTCGCACCAAATCCCGTTCAAACTCAGCCAAAGATGCCATTAGGTGGGCAATTAACCTGCCTTGCGGTGTATTCAAATCAAATTGCAATCCAGTTTGGGCAATTAAGGAAACATGCCAACTATGGAGATCCTGCAATGTTTCAATTAGGTCAATGGTGCTACGTCCCCACCGAGTCATCTCTGTAACCAAGATGGCATCAATGCTATGGCTTTGAGCTAACGCCATAACTTTTTTGCGTTCAGTGCGGTCATGTTTAGTCCCAGAAACTGTTTCAAACCAAACTCCAATCACCTGATATCCTGAAATAGCTGCATACTCTAGCAAGTCCCGTTCTTGCCGCTTACAGGACTGGTCAGTTGTGGAAACCCGGCAATAAATGGCAACTCTTTGTACCAATTAAACCCTCCGAATTTTGTCGGTTTCAAACCCGTACTGCACCGTTCTGATTTATTGTACCAAATAGCCTACACTTTAGCTGATACGATAATTTAATAAACTTTTGTATCCTTGTGACCAAGGTGAGGAGTGACTTGCTATGAAACGTCAATGGGATGCAGAAGAACTTGTAGAAAATTTTACGCTCCTGCCATCCGAAATGGCGCTGCTAGAAAATAAAAGTGAGGAAAATCGCCTGGGCTTTGCTGTGCTGCTAAAATTCTTTCAGATGGAAGCAAAATTTCCACGCGCCAAGCAGGAAGTCCCTAAGCAGGTTATCTCCTATATTGCTAGACTCCTTGAAGTGTCACCCAAACAATATGGAGAGTACTCGTTTTTGGGACGTAGTGTTGAACGGCATCGGGCTGAAATACGTTCATTCTTTGGTTTTCGGGAATTCAACCCACAAGACAAAAAGGAACTTATTGCTTGGTTGTGCGAGTTTGTTTTGGCATACGACCGTCAAGCCTCCTATCTGGAAGCAGCAGTGTATCAACGCTTACGGGAGTTGAAGCTAGAACCACCAATACCCGAAGGGGTTGAACGGGTGATTCGGTCTGCGATCGTCACTACTGAAAAAAAATTCTGTGCTGGCATCTTCAACCAAATTGAATCGGGTACATTGACCAAAATGGATGTCCTTCTCAATACTCAAGATGCCCTGGATGATGACCAGAACCAATTTAAACAGTCAGTCTTCAATTTCCTCAAGACAGATCCCGGTCGAACCAGCCTCAAAAGTATCTTTTTTGAAGTCTCCAAACTCCAATGCCTGAGGGAATTAGGACTACCAACCCAAATATTTTTCGGGGTTCCGCTCAAAATTATTGCTCACTATCGTCGGCGGGCAAGTGCAGAGACGCCCCGCGAACTGCGTCGTCATCCTGCTCACATTCGCTATACACTGGTGGCAGCTTTCTGTTGGCAACGCAGCCAGGAGATTACCGATAGTTTAGTAGAGTTGCTCGTTCAAATTATACACCGCATCCATGTTAATGCCGAACGGCGGGTGGATAAACAACTGATTGAAGAGTTTAAACGTGTGGATGGCAAGCCTCGCTTGTTATTTGAAATTGCTCAAGCTTCACTGGAACATCCTGAAGATCCTGTTAAAGATGTCGTCTACCCCGTAGTTAGCCCCAAGACACTGCTTGCAGTAGTCAAAGAATACAAGTCCAACAGTCCTACATATGAGGAGAAAGTCTATACTGTGATGCGCTCATCATATCTGCATCATTATCGACGCATGGTACCTCAATTGCTCTCTACATTAGAGTTTTGCTCGAACAATGACATCCACCGCCCGGTAATTTCTGCTTTGGAATTGCTCAAAAGATACCAAGGCAGCAATCAGCGATATTACGCTATTGGGGAGGAGTTATTTATTGAAGGTGTCCTAAAAAGTGGCTGGCGTGACTTGCTACAGGAAATGGATAAAGATGGACAAGAAAGGGTTAATCGTGCTAACTACGAAATCTGCGTATTACAGGCACTACGGGATAAACTACGCTCCAAAGAAATTTGGGTAATTGGGGCTAAACGGTACTGTAACCCTGAATTCGACTTGCCTCAAGACTTTGAAATATATCGGGAAACTTACTACAAGGCTTTAGGGCAACCCTTGGATGTTAATTCCTTTATCAGTCAACTCCAACAGGAAATGACCTCCGCTTTAACAATGCTGGATAAAGGGATGTCCAGCAATACCAAAGTGAAAATTCTCAAGAAGGATAATGGCTGGATTAGTGTCTCTCCATTGGAAGCACAACCAGAACCACTCAATATAGTTGAGCTAAAACGTGAGGTTGAAGGGCGTTGGCCCCTGACCAGCTTGCTGGATATGTTGAAAGAAACCGACTTGCGGATTGGTTTCACCAATCATTTCAAGAACACTGGTGTACGCTCTAACCTTGACCGAGAAACCTTGCAACGACGGCTTTTATTGTGTTTGTACGGTCTGGGTAGCAATACGGGACTCAAGCGGATGAGTGGGGGAATCAACGGCGACTTAGAGTATGACCTGCGTTATGTCAAAAAGCATTATATCCACCGAGAACATCTACGTAATGCTATTGCATCTGTTGTGAATGCTACCTTTGACGCTCGTCAGGTTGCCATTTGGGGAGAAGGTACTACAGCATGTGCTAGTGATTCCAAAAAGTTTGGCTCTTGGGATCAAAACCTTATAACTGAGTGGCACATCCGCTACGGAGGTCGGGGTGTGATGATTTACTGGCATGTTGAGAAAAAATCTGCCTGCATTTACTCCCAACTCAAGACCTGTTCTTCTAGTGAGGTGGCGGCAATGATTGAGGGATTGCTACGTCATTGCACTGACATGAAGGTAAAGAAAAACTATGTGGACACGCACGGGCAAAGCGAGATTGCTTTTGGTTTCTGCCGTTTACTTGGCTTTGAGTTGATGCCTCGCATCAAGCGCATCGGCTCCCAAAAGTTATCTCTGCCGACTGTCGGGCAGAGACAAGATTTTCCCAACTTGCAACTTGTACTTGCCAAGGCGATTGATTGGGAATTAATTCGCCAGCAGTATGACCAGATGGTTAAATATGCTACTGCGCTACGGTTAGGAACGGCGGAAGCCGATACGATTTTAAAACGCTTTAATCGTTCCTCTCCTCAACATCCAACGCAAAAGGCACTTTCTGAGCTAGGCAGAGCGGTCAAAACTATCTTCTTGTGTCACTACCTGCATAACGATGCTGTACGACGTGAAATTAATGAAGGGCTGAATGTGGTGGAGAATTGGAATAGTGCTAATGGTTTTATCTTCTACGGAAAGAACAGTGAGATTGCTACCAACCGTTTGGATGAGCAGGAATTATCGGTGTTGTGTCTGCATCTGCTGCAAATAAGTCTTGTTTACATCAATACCCTGATGCTTCAAAGGGTTTTGGCAGAGGCAGTTTGGATGAAGCGGATGAAAAAAGAGGATTTGCGGGCGTTATCACCGTTAATTTGGGTACATGTTAATCCTTACGGTATCTTCCGACTTGATATGAACGAACGGTTACAAATTGATGCTGCTTAGCCTTCGGCAGTTTTTTTTCTGAAACATTCTCTCTACATGCTTTTCAGCCGTCGCGTGGCGGCAAATTATCTCTTCGCTACTTTTACCCC